>JAKQJH010000357.1 GCA_029561255.1 Bacteroidota bacterium | reverse complement strand
CCCATGAAGTATTCGTCCCAGGTGATATAGTCTGTTCTTTTTTTCATAACCAGATTTGTAAGTCAAAAGTAAAAATTAAAAAGTCAAAAGCCTTTAGTCTGTACTATTCAAAACGGATGGCACCATACCTGATTTTCCTGGATTCAGAATGGTATTTATAGTCCAGAATCGATCTGCTATGAGATTTTTTACTTTTTACTTTTGAATTTTGATTTTTTAACGGGTATAAAAAAAGAGGTTGTTTGTCCGACAACCTCTTTGGAATCAATTTGAAATTATTTCAGTTTCTTCTGCAAATTACTGTCAATCGCCTCCAGGAACTCTTCCGTATACAAGAAATGATCGCCGTGTTTCACTTTATTTCCATGGATACAAACGGCCAGGTCTTTGGTCATTTTGCCTTCTTCCACCGTTTCAATACAAACGGTTTCCAGTGCCAGGCAGAAATCGATCAACGGTTGATTGCCATCCAGTTTACCACGGAACGCGAGTCCACGGGTCCAGGCAAAGATAGAAGCGATCGGGTTGGTAGATGTGGGTTTTCCGGCCTGGTGATCCCGGTAGTGACGGGTAACGGTTCCATGGGCGGCTTCCGCTTCCATGGTTTTACCATCCGGCGTGATCAATACAGAAGTCATCAGTCCGAGTGAACCGAAGCCCTGAGCGACCGTATCGCTTTGTACATCACCATCATAATTCTTACAGGCCCATACAAAATTACCATTCCATTTCAGGGCACTGGCGACCATATCATCGATCAGGCGGTGTTCGTATACAATACCGGCGGCTTCGTATTGTGCCTTGAATTCGTTTTCAAAGATTTCCTGGAAAATATCCTTGAAACGGCCATCATATTTTTTCAGGATGGTGTTCTTGGTGGAAAGGTACAGGGGCCATTTTTTACTCAGGGCCATATTAAAGCAGCTGCGGGCAAAACCCATAATACTTTCGTCAGTATTATACATGGACATAGCCACGCCATCGCCTTTGAAATTGAATACTTCAAAGGTTTGGGGTTCGCCACCTCCTTCAGGAGTAAAGGTCATGGTGAGCTTCCCTTTGCCTTTTATAACGGTATCGGTTGCCCGGTACTGATCGCCAAATGCATGACGGCCCACAATGATCGGGGCGGTCCAGTTGGTTACCAGGCGGGGTACATTGCTGATCACAATCGGTTCACGGAATACGGTGCCATCCAGTATATTCCGGATAGTCCCATTTGGACTCTTCCACATTTGTTTCAGACTGAACTCCTTCACCCTTGCTTCATCCGGCGTAATCGTGGCACACTTGATACCCACCCCATATTCTTTAATGGCATTGGCGGCGTCCACCGTCACCTGGTCATCGGTCTGATCACGGTATTCGATTCCCAGGTCATAATATTTGATATCCACTTCCAGATAAGGCAGAATAAGCTTGTCTTTAATGAATTTCCAGATAATCCGGGTCATTTCATCGCCATCCAGCTCTACGACCGGGTTCGCAACTTTGATCTTTTGTGTCATACAAGTTTGGTTTGGGTTTACATTGAAAACCTGATCGTTATCAGGCAGCTACAAACTTACTATTTTATCACATGTGACTAATGTCATAGGTGCATGATTGTTGACCCCTTAGTTTTACCGTTGAATTGTATTCTGTCGAATTGATTCAAATCAATTAAAAAGCGTACCTTTTATATCACATAGCTCAAATATGGATACAGTACGGGCTTTTATGATCTACCTCCAGAAGCTATCCGATATCACGGAAGAGGAGTTTAACAAACACTTGTTACCTGTTTGTAAAGTGCGTCGTTTTGCCAAGAAGGAAGTAATTACCCGGGCTGGTGAAATGGAAAACCATTTCAATTTTATTGTAAAAGGGATGGCCCGTAAATATTATAAAAAAGGGCATCAGGAAATCAATGTACAGATTTCGATGGAAGGGCATATGATGCTTTGCCAGGAGTCCTTTCACAGCCGTCAGCCGTCAGAATATACCATTGAAGCGATTGAACCAACCACGCTTGTTTCTATTTCCTATGAGGATGCGGAAACGATGTTTGCTTCATCCCAGCGGATGGAACATCTAGGCCGGATCATCGTCACGTATTCCATGGTGATTAAAGATAAATGGCAGATGCAGCTTATCAAAATGACGCCCAGGGAACGGTTTGTCAGTTTTGTTACCAAGAATCCTGAATTGATGCAACGGGTCCCTCAGAAATACCTTGCTTCTTATCTCAATATCAAACCGGAAACGTTCAGCCGCTTTAAACACCTGATCCGGAATCACCAGGTGTCGGTGGAATGACTGCCTGCTTTCAACGACTGACCACTAATACGGGAATATCCAATTCATGTCTTACAGCATCCACCGTCTGACCATAAATAAGGTCTTTCAACCCGCTATGACCATGCGCCCCGATGACCAGCATATCTCCCTGGTTTTCTTTCACTAAACGGGCTATTTCTTTTGCCCTGTCATTGAAACCAAGCAACCCGATAGCCGGTATTCCTTTTTCTTTCAATTGCCGTACATACTCATCCAGGTGTTCCTGGTCTTTCCGGGTTTCCAGGTCATCGGCTTCTTTACCTATGATCCGGGTAGCCGCACTTTCCACCACATGGATCAGGATGTAGCGGGTTTTTTTGTTTCCCTGCCCTATGGCATGCAACATCAGTTTTTGATCATTTTCGCTGAAATCCAGGGCCACCGCAATCTGGTTATACTCGGGTATCTGCTGCAGAGAAAGGGGAGTGGCCTGTGGGTGAATGCGGAGCGGGTCCGCTTGTTTTTTACTCAGTAACGGGTATATGACTGCCACCACCAGTAATAAAAGATATAACAGCGCCGCAATAATAATCACGGCCTTCCATAACAGGCTGCCTGAATCACTGAAAAAACCACCGGCCTGTTCTATCACCATGCGGATATTCAGGTATACAATTACAGCGGTGATCAGGGAAGCCAGTACAATGGTAAAGGGTTTGATGGCGAATGTGCCCATCTTTTTTTTATCACTGGTAAAATGTATCAGGGGAATGATGGCAAATCCGAGTTGCAGACTCAGGATCACCTGACTTAAAATCAGGAGACTGTCAATATTATCTTCCCCATTGATCAATATTACAATAACAGCCGGAATTACGGCAATAAGTCGGGTCAGGAGCCGTCGCATCCAGGGAGCAATCCGTAAATGCAAATAACCTTCCATTACAATCTGCCCCGCGAGGGTACCGGTAATGGTGGAACTTTGTCCGGCGGCAATCAGGGCTACTGCAAACAACACCGGAGCCAGTTCACTGCCCAGCATTGGCTTCAGCAATTCATGCGCTGTCCTGATTTCTCCGACATCGGTCCGGCCTGATTCAAAGAAAACTTTTCCCGCCAGGACAAGAATGGCCGCATTGACAAAAAACGCGAGATTCAGTGCGATGGCACTATCAATAAAATTCATCCGGAGGGCTCGCTTAATACCTTTTTCATCCCGCCTGATTTTACGTGTCTGTACCAGTGCGGAGTGCAGGTACAGGTTATGCGGCATTACTGTGGCACCAATGATACCAATGGCAATATAAAGGGCCGTATCGTTGGGGATCCGGGGAACAAATCCTTTAGCCACTTCCCGCAGATCCGGTTTGGCGAGTATGATTTCTGTTAGGAACGAAAGGCCAATGATAGCAATCAGGGCAATGATAAAAGCCTCCATTTTCCGCATACCCATCCGCTGTAATAACAGGAAAAGAAAGGTGTCCAGTACCGTTATCAATACACCCCAGATGAGGGGCAGCCCGGTGAGTAACTGAATACCAATAGCCATACCCAGAATTTCCGCCAGGTCGGTAGCCGCAATTGCAATTTCCGCCAGGCCGTATAATGCATAGTTGATATACCTGGGATAGGTTTCCCTGTTGGCCTGTGCCAGGTCACGTCCCCTGACAATTCCCAGTCTGGCGGATAAACTCTGCAGCAAGAGGGCCATCAGGTTACTCATGAGCAGCACCCAGATCAGTTTATAATGAAACTGACTGCCCCCGGCCAGATCAGTAGCCCAGTTGCCCGGATCCATATAACCGACACTTACCAGGTAAGCCGGCCCAAAGAAGGCAAGCAATTTTCTCCAGCCTTTACCGTTGACCTGTGTGGTATCTACCGTACCATGTACCTCACTCAGTGATTGATATGGTTCCTTATCACGACTCATAGGAGATCAATATATTTTCTGCCAGCTCTCGGCTGATATTTATTATTGTTTGTTTGCCCGTCCTGATTTCAAGTGACTGATCAAACTCAAACCTTTTCCGCACTTCCAGGGTCGTGCCGATCCTGATTTTTTTATGTTTCAGTAATTCGAGAATTTCTCCGGATTGATTAGTCACACCAGACACCAGGCAGCTTGTATGAAGGGGGACTTCGGGTAACCTGATTTTTTTTCCACTTTCAATTTTACCTTGGGCGTCCGGAATCGGATCCCCGTGGGGATCTTTTTTGGGAAATCCCAGGTAAGCATCCAGTTTGTCAATGAGTTTTTTATTACTCACATGCTCCAGTTCTTCTGCTACTTCATGCACTTCATCCCAGGTGAATTTCAATTTCTCCGCCAGGAAATACTCCCATAACCGGTGACGGCGTATAATACCGAGCGCCACTTTACTGCCATCTGTGGTCAGCCGGAAACCCTGGTAAGGCTGATAATGAAGCAGTTTTTTAGCTTTCAGTTTTTTCATCATATCCGTAACCGATGCCGGACGGGTTTTCAGTTCTCCGGCCAGTTCATTCGTGGTGACTGTCCCTTCCTTCTTCTGCAGATGGAAAATGGTTTTGATATAGTTTTCCTCACTGACTGAGTAGTTCATATTGCCTAAAAAATAATTTAGACAAATCTAAATTAAGTTTAGGTAACGGCCAAATTACCGGTTGACATTGACCGGAGAAACCACTATCTTTCCGGCTGTTATATCTGATCTTATGTCCCTGATAAAATTATTCCTTCTGCTGATGGCAGGCCATTTGCTCTTGACCGGTTGCCAGTCAAAGAAAAAACCGGTTTTATCCGGTGATGAACCGGTCGCCGTTTCAGACTTTATTGAATTCTTTCCCCCTCTTACCCTTGGTTTTCAGGCAGGGGATACGATGCTGAATAAAAAGGAAAAAGACACCTTACGGATCAGTTATAAAATATTTACGCAGTTTGTACCGGATACGGTACTGACTAAGTTATTCGGAAAAGGCAATAAACCCGGTATCTGGGCAATCGGGAAAGCCGGGGTTCCGGATGGAGAAACCTATTTATTGATCAGGGCCGGTACATCGGCAAAAAAGGGATGGGTCTTACTGGCATTTGATAAAAAGGATAAATTTATAACCGCAATTCCCGCACTGATTCCAGATAATAAAAAAGAAACCAGCCAGTCGTTTATACTGGATAAACGCTATACAATCACCAGGGCGGTTCAACGAAGGAATGCGGATGGTTCCCAAAGTGAAGGAAAAGATGTCTTTGTACTCAATGAAGCCACCGGGCAGTTTATGCTCATTCTGACAGAAGCACTGGACGAGAAAATCACGGAACTGATAAATCCTATCGATACACTCGGTCGGAAACATAAGTATGCGGCGGATTATGGTACCGGAAAAATGAACCTCGTTTCTGTCCGTGACGGAAGAAAGGCCGACCGCATTAGTTTTTTTATTCATTTTGAAAAAGATAATGGAGCCTGCACAGGTGAACTTAAAGGTGAAGCAAAATGGACCAGTCCCGGCAAAGCCGTTTACCAGGAAGATGGAGACCCCTGTGTGCTTAATTTTTCATTCAATTCCAATAGCGTAACACTTTCCGAAACCGGTTGTGGTGCGAGACATGGATTAAATTGTAACTTTAACGGGTCCTATGCCCGGAGAAAATATACCAAACCAGTGAAACCGGCTGCCAAAAATACCGGGAGTAAAACAGGTAAAAAGTAGAATTTTGCCCGTATTTCCTACGCGATTGCCCCATTTTTTTTAATGAATTAACCTGAGAATGAGCCTGTTAGTTTATATCATAATTTAGCACTAACTTGCGCCTTCGTGTAAAAAGAACACATTATGAGTTTTAATAAATATTCAGTCCCTTACCCGGTCGAAGAACGTTACAGTAAAAGAGTGGCCTATTTCTCCATGGAATTTGCCACACATCAACCCCTTAAAATTTATAGCGGAGGTCTGGGCTTTCTGGCCGGTTCTCATTTAAGAAGTGCATATGAACTCCGTCAGAACTTAATCGGGGTGGGGATTCTCTGGAAATATGGTTATTACGATCAGGAACGCAACCAGGATCAGACCCTGGATGTTTCCTGGAATGAAAAGCAATACAGTTTTCTGGAAGACACCGGGATCAAATTCCAGATCAACATACATGAACATCCGGTGTGGGTGAAAGCCCTTTACCTGAATCCGGAAACCTTTAAAACGGCTCCGCTCTTTCTGCTTTCCACCGATTTACCGGAAAACGACTATGTTTCCCAAACCATCACGCACCGGTTATATGATGCGAATGTGGCTACTAAAGTAGCCCAGTTCATTCTGCTTGGAGTTGGAGGTGCTAAATTGATAGACCTGTTGGGATTTAATCCTGAATTGTATCACCTGAACGAAGCGCATGGGATCTCTGCTGCCTTCTATCTTTATAAAAAGTACGGGCACAGTATACAGGAAGTAAAAAAACGCCTGGTGTTTACCACCCACACACCGGAGGAAGCGGGCAACGAAAAGCACGATATTCATCTTTGTCATAAAATGAGTTACTTCTGCGGACTCACCATTGATGACGTAAAGAAATTATACGGGAATGAAAGCGATCAGTTTAATCATTCCCTGGCGGCCCTGCGCTTTGCGCACCTGGCCAATGGCGTATCCCAGCTGCATGGCCATGTATCCAGAGCCATGTGGAGCAAGTATGAGGCTATTTGCCCTATCATTTCCATTACCAATGCGCAGAACTGGAGGTACTGGGCCGACAAACAATTGTACCGCTTTATGGAAGCAGGCGATGATTACGGAATGGATGACCGGAAAAAATACCTGAAGAAAAGGGCGTTTGAGATAGTGGCCGATCAGACTGGTAAAATTTTCCATCCGGATGTATTCACCATTGTTTGGGCCAGACGTTTTGCCGGATACAAAAGAGCGGGACTGATCACCACCGCTGAAGAAAAATTTGAAGAGATGATCCATAATTCAAAGTACCCGGTGCAGATCATTTGGGCCGGTAAACCTTACCCGGTGGATCATCCGGCTATCAGTGAATTTAATCAACTGGTTCACCTGAGCAAACGCTATAAAAATGTAGCCGTACTGATCGGATACGAACTCGGATTGTCCAAGCGGCTGAAACAGGCCGCGGATGTGTGGTTAAATAATCCACGTGTACCACGCGAAGCATCCGGTACCAGCGGTATGACGGCTTCCATGAACGGCGCAGTGAACTTCTCCACCAATGACGGATGGATCCCGGAGTTTATCAATCATGGCCATAACGGGTTTGTGGTTCCGATGGCGGATTATGATAATATGCCTGTCTACGAACAGGATCAGTATGACCTGGCTAAACTCTACGAAATTCTGCAAAATGAAATACTGCCACTTTATTATGAAAACTACAGTACCTGGAGACAGGTGATGAAGAACGGAATGCAGGATGTACGCTTCCAGTTTGACAGTAACCGGATGGCACATGAATATTATGATCTCCTGTACAAGTAACAGGAATAAAATATACCGATTTACGCAGAACCCCTGGTCTTCAGGGGTTTTTTTATTCGAATCGGCTCATCACCGTTTCCATTGAGGCAGCACCCTCATAGAAGCTGAGTAATTTATTGATTACCGATTCCACCATGGCATCTGGACAGGATGCGCCGCTGGTGATAAGAATATGTACCGGAACATTATCCGGCAGATACCCTTTGCTGTTTTTTTCCAATTTCTGGTGAAAATCAAAATGAAGGACTTCTTCCCGTGAAATGAGCTTTTCGGCACTGCTGATATAAAAGGTGGGCAATTGTATTTCGCATAGCTCTGCCAGGTGAGAAGTGTTGGATGAGTTATACCCGCCAACAACGATGGCCAGGTCAGCTTTCGATTCCAGCATGGTGCTGACTGCCGTCTGGTTATCGTTAGTGGCATAGCACAGGGTATCACGGGTATCGGCAAAACCGGCCGGATCCCCTGTGTGCGCCACGATTATTTTTTTGAGATAATCGGCAATAGCCTGTGTATCGCTCGCCAGCATGGTCGTTTGATTCACCACGCCTAAACGTTTCAGGTGTAGGGTGACGTCAAATCCCGTGGAATATTGCCCATTGAATACGGAATAGAATTCATCCGCTTTCTTTTCTCCGGTGATAAAGCTGGCCAGTAATTCGGCTTCCTCCATATCTTTTACCACCACTGCCGGACCATTCGCTGCGGCATGTGAAAATGTAGCCCTTGTTTCCTCGTGACCGGGCTTGCCATGTATGACAATCGTATACTCTTTTTGCGCAATAACCTCGCTGCGGTTCCAAACCTTTTCCACAAAGGGACAGGTGGTATTATATTTCTCCGTAGGAATACCTTTCTCCTGTAGTTGTTTTTCAATAGCGAGCGTGGTGCCAAATGCCGGGATGAGCACAATATCATCGGCTGTAACCTGTTCAAAGGCGATCAGCTGTTTGCCATGTGTATCCTGCAGAAATTGAATCCCATGGCTCACCAGATCGGCATTGACCTGCGGATTATGGATCATTTCACTGAGCAGGTAAATCCGTTTGCCGGGATTTTCAGCAACAGTCCGGAAAGCAATATCAATGGCATTTTCGACCCCATAACAGAACCCGAAATGGCGGGCCAGGGAAATCTGTACCGGGCCGAAATCAAGCAGGGTGGGGCTGAAATCCTTTTTCATTTTATCAGCCTCTTTCCGCTTTTTTTTAATTGCAGCGATCAGGGGACTGCGGTAAAAATCCGGTACATCGAATTGCTTCATGGAACAAAGTTAATGATTGGAAAACGGATGCTCCTACAACAGTAAACTTCCTCAAATGTTCTTCTTATCTTGCCCAAAACATGACCATGCGCTGGTTAACGGTTGTTTCACTGCTGCTTCTTTTATCCGCCTGCGATATGCGGGAAAAAAGCAAGGAACCCAAAATTAATAAAACAATGACAGATCGGTTTAGTCCACCGGATTGGGTGCGGGGCACCACGATTTATGAAGTAAATATCCGCCAATATACCCCGGAAGGCACATTCAATGCTTTTGCACAACACTTGCCCCGTTTAAAAGAACTGGGTGTGGAAACACTCTGGTTTATGCCGGTTACACCCATAGCGCAAAAGAATAAAAAGGGAAGCCTGGGCAGTTATTATGCCTGTTCGGATTATACCTCTGTTAATCCGGAATTCGGAACCATGGAGGACTTTAAATCGCTGGTCAGCCTGGCCCACCAGTTGGGATTTAAAGTCATACTGGACTGGGTCGCCAATCATACAGGCTGGGATCATCACTGGACGGTGAATCATCCGGGTTATTACCTGAAAGACACCGCTACCAATGATTTCCTGAAAGCCTCGGGTATGGACGATATCATTGAGCTTGATTTCAATAACCCGGCGCTGCGAAAGGAAATGACAGCTGCCATGCAATTCTGGGTAAAGGAATGTGATATTGACGGTTACCGATGCGACCTGGCCTCCTGGGTGGAACTGGATTACTGGCTGGAAGCAAGACCACAAGTGGATGCCGTAAAGCCGTTGTTCTGGCTGGGTGAATACGATGAACTGGAAAAGCCGGATTACGGCAAAGCATTTGACGCGAGCTACTCCTGGGGCTGGATGCATCTGACGGAAGATTTTTTTAAGAAGCAATTGCCACTGGATACACTGACGCGATTGCTCCATCAATACGACGTCTTGGGAGATTCGACCATGAGGGCCTGGTTTACCACCAATCATGACGAGAATAGCTGGAACGGAACCGAATTTGAAAAATACGGATCCATGTTCAAAGCCCTGGCCGTATTCAGTTTTACCTGGAATGGTATTCCTTTATTGTATTCCGGCCAGGAACTGGGGAATACCAAACGGATTGATTTCTTTGATAAGGATACTATTGTGGCTGGCCCATGGGCAGCAGAACTCACTGGATTCTATCAGTCTTTAATCAAGCTCAAATCGACTAATCCGGCATTGAAGGCGGGCGATCCTTCCGTCACCACTTACCGCCTGACTACGACCGATGACCGGCATGTGCTGGCATTCTTACGAAAAAAAGGAAATCATGAAGTTTTGGTTGTACTCAACCTGTCTGATCAAAAGGACCTTCATTTCGAGATCACCGGTACTGAAGTAACCGGCCTGTATAAAAATGCGTTCTCTGGAGCGGCCAATGATTTTACCAATGAAAGAAGCTTTGAGTTGCAGGACTGGGAGTTTGCGGTGTATGAGAAGTGAGTGGTGAGTGGTGAGTGGGGAATAGGAATTAGGGAATAGGAATTAGGGAATAGGGAATAAAGGTGATTACAAATAAAAAAGGCGGTCTGAAGTTCAGGCCGCCTTTTTTTTATGGGTGAGTCATTCATTATTATTCATCTCCGGCACTCAGCTTAACCGGGTAGCGGTACATGCCGTCAAATCCATCATAGAATCCTTCAAGGTTCACGCTTTCACTTTGACTGCGTGCCAATGCCCTGCCAAGGTCTTCTATATTTTTAACTTCCACGCCGTTCACATTGGTAATAATAAATTCATCCTGCATCCGGGTTTTGCTGAAGGCACCACCTGGCCTGATTTTCTTAACCAGTACTCCGCCTTCCACTTCATTTTTAATCGCGGTTTTCTTATCCAGATTTTCAAGGTCTGCCCCTAGTATATCTCCCAGGTTATTGGCTGCCAGGTTAGCATAAGTACCCTGATCCGCTTTCAGTGTGGCACTGGTGGTATATTCCTTTCCATCTCTCTTATAGGTGATGGCTATTTTATCCCCCGTATTCAGGGAGGCTACGGTGCCTTGTAATTCGGTCCAGGAACTGATATTCACATCATTGATCTTGCGGATGATATCTCCTTTTTTCAGACCGGCAGAAGCGGCTGCACCATCAGGAGCAACTGTACCAACATAGGCGCCGTCTGTGGAATTAACTTTGGTATTATCAGCTGCAATACCAAGGTATGGTCTTTTTACATCGCCGAATTTGATCAGGTCATTGACAATCTTTTTGGCCAGGTTGACTGGTATGGCAAACGAATAACCGGCATAAGTCCCGGTAGGGGCATAAATAGCCGAATTGATACCGATCAGTTGTCCATCCGTGGTAATCAGTGCACCACCACTGTTTCCCTGGTTTACAGCTGCATCGGTCTGTATAAAGGATTCAATCGGGGTTTCACTCTGACGTCCATTGATTCCAATCGAACGTCCCTTAGCACTGATGATACCGGCTGTAACAGTGGTTTCAAGGGTCAGAGGATAACCGATCGCCAGTACCCATTGTCCCAGTTTTATGTTATCCGAGTTGCCATAAAGCAGGAAGGGGAAGCCGGTGCCATCAATTTTTAACACGGCTATGTCGCTGCTGGCGTCTTTGCCGATTACCCGGGCTTTGTATGTTTTTTTATTACTCAGGGTTACGGTGATTTCTTCAGCCACCCCTTGTCCGCCATCTGAGATGACGTGATTGTTAGTGACGATATATCCATCATCGCTGATAATGACTCCGCTGCCGGAGGCACGCTGCTCTGGTTGGATCTGCGGTCCCATATTGAAAAACTGCTCAAACAGGTCTTCAAAACCATTTCCATTACCACGGCTGCGGGGCAATTGGTTGGTGATTTTTTTGGCCGGCGTTTTTGTTTTGATATGTACTACGGCAGGTACGGCTGCATTGGCTGCCTTGGTAAAATCCGTGGCTTCGCCCAACGGAGCAGCATTGTCGAGGAAACCGGCATAATTGACCGGGACCTTTCCATCTGAAGACTGGTTAAACGCGGCTGTATATTGGCGGGCAACCACTTTACTGTAGATCCACACACTGCCTACAGCGGAAACTGCACTGACTGCAACGATCAATAGAAGCTGTTTAAATTTCATAGTGCTTTTTATTTTTTTCAGTTTAAATTTTACAAATCCTGTGCCTTTGACGTACAAAATAACAAACTGTCAGTAGTTCTTTGTTTACCATTGGGTTAGTTTAACAAATCTTTACTAAAGCCTTCGTACTTTGGCCATCCGGCTGTAATTTATATAAACAATTCAGATTCAGATTGTGTTCAGAAAAGCCAGGGTATTGATTCCGTCAGCAAAATCCGCCAATTCAGGATACTGACTTTGTCCAAAAGGTACGAAACCCCTGCCGGTAATAGATTGAACCTGACCGGAATTCCTGAGCGATTCCGTCAATTTGTCGGCCTCCGTATAATATTCGTAATTCAGCTGGCTGATCGGGGAGAAAAGCGCGGGTTCTTCCACCAACAGCAGGGAGCCATTGGTCATGTAGTATTTTTTATTGAGCAGGTGAAGGGCCAGGTTATAGTCAAAATTGTTTTTGTACTTGTGGTGGTCGGAAAGGAAACTGTATTTCCTGAAAGCTTCCAGCAAAGGCACAAAATCATACCCTTCGGGAACGTATATTTTTGTGATGTTCCGGCAACCCAGGCCGAAATACAAGTACACATCATCTGCCAGTCCTTCCAGTTCGTCAGCCGTTTCCTTGCCATTCAGGATTGCAACGGAAGTCCTGTTCTTCCGGATTATATGTGGGTACCTGCTGAAGTAATATTCAAAATACCGGGAGGAATTATTACTGCCGGTAGCAATGTAGGCATCACATCCTTTCAACATATCCGCAAATTCCGTCCGGGTTGCTGCTGCAGGATCCCATGCTTCAATTTTACCGGCCAGGTGCCTGATCAGCACACTATCCCGGGATGAAGGTTTTACAACCACATAATGCCCGCTGATAAAAACGGAAAGCCAGTCGTGAAAACCAACAAGCGGGATATTGCCGGCCATAATTAAGCCCACTTTTTTGGGGGAATTAGTACGATCGGGGACATGATTTTCGTCAGCCCAGGCAACCAGTTTTTCACTGCTTAAATAGGATTTTGCAATGTTTTCCACCGCTGAATCCACAAATTCGGGTATAAACCAGCCATTTTCGTAGCCCGCTTTTTCCACGACCTGACGCCAGTCAGGTGAATTGCCCAAAATATATTCACCAAGCCTTGATAATAAATAAATTCTGTGTTGTAAATTCATCCCTGTCTACTAATTTTGTAAGGCAAAAGTAACCCTGAACCCGTTAATTTAGTTTATTATGGCTATTAAGATTACCGAAGAATGTATCAATTGCGGCGCTTGCGAGCCCGAATGTCCGAACAATGCGATCTATGAAGGTGGTGTGGAGTGGGCCATGGCTGATGGCACATCCGTTAAAGGATCCTATACGTTAGTGGACGGATCTGTAGTGGATGCTGATCAGAAAAATGCACCAGTTGCCACAGACACTTATTACATCACGCCCAACAAGTGTACGGAATGCCAGGGCTTCCATGAAGAACCCCAGTGTGCCGCTGTATGCCCTGTTGATTGTTGTGTTCCGGATGAAATGTATGAGGAAACTGTGGAACAGTTAATGGAGAAGAAGAGCAAACTGCATTTATAATCCAAAAAGTGCCTGAAATGTGCAAAAAATCCGGCTGCCGCATGGCGGGTACGGATTTTTTTTCTGTAACTTTCAGGTATACTCATAAACAGCGAGAGCTGTTCTTCAAGTGGCGGGTGATATGTCCCGTCGTAAAAAGGTGAAGGGGCAACAACCTTCACCTTTCTTATTTTCAGCCACATAGGCCATCATTAACTGCTTTCGGACCATTAAATTTTGTTAATGATGGCGCTTTGGGGGAATTGACGTTGTGCATCTTATTTTTTTCCGCAATATTTGCATATCCGGATCTGTTCAAACCGGGCTTAATCAAGACTTTACAATGAAAAAAAATATAGCGCTGGTTACCGGCGGTTTTTCCGGGGAGGCTGTCATATCCTACCGGTCCGCCAGAACCATTGATACTCACCTTGACCGTTCACTTTTTACTGTTTATAAAATTGATATTAATTCCCAGGGCTGGTTTTATGAACTGGTGGATGGACGTAAAGTGGAAGTAGATAAGAATGATTTCTCCCTTCAGCTCGACAACGAAAAAGTAAATTTTGACGCGGTTTTTATTGGCATGCATGGCACGCCTGGAGAAGACGGAAAATTACAGGGCTATTTTGATACACTGAAAATTCCTTATACCGGATGCGATGCCGCTTCTTCTGCCATTACATTTAATAAGCGATATGCTACTGCTGTAGCAGGGGCTTCCGGAATTCCTGTTGCTAAATCTGTCTTATTGATCCGGAACCTCCTGGGTTCTGCTGAGCAGGTTATGGACCAGCTGAAGTTCCCGGTTTTTGTAAAACCGAATAATGGGGGTTCAAGTATCGGGATGTCGAAGGTAAATGAACCAGACAGCAAGCTGCTGAATACAGCAATAGAAAAAGCTTTTCAGGAAGACAGCCAGGTATTGGTGGAAGAGATGGTAATGGGAAGAGAGTTTACTGTGGGCGTTTTCCGTACAAAAGGGAATATAATAGTCCTGCCGCTGACTGAAGTCAGAGCGGATGCAGATATGGCTTTCTTTGATTTTGAAGCCAAATATCAGGGGAAGTCCTCTGAAACCACACCGGCAGAAATTGATGAAGTAACAGCTGATAAGATCCGGGATATTGCAAAGCAGGTTTATTCTGCCTTCAATTGCCGGGGAGTGGTACGGATTGATTTTATTTACAATGAAGCAGAAGGCCGGCCTTATATGCTGGAAGTGAATACCATTCCCGGACAGAGTGATGCCAGTATCATTCCGCAACAGGTTCGTGCGATGGGCTGGAGTCTGAAAGAATTTTACACAAAACTGGTAATGGAGTGTTTTGGTGAATAACCCTGTCCAATTTAAAAACCATCTGATGTTAAAAATTATTACAGGTCGTCCTTTATGGGTAAATGTGCTGGTCGGTTTATTACTGGCCATCGGCCTTTTTGCCTTTTTCCTTTTGTCATTGAACTGGATCACCGGTCATGGCCAGTCAGCTACGGTACCTGCTGTTGCAGGAAAGTCGTATGAACAGGCAAAAGCGATATTGAAAAAAGCCGGATTTGATGTGGAGATTCAGGATTCCATCTATGTAGATTCGGTGCCGGCCCTGCATGTGATAAAACAAATACCGGATGCGGATGAAGTGGTGAAGTCCAATCGTACCGTCTTCCTTGTGATCCGCAGAGCCGTTCCACCCGAAGTGGAAATGCCAAATCTTTCTGGTTATAGTTTCCGTAATGCAGAGATGGTATTGAAAGGCATGGATCTGCGTGTGGGAGATACCACTTTCAAACCTGATTTTGCACGAAACGCCGTACTGGAACAGTTGTATAATGGTTCCATTATAAAGCCAGGTACAAAAATCAGAAAAGGGTCCGTCATCTCACTTGTACTGGGTGATGGAATCGGCAACCAGGAATTCCCGGTACCCATTATTACAGGCATGACGTTTTGTGATGCAAAAGCGGAGTTGGAGTCGATGGGACTTTCAATCGGTGCAATCGTCCTGGATGGAGTTACGGATACCTGTAATGCATTTATTTATAAACAGGTTCCGGGACGTTACGATGATGAGAAACGGATTTTGCGGATCCGTTCGGGTCAGACCATTGACCTTTTCCTGCAGTCGGATCGTCCTGTGGCCGATACAACAATGAAGATTCCGGAGTAAAAAACAAAAACCAATATGGAGCATATTACAGTCGAAGCGTTAAAATCCCGGATGGATGCCGGCGAAAAATTAAACCTGATTGATTGTCGTGAACCGTCGGAATTTGCCGAGTTCAATATCGGGGCCAAACTGATTCCGTTGGGCATGATACAGACGATGCAGTCCGATGAACTCAATGACCTCAGGGAAGAGGAAGTGATTATTCATTGCCGCAGTGGAAAAAGGAGCATGATGGCCTGTATGTTTCTCGACTCATTGGGCTTTAAGAATACCGTAAATGTAACCGGTGGTGTGCTGGCCTGGCAGGAGAAGTTCGGAGGGAAATAATTAGCCAATTAGCCAATGTGCCTATGGGTTTCTTAGCAATGATCTTTTTTAATAGCACATTTTTCTTTATTAAATTTTTCGGTTATTAATTAGCCAATATGCCAATGTGCCAATGAATGAAGTGTATGAAAGATTGAAATTTCATTATGTTATTGAAAGCGTATATATAAAAAAAAGCCCATCGGGCTTTTTTTTATATATAATCTGATGATTGGTTTATTTGAATATTCAATCGGGTAATACTCTTCGACCTGTAAGCAATTGGCACATTGGCACATTGGCATATTGGCACATTATAACCGGTTAAACTAAAATTGAAAATAGTTCTAACCTGAAACTGTATTACTAAGAGCATAATTGACTAAAGCCGCACATTCACCCCGATCATATAGTTAATCCCCGCCATCGGGAAATAATAATTCTCCGTGGTCTGTTGTCCGCCATAAATATAACTGAAGGTATACCCGTTGGGTTCATACGCGTTATTAAAAACATTGTTCAACTGGCCAATGATACTCAGCTCCTTTATTTTTTTAGCTTTAATGGTATAGCTCAGCCGGAGATCCTGTACAAAAAACGGATCCAGTGAACGGGCTATATTGCTGGTATTGTCGAGATACTGCCGGCCCACATACTTACTGATCAGGTTGATCGAAATCTGTTTTAAAGGAATAAGTTCGATCATTGCCCCACCAGTAATGGCCGGCGAATAGGCGATATCGGCGGAAGGATAACGGTTGAGTTTTTGCCCGCCATTATCATAATCATCTATATACTCTTCCATATCCAGTACTTTATTCCGGCTAATGGTAAGATTGCCCGACAGATTCAACCAGCTCTGCAGATTAGCCGCTCCCTGTAGTTCTATACCGGCCCGGTAGCTTTTTGGAATATTGGTACGGGTATAGGCACCCACATCATTGATCCGGCCGGTGAGTACCAGCTGGTCTTTGTAACGCATGTAATAAAGGGTGGCACCCCAGTTGTATTTTTTTCCGGTCCGCTCCACGCCGGCTTCGATATCGTGTAACTGTTCAGGGCGTGGTTGTAAGGTAGCGCCTGCTTCAAAATCATCCCGGTTGGGCTCCTTATTCGCCATTCCATACGAGAGGTAGGTCTTCCAGTTATTCTTCTTTAACGTGATACCGGCTTTGGGGTTGAAAAAATGCCAGTCATTGTTTATCACCAGCCCCGGATTATCCCGGAAACCATTGATATCGTAGTTGACATAGCGGTATTGCAGGTCATAGAACAGGTAAACTCCGGATGTGATCTCTGTTTGCTGTTTGCCATAGAGATTAAAATCTGTTTTGAAGGCATCCAGGTTATACCAGGTATCCACCCCGGTGAGCCCATTGGAAGCCCAGTTTACTTTTCCGTAATGTTTTCCATCATACCGGGTCAGCCCGCCACCCAGGGTCAGTTGAGTTTTGGGGGATTTATATTGCAGGGAAAAGACCGAGCCATAGAAATAATTATCGAGCCATAACTGGCGGATAAAGTCGGAAGTGAAAGTCGTGTCATTTCCGTTGACAGGGTAGGGCAGGTTGTATTTTGAATAGTCCTCATCCGCTTTGTATTGTTCATAATACCCCTTTCCCCTGGTGAGGAAACCGGCTACATGCAGGCTGAGACGATCATTGAGTACCTGGTTAAAGAAGAGCTGGTAATGCGACTGCTTGTAATTATCTGTTTCGTTGGCATAAGGGCCACCTGGTCTTTCAGTACCTGCATAGTTAACCGTTCTGTTTCCGGCAAGCAGGTCAGTTTCTGAAATACCATACCAGGCCTGGTAGGTTTTTTCTTTACCGGTAAAGGCATTGAAACGTACCGATGTTTTATTATTCATCCAGGCAGTGGAAATAAAAAAGGATTGCAGGTTTGTACTGGCCCGGTCAATAAATCCGTCACTGCTGATCCGGGATAAACGGATATCCGTGGTAAAGCCATTTACCAGCCCGCTGCTGTATTTGAGGGTGTTTTTCCAGGAATTAAAGGAACCGGCACTGTTATTTAATTCGATAGCTGATTCTTTCACTACTTCATTTGTACTGAAATTCATACTGGCCCCAAATGCCCCGGCCCCGTTGGAGGAGGTGCCCACCCCGCGTTGAACCTGTATACTGCCTGCGGAGGAACTGAGATCAGGCAGGTTGACAAAGAACAATCCCTGGCTTTCTGCGTCATTGTACGGGATGCCATTGATGGTCATATTGATCCGTGTGGCATCTGTACCCCTGATCCGGATACCGGTATATCCGATCCCGTTACCGGCATCAGCATTCACCACTACTGAAGGGGTCTGGTTGAGCAAATAGGGGATATCCTGCCCGAGATTGGAAGTCACAATCGCTTTGCGGCTCAGGTTCGATTTGGTAAAGGGGGCATTTTCCCCGGCACGGATCGCTTTCACTTCCACCGGAGATAAGGTGTAGAAACTGTCTCTGACGCTTTCTTTTTGCTGCGCGAGACTGCAGATTGCTGCCCCTGTGAGGCAGGCGGACATAAAAATCCTCTTCATTTTTTTACATTTAACCGTTAAAAAATAAGAGGGAAACGCTGTGGAGAAAGGACAACTATTGACTCCTTCCCTTCGCAGGCATTACCCTGACCAGGTTCTACGGGTTTAATCTCAGATTCCGGCTTAAGCCGGAAACACCCCGGGAAACACTGAAAATCAGGTCTTTTTGGTAAAAGACCCTTTACAGGTACGAAATTACGAAGAAAATTATTACGCGGACTGTAACTTTTCTACGCTGCCTTTCGTATTACATCTAAACCATCGTTTATGAAGAAGTTATATTTATCCTTGTTGCTCCTGACCGGCGTTGCCTCCTACCTGGGAGCCCAGCAAACCATTAATGACCCCAATGTGGTTAAAGTGGATGTGGCCTCTTTCCATGCAATCGAAGTCGCTACCGGAATAGAATTATTCCTATCGGCCGGCAATGTGGAAGAAGTTGCCGTGAGCGCTTCCACCACAGAATACCGCGACCGCATCGTAGCTAAAGTGGAGGATGGTGTTTTGAAATTATACTATGATTCAAAACTGAAAGCCATCAACAAAAAAAAGGAAAGCAAGCAATTGAAAGCGTATGTATCCTACCGGCAACTGGATAAACTGAATGCCAATACCGGGGCCCTGGTTAAAATTCAGGGGGTTCTGAAAACAACGGCACTGGAACTGAATGTGAATACGGGTGCCCAGGTGATGGGTGAAGTTGAAATACAAAACCTGAGTGTAAAACAAAACACCGGTTCACAGGTAAGCCTGACGGGTAAAGCGCAGCAACTGAAAGTGGATGGAGATACAGGCAGTAAATTCAAAGGTGAGGGGATGGCTACACAATCCTGTGATGTTACTGTAAGTACCGGGGCCAATGTGACTATTGATGCTGAAAAAGAAATTATGGTGAAAGCCAGTACCGGGGGGATTGTAAAATATAAAGGCAATGCCGCTATCCGGGAAATAAAAACCAGTACGGGTGGCACAGTAAAAAAGATTAGTTAAACCCTGTAATTTTATAAGTATGAAAAAAATAGTTTCAGCACTGGCTATTCTTGTTTTATCATTTACTGTAAATGCTCAGATCAATGATGAGCATGCACAGGTGCGTCCGGCCAGCGGATATCACGGCATACATGTTTCCAGTGCTTTTAATGTTTACCTGAGTCAGAGTAATGAAGAAGCGGTGGCCGTCAGTGCGGCGAGTGTAAAAGACCGGGATATGATCACGGTGGAAGTAAAGAGCGGTATTTTACATATCGGTCTCAGTAAAGCCTGGAAATGGAGTAATGGTAATAAAAAGCTACGGGCCTATATTTCGTTCAAACAACTGAATGAACTGAATATATCCGGTGCCTGTGATGTGTTTATTAATGGCGTATTGAAAACCGATGAACTCCGGGTGCAACAGTCAGGTGCCAGCGACCTGAAGGGTAAAATGGATGTAGCCAAATTACATGTTGATCTCAGCGGAGCCAGCGATATGACCATAACCGGCACAGCCACCCGTTTATATGTGGAAGCCAGCGGGGCCAGTGATTTTAAGGGATTTGACCTGGTGGCTGAGTCCTGTGAAGCCAAAGCCAGCGGCGCCAGTGATATCCGCATCACTGTAAACAAAGAACTTTCCGCTGAAGCCAGTGGCGCCAGTGATGTAAAATACCGGGGGGCCTGCACCATCCGGGAAGTGAAAAGCAGTGGGTCTGCCACTGTATCCAGAGGACGATAAACAATTAAGCAGTATAGTCATGAAAAGCGCCCTGATTAATTAGGGCGCTTTTTCTTTGGTGGGTATCCGGAATAACCGTACCTTTGCCGTCCAACATCGCGAAGTAGAGCAGCGGTAGCTCGTTGGGCTCATAACCCAAAGGTCGGGAGTTCGATCCTCCCCTTCGCAACAACGAAAGCCATCCGCTACGGGTGGCTTTTTT
>JAKQJH010000345.1 GCA_029561255.1 Bacteroidota bacterium | reverse complement strand
CCGTTCCGGTAATTTCCATGATCCATCAGGTTTTCACTTATAAATAGCGGTTTGAAAACTTCCGCCAGTTGTTGTTGCTGATCAGGATTACATATTTCTTTGAGACGTATATAAAAATGAACGGTTTCCTTTTTGAGCTGACTGTGCAAGACCCCGATCTCATCGGATAATTGTTGAAGCTGAACACTATCGGACTTTACCTGGACCAACTGGTTATACATCACTTCTTTTAAGGAATCAATCCGGAAAGTGATTTCCATCGAAGCAGGTCTGAATGATTGATTCAGTTCCCGGAAAACATCCATCTGCTGACTATTGAATCCCATTTCCTGCCGGAAAAAACGTCCGTTCAACGGGTTGGTGCCACCATTAGTACCGATACTGAGTTCCGATGCCGCTTTTTTCTCCTGGCGTTGATGATAGATAATGGTTCCGATGGTTACGGCATTCAGCACGAGTAATAAAACCACCAGCCAGGTTAATAGTTGTGTTTTACGCAGCATCTTATTCCTCCTTTTCGGTTTGCAGGTAAAAAGCAAAATGCTCAGCAGTGGCGTCATTGGTAAGTACCGTTGCCTGTTCTGTACTTCCGGATGAATAAGCACTGCCAGCGATAATACCCAACCAAACCACGATTGTAAGGCTGGCCATCGCCAGTACAGGTTTCAGGAACACTGGCAACAGGCCGGCTTTTCGATCCTGCTGTTTCGCAATCGCTGCCATTACACGGGTAGACAAATAAGGATTCAGCTCCGTATTCCGCTCTTCGCGGATCAGCTGCTCTATCCTGTTTTCTATGTGATTTTCTTTTTTCATAGTCGCTCCTGGTTAATTAGACAATGGTTGAATTCGGTTTCCTATGGGTGCTGTAAAGTTTTTTTCAGATTGTCCCGGGCGCGAAGTAATAACTGCTCCACCGCCCCTTCGCTTATTTCCATTATCAGGGCCACATCACGCTGGGGGAGTTCTTCATAACGACTGAGTATAAAGGCCATCCGTTGTTTTTCGGGAAGCCGGTCAATCGCTTTACGGATTTCATCCTGTTCCGTCTTTTCAGTCAATGCCTGTTCGGGATTCTTATTGGTGGAGGGGAGCTGCAGCATGTCTGCAGCCATGGACCATAAGGTCCGGCGCTTTCTTCTTTTCAGTTCATTTAAACTGGTATGGATGGCGATCCGGTAAAGCCAGGTGGAAAAAGAGGAACGGCCAGCAAAACGGTCCAATGACTGAAAGGCTTTTACAAAAACCTCCTGGGTGATATCTTCTGCATCTTCTTTCTGGTGCACAAATCCCATGACGATGTGAAACACCGATGTTTCATACGCTTTCACCAGATGGGTAAATTCAGCCGTATGACCAGCCAGAATCGATTTTATACTTTCGGCTTCCTCCATAAGGAATCTACTATTCCGGATCGGCAGGTGATTGATTCGAAGACACAATCCGGAAATGTAAAGAAGTCGATTTAGTCAGATTCTACAGTAACCCAGGTCACGGCCATTTACATAGTTAATCAGCTGGCAGACTGATTTGCCAACAAGCACAACGGATAAACGGCTCTTTTATTAAAAAAAGGGGCTGTCCACTGTTGCAGCTACGGTTAATTTGCTATTTGTACGTATAAGTATCTTTTATCCCCCGGTAATTTTTTACCTTTACCCTACACTCAACTCTTTATTTACTGTGAATCGCACTATCAGGTACTACCGGCTGATGTGGACAAGACATGACCTGCCCGCCGGTCTTACTGTATTCTTAGTAGCCCTCCCGCTTTGTCTTGGTATTGCAAATGCCTCCGGCGCACCGGTATATGCGGGCTTACTTTCAGGCATCATCGGCGGTCTTATTGTGTCCTTACTCAGCGGGTCCCATCTCAGCGTTTCGGGTCCGGCAGCTGGTCTGACTACTATTGTAGCCGGCTCCATTATTTCTCTTGGCGGCTATTCCGTTTTCCTGCTGGCCGTAGTGGTAGCTGGTGTGTTCCAGCTGTTACTGGGCTTATTGAAAGCCGGCAAAATCTCCAACTATTTTCCTTCTTCCGTGATCAAGGGCATGTTGGCCGCTATCGGCATCATGCTGATCTCCAAACAAATCCCGATGGCCCTCGGGCTGGATAAACCCGATTTCTGGAACAGCGGCTTCTCCCAGTTATTTTCCTCCACCGAATTCAGCAGTAATTTTAAAAACCTGAATCAACATATTACCCGGGGTGCGTTGATTATAACCGTAGTGTCGCTGGCTATCCTTATTATCTGGCAACAACCATTTGCCAAAAAATTACGGGTCATTCCCGCGCCACTGGCCGTGGTCATTACCGGTATTTTGCTACACTTACTATTTACACATGGTATGCCCGGTTTTTTCCTGCGCACCACACAATCGGTACAGGTACCACCAAACGTATTTGCCGAAATACGTTTTCCCGACTTCAGCCAGTTATTCTCGAATGTGGAGATCTGGAAAGCGGGTTTACTGATCGGCGGACTGGCCAGCCTGGAAACCCTTTTATGTGTGGAAGCGGTAGATAAACTGGACCGCCACAACAGGATTACACCGGTTAACCGCGAATTGCTGGCACAGGGGGTGGGTAATATCGCCTGCGGGCTGCTCGGAGCTATTCCGATGACGGCGGTCGTGGTTCGTGGGGCCGCCAATGCGGATGCCGGTGCCCGCACCAAACTTTCTTCCTTTACACACGGCCTGTTCCTTTTACTGGCCGTTATGCTGATCCCCTTCCTGCTCAATATGATTCCGCTGGCTTCATTGGCCGCCATCCTGATTATGACGGGTTATAACCTGGCCAAACCCAAACTCTTCCGCAATCTATGGAGCCTCGGACTGAAACAATTCCTGCCCTTTATCATCACAATTGTGGTGATACTTTCAACCGATCTGCTGATCGGTGTGAGTATCGGTCTGCTGATCTCCATTTACTTTATCGTACAAAGCAATTTCAGGGATGAATTCAGAATCACCAGGTCGAAGCACCTCGATCTGGAAACCTATGTGATCAAACTGAACAGCAATGTCACTTTTCTCAATAAAGTAAAACTCCGGGACTCCCTCGATAAAATTCCTGAATACAGTGTACTGTACATTGATGGAACCGATTGCACCTATATCGATTATGATATTCTGGAGATCATCAGTGAATATTCCAGTAAAGCGCATGACCGGCACATTGAACTGCACCTGAAGGGAATTGAAAAAGTGAGTGTAACGGCGGTGCACTAATAAATCAGGTATTACAGGAACTGGCTGTTTTTTATAAATGCACACATGGTATGAATAAACTCTTGCTTGTTGTATTCGCCTTGGCTGGTATATGCCCTGTATCTGCCCAGCTGCCTGAAGTAATTGATGGATCCCTGTACCGTCATGAATCTTTCAAGTCAGTATTTGTCACTCCACGGCATGTAGATGTCTGGCTGCCCGAAGGATATTCCCCCTCCAAAAAATACAATGTGCTTTATATGCACGACGGTCAGATGCTTTTCGATGCCAATACCACCTGGAACAAACTAAGCTGGGATGCCGATGATGTAATCAGCTTGTTGCGAAAAGAAAATAAGATTAAAGACCTGATCCTGGTGGGAGTATGGAATGGTGGCGACTCCAGGCATGCCGACTATTTCCCGCAAAAAGCATTTGAATTACTGAGTGCGGCTGAACGGGATAGTATCTATAAGGCGGTAAGAAGTAATAATGCCTCTGTGTTTCATCAATACAGCATTCAGTCAGATAATTATCTCCGCTTCCTGGTGCAAGAACTGAAACCCTTTATTGATTCATCTTACTCTACGTATACTGACAGGGAACATACTTTTATTGCCGGCAGCAGTATGGGCGGACTTATTTCCCTCTATGCCATATGTGAATATCCCGGGATATTTGGCGGGGCCGCCTGCCTGTCTACTCACTGGCCCGGAATATTTGTAATGGAAAACAATCCGATACCCGCCCTTTTTTTCAGCTATATGGAAGCTCACCTGCCTGATCCTGCTACACATAAGATCTATTTTGACTATGGAGATGCGACCCTGGACGCCTTTTACCCGCCCTTGCAGGATAAAGCGGATGCCGTGATGATTAAGAAAGGTTTTACGGTAAACAACTGGCAGACAAAGTATTTCCCCGGTGAAAACCATAGTGAAATCGCCTGGAATAAACGACTGCATTTCCCTTTAACGTTTCTATTAGGTAAATAAGCCAGTATGGATTGTACCTTTAAGGTATAAACCTACTGATATGAAAAACGCGACAATCTTATTAGCAGCCCTTTTCTTTCTATATTCATGCGGCTCATCTGATAGTGAAGCTGAAGCATTATCTGCCCCGGAAATCAATATGTGGAATATTGATCAGGATTCAATCGGTAACCTGACGAAAGCACAGGTATTGGCCCCGGATGTAGATACTCTTTCACCAGATGTCATCCTCCGTTACCTGAACAATAACAATCCCAACATAAAACTGGAGTATAATAAATTATCCGGCGATACCCTTTTTCTCAAAATCCCCGAAGCCACTTTCCTCACCCAGCAGATGGGCTCTTCCGGTCCCGAAATCTACATAGCCGAAGTGGTTTATAACTGCACGGAAATACCCGGCATTAAATTCATCAACCTCGACTTCAAAGAAGGCGATCATGCGCAACCCGGCACGTATAAAAGAGAAAGCTTTAAATTAACGCCTTAAATAATGTGCCAATTAACCAATATGCCAATGTGCCAATTGGCCTGCTAAGGGAGTTAAGCTATTTCCCTGGAATTTATTTACATTAAAACTACCACTTTTAAATTTCAGGGAATTGACCTCCCTATTATAAACGACTATCAAACTATTTGCTTCTTCCCTCATTGGCACATTGGCATATTGGCTAATTGACTAATTTTTCACCTTAATCTCCCCCATCTTCACCGTATTCACTTTTATACCCGGATATTTTACTACATATTTTGTTACCGGTTTTACTGTTCTTAAATAAGCATACAGTGCTTTCAGGTCGCTGTCTTTCATGCCTGAATAATCCACCAGGGGCATTGTTGTATTCTTAAGGCCTGGATTATGATTGTAATTTTTTTCTTCACGATACAGTGTGAACTTGTTCAGGAACTGATCCTCATCCCAGTTACCTATACCAGAAGAATCCGGAGTGATATTCGCTGAACCCACATGAAAATTGGCCACATTAAATACATTTCCGCCTCCATACAATTGGGCAAAATCCGGCTGACCTTTTACAAAGGGTGTATGACAGGTGGCACAATCGGCCACAGTGATCAGGTACTCTCCCCATTTCACGGCGTCGGAACGTTCCGGCCGCTTATTATTATCAACCGAGGCCTGAAGTGCCGGTGCCGGATACGCCATGCTGATCGGAATCATCAGCTGACGGGCAGGTACCGTATTCTTAATCGGTTTCAACGTTCTCAGATAGGCAATAATATTCAGCAGATCTTCCTTGGCCATCCGGTTATAGTTGGCATAAGGCATAATGGGAAATAAGGTATCTCCTTTCTTATTGATCCCATGGGTAATCGCCCGCAGTATTTCATCATCGGTCCAGCTGCCAATACCTGTTTCCGTGTCCGGGGTAATATTTGGACTATAAATAGTACCGGGAATGGCATCAAGTATCGTGTGGTCAAACAAACCACCACCACCGCCTTCGGTTCCGGGAACAACGGGACCTGAATATTTATTGAAATCCCTTTTACTATGACAATGGATACAGGCAGCCACATGATTGGCGAGATAGCGACCGTTTTCAACCGCTTTGGCGAGTGAGTCTTTTACTTTGTCGGTTTCTTTAGATGTGTCGGTGCTGTTATTACAAGAGGTAATGTAAACCGCAGCGAATACGCAGATGCATACCGTTGCGAAAGCAAGCAGCTTTTTCATAATGTGGTTGGTTGTTGTTAAATGGTAATGGTATTTGCAGTAAAAAGGTACTGATAAAATCAACTCCGGGAAAATTATTATCAGAAAGAATACCCGAGACTGAAGGTCAGCGGCACCATTACCCCGTCATTATTGGGAAACAGGTTTCCGTTGGAGAAATGAGCAATCCGGAGTCCCAGGTTCAGGTTTTTATCCTTGCCGGTAAACACACCCATCCCCATCTGATCATAAAAAGTGAACTTTTCACCCGTATCGAGTCCGTCCATTTTTGTTTTTGATATAAAAGAAGGCCCGGCCACCGAGTATTCAAGATAGAAATCCGTTTTCTTTGAGCGGATCGTATGAAACCGCATCATCGGGTAAGCACTCAGGGTAAAAAAATTGGTGCCATCCCGGTCTGTTTTCCAGAATCCGGCTTGTATACCCCAGTCCAGCGAAAACACTTTGCGGCTATGAAACAGATTGTGCTGGTAATTGAGCAACAAACCATGTCGGGCTTTTACCTCCCCGCCCCAGAAAATGGGAACCACACCTTTGGATACAAAATTATTGGCGCCATACCCGAGTACATTGCTGGCATAGGCCATCGACAGAATCTGTTTGGGAAAATGATAGCCCGCTTTTTTTACAAGATCCACCCGTTCCTTGCTCAGTTCCCGTAAGGTGTAATGGAAACCTGCTGAATGAAAGACCGTTGCCGGCTGCAGCTCTTTATCATTGGCCGGCGAATACGTGGTACCGATCTGCAAATCCCATTTATGATTCAGTTTATATTGGAGGTTGGCGCCAAATAATCCGGTGGCATACGAGGCACTCTTCACCACTGGCTGGTTATTCATATTAAAACCGCGACGCATGATCAGGCCCAGGCCCGCCTCTGTAAACAAGGTTATTTTTTGGGACAATGGGAGTTTCCCCGCTATTGTCAATCCTGCCACATTCATCCAAACCGTAAGGGTCTGATTGGTATTGTTGACATTGCGGTATTCGACCCATTTCACCGGACGCATATAAGTGATCTGCGCGGAAATGTTCTTATTAAACTCATGACCCACCAGCACCAGCCGGACAGCGGTGTGTGGTACTTTTACAGATCCGACCGTATTGCCCGGCTGTAATTGTTTGGCGGAAAATGGATAATTAATAGAACCAATATTCACTCCGAAATATGTATTCTTCATGGCTGGAGAATACTGGCCGCGGAACCCCTGGGCGGATAACTGAACCGACGCCAGCAGGCATAAAATAACAAACCCGTTTTTTTTGAATGAATGCATCAAGATCATAGCAGTTTGATTAGCTCCAGTGATTCGTCCAGCAACAGCAGCGACGCTTTATATCCTTTTTGAATTTTTCCGTATTGATCGTCCATTCCCATTACCCGGGCGGGGTAGTGACTGCACATGCGGATCGCTTCGCCCGGATCCACCTGTACATGACGGACCAGGTTGAGCATGGCCGCATGCATCGTGAGGGCCGAGCCGCTGAGAATACCGCCGGATTCATATTTATCCCCCATGCGTGCATGCGGGTATTGTCCCTGGTCAGTATCCGTTACAGCATCCGTAATGATAAATAAGCGTTCCTTCATCACCGCTTTGGCAATCCGTATGGCGGCATAATCCACATGATGCCCATCCGGGATGATACTCGCCATCACCTGTTCATCATCCATACTCGCTCCCACCAATCCTGGTTCCCGGTGCAGTAAAGGGCTCATCGCATTATATAAATGGGTTACCGCCCGGATACCGCTTGCAAATCCGCTCTTGGCCTGGGCATAGGTAGCATTGCTATGGCCTGCGGAAATAACTACACCGTAGGAACGAATCAGATGTATGATTTCAGGACTGACCACTTCCGGTGCCAGGGTAATGATCCGTATCACCCCCTTTCCATATTCCAGCAGAGCCCGTACCTGTTCATCAGAAGGCGCATGAATGAGTTCTTCAATATGCGCCCCGCGTTTTACCGGGTTAATCCACGGACCTTCAATATGCAAACCCAGCACGCCTTCCCCGCCCTGGTTCCAGTAATCCCGCACGGCATCAATGGCCGCATAGAATACATCATAGGTATTGGTCGCCACCGTGGGCATACAAAGCGGGGCACCTCCGGACCGGCAATATTCATTGAGCTTAACCAGGGCATCCGGCTCCGGATACACCGCGAGCAACTTTCCATAAGCCCCGTAAATCTGCAGATCAATAAAGGCCGGCACCAACCATGCATCGGGATAGGACTCCACTTCCACCCCGGCCGGCAGATCTGCCAACGGCAGCAGATCCTGAATCACCCCGTCCCCAATAAGGACCGCATAATTCTCCAACCAGTTTTCACCGGTGAAAACCCGCCCGGCCAATATGATTTTTTGTAAAGCCATTCAGCCCGAAGATAATGTAAAGAGAAAGAACCAAGAACCCAAGACGCCAAGATCCAAAGAAGAACCAAAATTCAAGGATCAAAGAAGGACCAAAAGAGAAACTCCAAAAAAGCACCAATCCTCCTGAGAACTTTCACAGAAGGCTTTGATTATTTCCTTTTGATGCTTTTTTGAAATTTGTCATTTGATTTTTCTTTGGATCTTGGCGTCTTGGCTTCTTGGTTCTTTATTATCCTACAACAAACCGATACCCCACCCCTTTTATCGTAATAATTTCTAAAGAAGGATCCGGTTTCAGAAAACCCCGCAGTTTAGTGATATAGACATCCAGGTTGCGGCTGTTGAAGAAGGAATCATTGCCCCAAAGAAGATTAAGGATGTCGCGGCGGTCAATGATCTTATCGCGGTTTTCGTATAATAATTTCAATAATTCGCTTTCGCGGAAGGAGAGTTTCTTTTCCTCGGTACCGATTACGAGCAGCTGCCGGTTGAGCTGGAAACTGAATTTTCCCATCGTCACCGTATTGCCCTGGATCTTCTGCGGTCCTTCCGTTTTCTGCCGCAGGAGGTGCTGCATCCGCACGATCAGTTCTTCCATACTGAAGGGCTTGCGGATATAATCATTCCCGCCAAGAGTAAATCCTTTCACGACATCCTCGGTCTGGGTTTTGGCGGTGAGAAAAATGATCGGCACTTCCTCATCCAGCTCGCGGATCTCATCGGCAATGGTAAAACCGTCCTTATTGGGCAGCATTACATCCAGCACACAGATATCCGGTTTACCTTTTTTAAACCGGTCCAGCACTTTGGCGCCATCCTCTTCCATCAACACCTCAAAGCCGCGGCTTTCCAGGCTCTCCCGGACGATCTTTCCCAGAAACAGTTCATCCTCTACATATAATACTTTGGTCTTGTTCATGACTGGCTCTTTGGTAAAGTGATGGTAAATGCGGTGCTTTCACCGGGTACTGACTGAACGGTAATAGTTCCTTCGTGTTTTTTGATAACCTGGGCCACATAACTTAATCCAAGTCCGTAGCCTTTAGCATTATGGGTATCGCCATGCGGCACCCGGAAGAATTTTTCAAATATCTTTTCCTGGTATTCCGGTGAAATACCAATTCCATTGTCGCGGATAATCAGTTGTACCGCATCGGCCGTTCCGTTGATCTGGACTTCAATCCTTACCTCTTTATCAGTGCTTCGGTACTTCAGGGCATTATCAAGCAGGTTAAACACCACACTCAACAGGTGAAGGCGATCACCCCGCAATTCCGTTTCTCCGTTATATTGTACATCAACCGTTGCCTTGAATTTCTCCAGTTGCAGTTTCAGCGATTCCACCACTTCGGTGACGATACCACGCAGATTCAATGTTTCGTACTTCAGTTCGATTCCCTGGTTTTCAAACATCGACAGCTTGAGTACTTTATCCACCAACAGACTAAGCCGGTGCAATTCATTCTGCGAAATATCGAGGTATTCCCGGGTGCGCTCCGGATTATCAATGGCGTTGAAATTTTTCAGCGCTTCAATGGCCACGCCTACCGTGGCAATCGGGGTTTTTAATTCATGGGTGATATTGCTGATAAACTCATTCTTGAGTTCGGCCAGCTTGCGTTGCTTCCGGAGATTTTTATACAAGACAAGGAAAGCGGCGATCGTGATGCCCAGCAGTAACAGGGAAAAAATAACCGGCATGGCAATGCGCTTCACCAGGAAGGGCCAGCTGTTACCAATGGCCAGCGAATAGGTCTGTGGATTTTTGAGCCCGATCGTAACGCTACCGAAATTTCGGTTTCCCCTTGATACGGATTTGGCTGACTTGATAATGGTAAACGGAATTCCAATTTTTTCCTTTTGAAGGGCGAAACGAATCACCGAATCAATTTCAGTTACCCGGATACTATCCTGCAGGGAATCCACGCCGTAGAGAAAGCTAAATATCGGATTGCCGGGAGCATAGACAGGCGGAACGTTCATTTCAATATTCATGGAATCATTGCCCGTATCGAAAGATGTTGAAGTCTGCATGGTAATCATGACCGGCTTTTTTCCTGTCGGGGAAAATGTCACCATTGAATCCGCCAGTTTATCCCGGATAATATTGATGGAAGAAACCACTTCTTCCTCCATCTCTTCGGGTCTGTGAGGTCCCCTGTTGCGGTCACCCATAATTACACGAACCCGTCCCTTATCCGTTGAATCCGTACCGGATTTACCCAGTTTTAAACGGGCGACCTGCAATTTCATCATTTCTTCGCGGAAGACCATGTCTGTTTTCAGTCGCAGGGTTTTTTCTTCCCGTTTATAGTTTTCCGTAAGCCAGTAAAAAAGAAAGGCCGCGATTCCCATTATGGAAATCAGCATCAGGAGAGGGCCAGGTATGCGGCGACTTTTCATTGCACATCAAAAATAGCTAAAACCGGGGGCATGTAATCGATCCTTAACCTTTATTAACCTTATTACAAGATGGATTAACCTGCTGTAATCTAGATTTGGGAAACACTAAAACCATGAAAAAAATATTTCTAGCCCCACTTTTACTGATTCTTTTTTTAGGCTTCGCGGCTGCGCAGCAAAACCAGGGAAGAGTGGTATATAACCTGACCATACGGTTACAATTCAGTTTCGGTGGCCAATCCACAGGACTTGAACAGCTCCTGCCTGCCAGCCGTACCGTGAAGTATGAGTTATTATTCGCTAATAATCAGTCCACCTGGAAACAAAAGCCGGAGACGGAGGAAACACTCCCTGATTTTGGATCAGAGGGAAATACGATGAAAATTGTGGTGGCTGGTAGCGAGGATCTGTTATACTGCAACTTCGATACCCGGATGAAAACGGAAAAAAGAATGTTATATGATAAACAATTCCTGATAGAGGACAGTCTCTCCAAATTAACCTGGAAACTGACCGGTGAAACAAAAAAGATCCTTGATCATGTTTGTGTCAAAGCTGAATCGATCCGGATAAAAAAGGAATACATTACTACCGTTGAAGGAGGAACCTTTGGTAAAAAGGAAGTGGACGATACGTCTAAGATTATCGCGTGGTTCACTACTGAAATTCCTGTATCCGCCGGACCTTCGGAGTTTCAGGATCAATTACCGGGATTGATCCTTGAACTGAATATAAATGAAGGCGAACAGCTTTTTTCAGCCGTTTCGATTGATCCGCTTGCAGACCTGTCTGAGATAAAAGCACCTGCCGGAAAGAAGAAATATACCCAGAAGCAATTTTTGAAAGAAAAGGAAAAATTAGCGGATGAAATAAATAGCCGTGGGGGAAATAAACGAATTTTCAGGATGTAACCTGATACGATCTGGCGTATTAACCTTTATTAACCTTTGTTTCAAACTGGTTAACACGCAAGAATGTAGCTTTGGGACAAATAGAAAAACATGAAAAAACTGCTTTTATTCGGAATGGCGCTCTCACTGGCCATCTCCAACCTTACCGCCCAGCAAAACCAGGGAAAAGTCACTTATAACCGGACCGTTAAACTCCAGATGAGTTTTGCCGGTATGCCCGGTGGGCTGGAACAGCAACTGCCCAGCAGCCGGACCGATAAATATGAACTGGTATTTGGGAATAATCAGTCGCTCTGGAAACAAGGCGAACAGGAACCCGAAGAGGAGCAGTCCTTTGGAGACGGAGGCATGCAGATCCGGATGGTGGTAGCCGGCAGCAACGATGTACTGTATTGCAATTTTGACAACAGCCGCCGCGTGGAAAAAAGGGAAATGTTTGACAAGACCTTTATTGTGGATGATACCATTACCAAACTGAAGTGGAAAATGACCGGTGAATCAAAAACCATCCTGAACCATAATTGCATGAAAGCGGAAGCCGTGCGGATCAGCAAACGTATGACTATGAATATGGACAATGGCAAAATGGAAAGAAAGGAAATCGACGATACGGCGAAAATCGTAGCCTGGTTTGCCATGGACATTCCCGTATCCGCTGGTCCTTCTGAATTCCAGGGACAACTGCCCGGACTGATCCTCGAACTGGATGTGCGCAATGGCGATCAGGTATACCTGGCAAACAGTATTGCCGAAACAGCCGATCTAGCTGTAATCAAAGAACCCACCGGCAAGAAAAAGTATACACAGGAAGAGTTCAAGAAAGAACGGGAAAAGATGATGGAAGAAATGAATCAGAATAACGGTGGCAACCGACGGGTGATCCGGATGAATTAACCACGTATCAAACAATAAAAAAAGAGGTTGCCACCAAAACGGAGCAACCTTTTTTTTATGCACTATTGACTGTTATTTCGAGCGTAGCGAGAACTCTTGTATTTTTTCTCTCCCCCCTAATCAGCCCGTCATTCCGAACGAAGTGAGGAACCTTGTATTTAAGAAAGTACGAAGTTAGAAGTACAAAGTACGCTGACATTCTTTGAAGATTTGCTTCTTAGAATGGGCTGTTCCCGGCGAAAAGGGGTAAATTTGAAAGAACCAACGAAACCCCACCGAATGAAGCAATTCTTAAGAAAACTTATTGACGTAAGCACCCGGGTTCCGCAGGCAGCAGCAGCAAATGGCGAAAACAAAATATCTCGCTACCGTTATGCGAAATCCTATCGGGAACTGACGATTACATTCAGACGGCTGCTCAGGGATCTGTTGCTGATGACCGCCGGTGTGTTCTCTGCTGCTTTTGGCTTTAAGGGCTTTCTGCTGACCAACGAGTTTATTGATGGTGGCGCCACCGGCATTTCACTGTTGATTTCCTTCCTGACAAAGATTCCCCTCTATATCCTGATCATCACGGTTAATATTCCCTTTATCATTTTAGGATATAAAACCATGGGAAAAGCCTTTGCTATTAAAACTATGGTAGCCATCAGTGCCCTGGCCCTGGTACTGGCCAGTGTTAACTTCCCGAATGTGACCAACGACAATCTACTGGTCGCGATTTTCGGAGGATTCTTTCTCGGGGCGGGTATCGGTCTTACCGTAAGAGGTGGTGCAGTAATTGATGGCACTGAAATACTTGCGATCTACCTGAGCCGAAAACTCGGTACGACCATTGGCGATATCATTATCCTGATAAACGTTTTAATCTTTTCTGCCGCGGCTTATTACCTGTCAATAGAGATCGCCCTTTTTTCCATGATCACTTATCTCTCTGCTTCCAAAACCCTTGATTTCATCATCGAGGGTATTGAGGAATACATCGGGGTCACCATCATCTCCTCTCACAGCGATGAGATCCGTGAAATGATCATTAATAAACTCGGGCGCGGTGTTACCGTTTACACCGGTAAAAGAGGCTATGGTAAAAGAGGCGAAACCCGGGATACCGAGATCATCTACACCGTAATCACCCGGCTCGAGATCAATAAACTGAATACCGAGATCGAAAAAATAGAACCCGATGCCTTTGTCGTCATGAGCAGTGTAAAAGACACTAAGGGCGGCATGATCAAAAAAAGGCCGCTGAAACATTAACACCTACCTATGTCCATTCAGGCGGTTTTCGCGGAGCGTGTAAAAAAACTGGTACAGGAAGACCCTTCCGTAACCGGACTGGCCGTAGCCGGTTCCTGGATCACTGATGAAATAGATGAATATTCGGACCTGGATCTGATCCTCGTGACTAAATATAAAATAGCGGGGAATAAGGAGAAAATGATGGAAACTGCCCGGCGCTTTGGCGACCTGGTATCCGGCTTTACCGGCGAACATGTGGGCGAACCCAGGGTACTTATTTGTCTTTATGACAACCCGCTCTTACATGTCGATATTAAATTCCTGACCCCGGACGAATTTAAAGATCGTATCGAAAATCCGGTTATACTTTTCGAGCGGGACGGGCAACTCAGCAAAATTATTCATGCCACTACGGCCACCTGGCCACAACCAGATTACCAGTGGATCGAGGACCGGTTCTGGACCTGGGTTCATTATGCTGCCCTGAAAATCGGGCGCGGAGAATTAATGGAAGCCTTTGATTTTCTCTCCTTCCTGCGGACGACCGTGCTGTCTCCCTTATTACAGGTAAAAAATAACCGCCATGCCCGGGGTCTTCGCAAAGTGGAAACAGAACTCAATGCCTCTGACCTCGAAAATCTGAAAATCACGATTGCCCAATACAACCGGGAATCTATACTGAAAGCACTGGATAATACTATCAGTATTTATAGAAACCTGCGCCGGAAACTATATGACGATAAAGTGTTGTTGCAGATACGGGCAGAACAACTGAGTATGGATTATCTCAAACAGGTGGCCCGGAAGTAAATGAACCGGATATCTTACCGCGCTATCACCCGCATTCCACCACCACGGCCCGCATTATTCAATCCCGTCTTACTCAGACTATACGTAAAACTCAGCAAAAAGAACTGCCGCAGCGTGAGTACCCTCGAGTCTTCAATAAAGTTGTTGCTGGTATTGCGGCTGATGCCCACATTCCGGTTGAGCAGGTCGCGGGCACTGAACTTCAGTTCCCCGCGATTAAAGAGCAGCATCTGCTTGCTGATACTTGCATTCCATAAAGGCACTTTCAGGTTAAAGCCGGCGGCCCGCTGACTGTTGACCGTATAGGTAAAATCCGTACTGAAGAAAAATCCTTTGGGCATTTCCCAGTCAACGGAAGCAGAATACTCCTGTGACAGATAATTATTGCTCAGTCCGGGCTGCAGCGAATAAGTGGTGTTGTTATGATTCAGCGAAGTTCCGAGGACCAGGTTGAACTTATCTGTTGGGGTCATATCCAGTCGCAGTTCGGGGCCCACACTGAATACACCAATCGCATTCTCTTCCATCGGGCTGGTAAGGGTATTGATCAGCTGCTTGCCACGGTTATACCCGACATTGCTGCTGAGTTCAATATTGCCTTTCAGGAAACGGACCGGGCGACTGTAACTGAAATTGGCACTGAGATTATACACCCCGTTTACATTCACCGGTTTTGTTTTCCGCACCCCGGTCAATTGGTTCAGTGAATCATAATTGACGATCTTATTCTGTGCCGCCTGGGCCCGCAGGAAGAAAAACAGGTTCTTGCTGCTGAAGGGACTGACCAGCGCCAGGTTGGCTTGCAGGTTATGGTTATACTCCTGCTTAAGATCCGGATTACCATCCCGGATATTCAACGGATTGCTTACATCGGGTACAGGCTGCAACTGGGTCATCGATGGCTGATTGGTATTGGTGTTATAGGTCAGCGACAGATTCTTAAAGCGGGTAAAGTTGTACTGGAACCGGGCATTGGGCAAGAGGTTCTGAAACCGCTTGCTGATCAGCGAATCCTTGGTGCCACTGATGATCTTTCCATCCAGGTCCGATTGCTGCCAGTTGACCCCAAGTGAGAAATTATATTTTTTCTGCTGATTCCGGATACGGAAACCGGCATTGGTAAAGCCAAAGCTGTTTTCAAAATCATTACTCAGGAAAGCATTTTTTACATCATACTTGCCGTTGTTCTTATTATAATCATAGGTCAGTTTCTCCGAAAGGTTACGGGTATTACTTTTCCCTATGCTGAATTCCATTAATGTCCGCTTGCCTAATGGTTCCGTATAAACCGCCCTGGCCGTATATCCTCTCAGACTGCCTGTAGTCGTATTCTGCTGATTGAGGGTATCCTTCCTGCTCAGACTGCCATTCGGTTGATAAAAACTATTGATAGAGGAGAGACTGCCATCGCCGTCTGTTTCATTCAGGGTGGTCTGCAGGGTCAGGGAAAAGGTTCTGCCCTTGCGCAGGAATTTTCGGCGCCAGGCTATCTCATTCCTGAAATTATAGCCTTCGCTGTTGCTGATACTGTTACTGTATCCGTCATTGATCATGGACTGTTGTTTGGACATCGTCTGATAATCCGTATTGGAACGGTTCCGGGTTTGCTGGTAACTGAAAGAGGGGATTACCCGGATCGAATTCAGTGAATCCAGCTGATAGAGCACGTTCAGGTTAGCCCGGTGGGTATTGTTCAGGTTATCCGCATAAGAGTTGGAATTGTAATAAGAAGTGTCTGGTAAAAGATACTGCCGTTGGATATGACTCTCGGTATTCGGATTAAACCGGTTGTAAAAGTAATTGCTCTGCAGGTCAAGCTTTTTCCCGATTATATTATTATAATTAAGTCCGCCACCCCATGCTGTATTGATACCGCTGTTGGGGTTGCTCCCGGTGTACCCCATCGCTGAGGCATCCGATGTAGACAGGTTGATATTGATATTTCCTCCACCCCCCCGCTGCATCCGGGACAGTTCGCCGGTGAAGTTGAGGATATCCATAAAAGAGAACCCTTCCGCATTAGTATTATTACCCATACCGATGGCGGACAACTGACGGGCTCCTTTAAAGGAGTTTACATTGAACCGGCCTTCATATCGATCTTTATTACCAACCCCTGCATTTACTTTTCCGAACAACCCCTTCTTCTTATCCTTCTTCAGCTTCAGGTTGATGGTCTTCTCATAGTTCCCGTCTTCAAACCCGGTGAGTTGGGCCTGGTCGCTTTGCCGGTCATAAACCTGAACCTTGTCCACCGCATCAGCGGGCAGGTTCTTGGTGGCCACTTTCGGATCATTGCCGAAAAATTCTTTTCCATCCACGAGTACCTTGGTTACTGTCTCCCCCTGTGCTTTCACGGTACCATCTTTTTCCACTTTCACTCCCGGCAGTTTCTTCAGCAATTGCTCCACACTCGCATTCGGTGCTGTTTTAAAGGAACCGGCATTGTACTGAATGGTATCGTTGATCAGCGTGATCGGTGGGGCTTCATTTTCCAGCACCACTTCGGCCAGCACCTTGGCCTTATCGTTCATCACCATTGTTCCCAGGTCGGCATCTTTGAGGGAATCACTAATGGAGAAGTATTTATTGCTGTTGTGGTAATTGACATGGGAGATCAGGAGGCGATAATCCCCATTGGCCAGACCCTTGATTTCAAAACGTCCATCGGCCCCGGTCATGGTAAAAGTCACCAGCGAAGAGTCTTTCCGCTCCAGCACGGTAATCGTAGCTGCCCCCACATTTTGCTTACTGAGGGTATCAAAAGCTGTACCCTTTACGGTCCCATTCTTCTGCGCCGCAAGCGGACCTGCAATACTGACAATTAATAAAAGTGTAAAAAATCTTCTCATGGCTCCTGGTTTCTTCCACGAAAATAATCGTACCGGTTGTAGAAACGGGTTAAATGGAGTGGGTTTAAGGTTAATTATGGTTAATGTATAGTTCTAAGGGGGGCTGTTACTGGCAACGGGCAACTGACAACTTCTTATAAAGTACGAAGTTAGAAGTACGAAGTACGCTGACGAACC
>JAKQJH010000344.1 GCA_029561255.1 Bacteroidota bacterium | reverse complement strand
GATCAGTGACCAGAGATAAGAACGGACAGAAGGGATAATATAAAATCCGCCGAGAGCCACGGAGACCAGCATAAAGTTGGTGCCGAGATTATAATAATTCACACTGCCGGAATAGCCATCCATCAATTGAATAAATAAAATGGCAATTGTATAGCCGGCCACCATCAGCGTTAAGGCAATACGGGAAAACAAAAACAGGCCGATGGTCAGCACAATGCCGGCCGCAATATTGCTTTGAAAGATAATCGCACTGAGGGATCGGAAAAAACCGGCGATCGCAGCGGGTATCGGCAGGTTTTCCATCCATTGCACCAACCGGATCAGGTCATTGCCCCCGGTGGCATACATTTCATTGAGCCAGTAAATATTCCGTTGGGTGAGTCCAATGGCGGCAAACTCCCTCGAAGAAAGGATTACCACCCATAATGTGAGAATAAAGGCCAGCGACAAAGCCGGCAGGTTGTTCTTCCCCAGTTTCGCAATCAGTGCGGCGGAAAGCAGCACCGATAATACCGATGCAATAAATAATAAGATCCAGAAACCGGTGCTGAACTCATAAAAAGTACCCATGCCCAGTCCCATCAGCAATCCGCTATACGTATATAATCCGCTCTTTACCTGTTCCCGGCTGAAGCCGATAAACCAGGCCGTGGCAGCTGCGATGATGGTTGCGGCAAATCCGGCAGCCCCTGTGTACGGATTAAAAAAAGTAACCAGCAGGATCAACGCGGCCAGTATCTTGCGGTTACTGAAAAATAGCATTGCATAACTGTTCAGTACCGTATGAGCGATAAACCGTGTAAATTCAGGAAGATTTAGCTTGTTCAAAATACGGGTTTTATAGACTGATCTTTTCCAGGTGTTCGGGCACCCGTTCCTGCTGTTCGATATAAGCCAGGGTTTCCGCTTCCCTCACCAGGTGTACTTTTCCCTGTTCATCGATCATCACCACATTGGGCCGCATATGGATAAACTGCATCCATTGGGTCATATTATACGCGCCGACTTTATGCACCACTACTTTATCACCTCTGTTCAATAAAGGCAGATTTGCACTCTGGCGCAGCACATCGATATTCATACAGAGGGGACCATATAATACCTGGTCTTCGGTATGGTGGGTGAAGTCCTGGGCCGGACTGATGGGGTGATCATACCAGAATGAAGTAAACAACACATTTACCCCGGCATCCAGAATGGTGGCCCGTCGCCCGTCACTCAGCCGTTTATTCGCAACCACGGTGGATAATAAATAGCCTGCATCATCCACCATTACGCGGCCGCTCTCCAGAATCAGGAGCGGAATATCTGTTGATCCATAACCCAGTTCCTGCAGTTGGTTGCTGATGGCTTCGGCAAATTCATCCACGGAGGGTACGGTATCGGTGCCGGGTAAAAAAGAACCTCTTAATGTATTGGTGGAAGGAAAGCCGCCACCGATATCGATATATTGTAATGGGTTATTCAGTTCAGTTTTGCATTTCCAGGCCAGGTCGCCCAGCTTTTTTACCGCCGTGCGATAGGCGTTGGTGGAAAGCATATAAGTACCAATATGACAATGCAGGCCGGTCAGTTCCATTTTTTCTGATGCCACAATTTTTTTCAGTGCATCAAAAGCCTGCCCGTTTTCATAATTAAAACCAAACCGATTCCAGACCGGGTACACCCCCGTATCCATATTCACGCGGATGGCCACCCTTGGTTTTCGTTTTAACTGATCGCTGATCTCCAGCAATTGAAACAGTTCATCAAAATGATCAATATGGATCAGGGAACCATTGTCTGCCGCCAGCTTCAGCTCCTCATTAGTTTTTTCCGGACCGTTGAAAATGATTTTATTTCCGGGCACGCCATTCCCCAATGCTTTCTGGTATTCGAAACCACTCACTACCTCCGCCCAGCTGCCTTCCTGGTGAAAGACACGACAAACCGCATTCAGGTAATTCGTTTTATAACTCCAGGCAAACTGGATATTGGGATAACGGGTACTGAAGGCCCGGTAAGCATCCTGGTAATTGCGGCGAAGTGTGCGCTCACTTAAAACAAATAATGGGGAACCAAATTCAGCCATCAGGGATTGCACGGAAACGCCATCAATCTGCTTTACCGGTTCGTATTCCGTTCTGGTGCCAAACTTATTCATCAGGCCGCCATTCATTTTCTGGATAACCGGGCTTTCATAGTTCTTTTTCATAGTAAATACATTCAATAATTATAATTCTCCCTTGCCGCTGATCTGGTGAAACTCATTGATATCGGTAATATGGTCCCAGGAATAGCGGACAAATATTTTTCCAGCTTCGTAACCTTCATAAACAGGTTGATCTTCCCCTAACGCCATCCGGGCGAGTGCCGCCGGTTGATTCTGTCCGGCTGCTGCCGTGAGATAGATCCAGGCGGGGAAGCGCGGGTTGATCTCCATGATATATAATTCATTCTTCGCCGTACGCATGATCTCCAGTTCACAACCGCCTTTCCATTGGGTGGCATCGGTAAATGACTGGGCCACTTGTATCAGGGTATCATCTTCCAGGGTAATACCGGACCAGGCTTTCCCTTTATCAGTGATATATAACTTACGCATGGGAATGGCACTGATCATCCGGCCTGTCCCGTCGCCCAATACGGCAATATTGATTTCTGTCCCGGTTATAAATTCCTGCACAATGATGGGCAAGCCCCATTTGGCAGAAATTTTATAAAATGCTTTTTGTGCCTGCTCCAGCGTGTAGGCCACCACCGCATCATAAAACTTTCCTTTTACCACCAGGGGATAACCAAAAGCTTCCTCACAGGATTGCAGATCAGCGATGGTATGAATGATTTTATCCCGGGGAACCAATAACTGGTGCTTTTGACCAAACTGGTAGAGGTTGACTTTGTCCCGGGCTTCAAATTGTTCCGCGCTGGGTAAGAAGGTGGCAATCCCCATGGCTTTCAGTGTTGGAGCCAGTTTAATAAACTGTGGCAGTTCCGCGTCAAAATTGGGAATGATGAGTTGTAGATTTTCTTTCTCATGGATATACTGCAGTCGATTCATCAGGGCCGTGGTGCCTGCAGCCGGATAAGGAATCTGGTAAGTTTTATCCACCACGTCATGCATATAGATGCCGGGTTCAAGGGTCTCATAGGATAATCCAATGATCCGGACCTTACGGTTCAGGCCTTCTCTCAGGGCACGGATTACGGCGATCCCGGGACCGGGACTGTCAATGGCATTCAGTCCTGTCACTGCAATGCTGAGCCAATTGTCGGGCGTTTTCATATAGCAAGTTTCAGCTTTCGAGCAGATTCGCTTCCTTCAGCTGGTTAATAAATTCATCCCAGTCTCTTTCAAGACGGAGCGGTTCCACTTCATAGGACTCGAGCAACCATTCTTTGATCTGTGCGGCCCCGGTTCCCTGTTTGAGTTGCCGGAGTATTTCAGCAGCTACCGGATTGGCGGAAAAAGAATCGCCGGTGGCAGGATTGAAAATAAAACCGGACTCGCTGGTTGCAATATTTTTACGCAGGTACATAACAAATTTTGTCAGATGAAAATTTATAAGTGCAATACAGATTAAACTAACAATCCTGGTGATGAGCAGGCGGTATGACTTTTACCAACCCCGGAGTTTTACCCAGATAAAATCATCCATCAGTATTTCATTCTTGAACACGGACTTTCTTCTCACCCCTTCCAGGTAATACCCGTTTTTTTCCAGTACACGCATGGACGCTTTATTACTCTCAAAGACTTCCGCATACAACCGAACCAGGTCAAACGTGGCAAATGCATATTCCGTGATCTGCCGCAATGCTTCTGTTGCTACTCCTTTACCCCAGAAAGGCTCTCCGATCCAGTAACCGACTTCCGCTGATTTGATATAAACATCCCCGTTCAGGATTAATCCGATACCACCGGCCACGGTTCCATCCGCCTCAATCGCGAAATTGATGGCCGGCAATGGAGCATCGACTACTTTTTCCAGCCAGGCCAGTCCGCTTTCAGTAGTATAAGGATGCGGAAAATAATTGCGCAGGTTATTCCAGACATTCCTGTTGTTGGCATACAATACCAGGTCATCGAGGTCGTCCTGTTTCCAGGGTCTGATAGTAATGATCATTTCCGTTCTTGTTTGTTAAACTTAAACACCAGCTGGTAAAATGGCATACACTGGTTTAACCTGTTCGTTCACTTTCCGCATCCCGTTTTACTCAGGACCTTCTCCGGCAGTTGGCCGGCCCGTTGCCGCCGCATCTGCCCTGGCCTCTTCCCTGTCCTTGTCCATAACCAGCCTTCCGGCCATATCCGGAGCCCCGACCCGTTACGGCAGTTTTGTTTTCATAGTTATCACATACCTTGTTTTTGTTGGCATCCACATAGGCACTGTTTGCCTGGCGTTTGCCCGGGCCATTTCCCGCATTGTTATTTTTCTGGGCCATCAGGCCGGTTCCCAACCCTGCAATGAGCAGGAGGGTGATGAGCATTTTTTTCATGGCTATACTGTTTATTGGTTACTAATTAATCTTTGTTTGATTGACAACCGGGTGCGGCTTTCTTATCACAACATTTTTCCTTACATGGTCCATTACCTGCTCCGTTCCCTTTACCAGGTCCATTCCCTTTTCCCTGACCTTGTCCCAATCCCTGTCCTTTACCAGGCCCGTTACCACAACCTGCATCCTGATTCTCTCCGCTGATAATCGTATCGAACATTTCCTTTTTTAAAAATTCAGGCTGATAATCCACACCCTGTGATTTCAACCGGCGTACAAAAGCCCGCAAGTGATTCTCTGAACCCATACGAAGGAATTTATAGGCGGTCAGGATGTCTTCTTTCTTGGTTTGTGCAATCCGCTCATCCAGGTCGGCAATATCCAGTTCTTCAATTTTTGCTCCTGCTTTCAGTGCATCGGTTAGCGATGTCGTTCCTGATTTTACCAGTTCATTATACACTTTTTGTAAAACGGCTGTTTTGAATACACCGGGTTTATCTCCTGTGGCTTCCACCGGATCTTTCACTTCGTACCGGGTCATCAGTGTTTTCATGCGATCCATGTGCACTCGTTCACTTTGACGGATATTTCCAAAGGGGTTCACGTCCCATTTTGCATACATGGAATCATATACATCCCGGGCCAGCTTTTCTTCCTCACGCATATACGTGAGCCCGTTACTTTCATTCTTTGTGATTTCATTGTTTTGCTGAGCGGTTGCCTGCAAAAAAAGCAGGGTGAATAACAGGAAGGGGAATCCTTTTTTCATGATGAACTGTTTTATGATTATAAATTCAGGGTTAGTCTGTTTGTTTTCTTTTCCACCCGGGACCGTTCCTGTAATTTCCATGATCCGTCAGGTGTTCTGTTATAAAAAGCGGCTTAAAAACTTCCGCCAGTTGTTTTTGCTGATCAGGAGTGCATATTTCTTTGAGGCGTATATAAAAAAGTACGGTTTCTTTTTTGAGCTGACTGTGCAAAGCCCCGATCTCTTCGGATAATTGTTGCAACTGCAGGCTATCGGATTTTGCCTGGGTCAGCTGGTTATACATCACTTCTTTTAATGAGTCAATCAGGAAGGTGATTTCCATGGAGGCCGGTCTGAATGCCTGGTTCAGTTCACGGAAAACATCCATCTGCTGTGTATTGAATCCCATTTCCTGCCGGAAAAAACGTCCGTTGAGCGGATTAGTGCCGGCATACCCGCCTATGCTGATATCCGATATCGCTTTTTTCTCCTGGCGCTGATGATAGATGATGGTTCCGATGGTAACGGCATTCAGCACGAGTAATAAAACCACCAGCCAGGTTAATATTTGTGTTTTGCGCAGCATCCTATTCCTCCTTTTCTGTTTGCAGGTAAAAAGCAAAATTTTCTGAGGTGGCGTCATTGGTAAGAACTGTTGCCTGTTCTGTGCTTCCGGATGTATAAGCGCTGCCTGCGATAATACCCAGCCATACTACTATTGTAAGGCTCGCCATCACCAGTATTGGTTTCAGAAACATTGGCAACAACCCGGCCTTTTTATCCTGCTGTTTCGCTATTGCTGCCATTACCCGGGTAGACAAATAGGGATTCGGCTCCGTATTCCGTTCTTCGCGGATCAGCTGCTCTATCCTGTTTTCTATATCCGTTTCTTTTTTCATAATCGCTCCTGGTTAATTAGACAATGGTTGAAATGGGTTTCCTATGGGCGCTGTAAAAAATTTTTGAGATTATCCCGCGCCCGGAGCAATAACTGCTCGACCGCACCTTCCGAAATCTCCATTATTTGTGCCACATCCCTTTGTGGAAGTTCTTCATAACGGCTGAGAATGAAGGCCATACGTTGTTTTTTGGGCAGCGTGTCGATGGCTTTACGGACCAGCTCCTGCTCCGTCTTTTGGGCAAAAGCCTGTTCGGGATCCTTATTGGAGGAAGGCAGTTGCAGCAAATCGGCCGCCATGGACCATAAGGTCCGGCGCTTTCTTCTTTTCAGTTCATTTAAACTGGTATGTATAGCAATACGAAAAAGCCAGGTGGAAAAAGAGGAGCGGCCGGCAAAGCGGTCAAGCGACTGAAAGGCTTTTACAAAAACTTCCTGGGTGATATCTTCTGCATCTTCTTTCTGATGCACAAAACCCATAACAATGCGAAACACAGCGGTTTCATACGTTTTTACCAGTTGGGAAAAGTCAGCGGTTTGGCCGTTTAGAATGGATTGTATCAGTTCCGTTTCCTGCATCAGGCAGATATTTTGCCGAAACCCGGTTAAAGGTATTTCATCCCATACATACGAGAAGACAGACCCGGGAAATGTAAAGAAGATGAATTTATCCCTTTACAACAGTAACTAAGGTCACGGGTAACCGGGTTTTAAATCAGCTGCTGTACTGATGTTTTTGCTTAAGAAAACAGGAGTGAGGATGAATAAATAACAATCACCCATGCCATTACCGGGCCCCTAATGGATATCCGGTGTTTATTTTTTATCTTTGTCCCTACACTCAACTCTTTATTTACTGTGAAGCGCACAATCAGGTTCTACCGGCTGATGTGGACAAGACATGACCTGCCCGCCGGTCTTACTGTATTTTTAGTAGCCCTCCCGCTTTGTCTTGGTATCGCGAATGCCTCCGGCGCTCCGGTATATGCGGGCTTACTCTCTGGAATAATCGGTGGACTTATTGTTTCCTTTCTCAGTGGCTCCCATCTCAGTGTTTCGGGTCCGGCAGCGGGTCTGACCACTATTGTTGCTGGCTCCATCATCTCGCTCGGTGGTTACTCCGTTTTCCTGCTGGCTGTGGTAGTTGCGGGTGTATTCCAGTTATTATTAAGTGTACTGAAAGCAGGTAAAATTTCCAATTACTTCCCCTCTTCTGTAATCAAAGGCATGCTGGCTGCCATAGGTATTATGCTGATCTCAAAGCAGATTCCAATGGCGTTGGGACTTGATAAACCTGATTTCTGGAACAGCGGGTTCTCCCAACTTTTCACTTCCACTGAATTCAGCAGTAATTTTAAAAATCTGAATCAGCATATCACCCGCGGAGCCCTTATCATTACGGTTGTGTCATTGGCCATCCTTATTATCTGGCAACAACCTTTTGCCAAAAAATTACGGGTAATTCCTGCACCACTGGCCGTGGTCATAACCGGTATTTTGCTGCATTTATTGTTTACACATGGGATGCCGGGCTTTTTCCTGCGTCCCACCCAATCAGTGCTTGTCCCCTCCAACGTATTTGCCGAAATACGATTTCCGGACTTCAGCCAGTTATTCTCCAATGTGGAGATATGGAAAGCGGGCTTACTGATCGGTGGACTCGCCAGCCTCGAAACTCTTTTATGCGTGGAGGCGGTAGATAAACTGGACCGGCACAACCGGATCACCCCGGTAAACCGCGAACTGATGGCTCAGGGGGTGGGTAATATTGCCTGCGGATTACTTGGAGCCATCCCGATGACAGCGGTGGTGGTACGCGGTGCCGCCAATGCCGATGCAGGAGCCCGCACCAAACTTTCTTCATTTACACACGGCGCTTTTCTTTTACTGGCCGTAATGCTTATTCCCTTTCTGCTCAATATGATTCCGCTGGCTTCGCTCGCAGCCATTCTGATCATGACGGGTTATAATCTGGCTAAACCCAAGCTCTTCCGTAATCTCTGGAGCCTGGGACTAAAACAGTTCCTGCCCTTTATCATTACCATTGTGGTGATTCTCTCCACCGATCTGCTGATTGGGGTGAGTATCGGTTTGCTGATCTCCATCTACTTTATTGTACAGAGCAATTTCCGGGATGAATTCAGGATCACGAGGTCAAAACATCTCGACCTGGAAACCTATGTGATTAAACTGAACAGCAATGTCACCTTCCTGAATAAAGTTAAACTCCGTGATAGCCTGGATAAGATCCCTGAATACAGTGTGCTTTATATTGATGGGACTGATTGCACCTATATTGACTACGATATCCTTGAAATCATCAGTGAATATTCCAGTAAAGCCCATGACCGGCATATTGAGCTGCACCTCAAGGGCATTGAAAAAGTTAGTGTGACGGCGGTCCATTAAATTTCAAAAAGATAAAATGAAATCGCACTTCGTACAAAAAAGGGTTTCACAAAGTATTTCCCCCGCCTGTGTCCTCGGGAAAATGCCTGTAATGAGTGTTTATACCCCCCTTTAACTTTCTATTAGGCCAATTAGCCGGCCTTCGTTGTATCTTTAATAGACAAAAACCTGGATATGAAAAACACCACATTTCTTCTGGCAGGACTTTTCTTTCTTTATTCATGCGGTTCATCCGACAGCGAAGCAGAGGCATTACCGGCTCCTGAAATCACAATGTGGAATATTGATCAGGATTCTATCGGAAACCTGACAAAAGCACAGATTCTGGCCCCGGATGTAGATACCCTTTCACCGGATGTAATCATCAATTACATGAATAATAATAATCCCAATATAAAACTGGTGTATAATAAACTGTCCGGCGATACCCTTTTCCTCAAAATTCCCGATGCCACATTTCTGACCCAGCAAATGGGCTCCTCCGGTCCGGAAGTCTATATTGCCGAAGTAGTCTATAACTGCACAGAACTACCTGGTATAAAATACATCAATATCGATTTCAAAGAAGGCGATCATGCACAACCCGGCACGTATAAAAGAGAAAGCTTTAAATTAACGCCTTAAATAATGTGCCAATTAGCCAATATGCCAATGTGCCAATTGGCCTGCTAAGGGAGTTAAGCTATTTCCCTGGAATTTATTTACATTAAAACTACCACTTTTAAATTTCAGGGAATTGACCTCCCTATCATAAACGACTATCAAACTATTTGCTTCTTCCCTCATTGGCACATTGGCTAATTGACTAATTTTTAACCTTAATCTCCCCCATCTTCACCGTATTCACTTTTATACCGGGATATTTTACTACATAATTATTCACCGGTTTTACTGTTCGTAAATAAGCATACAGTGCTTTCAGGTCACTATCTTTCATACCTGAATAATCCACCAGGGGCATTGTTGTATTCTTAAGGCCTGGATTGTAATTGTAATTTTTTTCTTCACGATACAGCGTGAACTTGTTCATAAACTGATCTTCATCCCAATTACCTATACCAGAGGAATCCGGTGTGATATTCGCTGAAGCCACACTGAACTTGTCTATATGAAATACATTACCACCTCCATACATATGGGCAAAATCAGGCTGGCCTTTTACAAAGGGTGTATGACAGGTAGCACAATCGGCAATGGTGATCAGGTATTCCCCCCATTTTATCTGGTCTGAACGGTCAGCGCGTACATTTTTATCAACTGAAGGTTGAAGAGCAGGGGCGGGATAAGCCATACTGATCGGGATCATCAGTTGACGGGGTGTCACTTTGTTATTGATCGGTTTTAATGTTCTTAAATAAGCAATAATATTCAGGAGGTCTTCCTTGGCCATCCGGTTATAATTGGCATAAGGCATGATGGGAAATAAAGTATCTCCTTTTTTATTAATACCTTGTGTGATCGCCCTCAGGATTTCGTCATCCGTCCAGCTACCTATTCCCGTTTCATTATCGGGAGTGATATTCGCGCTGTAAATGGTACCAGGAATAGCTTCCAGTACAGTATGATCAAACAATCCGCCGCCGCCACCCTCGGTTCCGGGAACAACCGGTCCGGAGAATTTACTGAAATCCCTTTTACTGTGGCAATGGATACAGGCCGCCACATTATTGGCGAGATACCGTCCGTTTTCCACCGCTTTGGCGAGCGAGTCTTTTACTTTGTCGGTTTCTTTTGGAGATTCGGCGTTGTTATTACAGGAGGTAATGTAAACCGCAGCGAATATGCAAGTGCATACCGTTGCAAAAGCAAGCAGCTTTTTCATAATGTAGTTGGTTGAGATGAAGAGGTAATGGTTTTTGCACCAAAAAGGTACAGATAAAAACAACTTCTGAAAAATTATTGTCAGAAACTGTATCCGAGACTAAAAGTCAGCGGCACCATCACTCCGTCATTATTGGGGAACAGGTTTCCATTGGAGAAATGGGCGATCCGGAGGCCGAGATTCAGGTTTTTATCCTTCCCGGTAAACACACCCATGCCCATCTGATCATAAAAGGTGAATTTTTCACCCGTATCGAGTCCGTCCATTTTAGTTTTTGAGATAAAGGAAGGCCCGGCCACCGAGTATTCAAGATAGAAATCCGTTTTCTTTGAGCGGATGGTATGGAACCGCATCATCGGGTAAGCACTCAGGGTAAAAAAGTGGGTGCCATCCCGGTCTGTTTTCCAGAATCCGGCCTGTATACCCCAGTCCAATGAAAATACTTTGCGGCTATGAAAAAGATTGTGCTGGTAATTGAGCAGTAACCCATGCCGGGCTTTTACCTCCCCTCCCCAGAAAATAGGAACCACGCCTTTGGATACGAAATTATTGGCCCCATAACCCAGTACATTACTGGCAAATGCCACCGACAGTATCTGCTTGGGAAAGTGATAGCCCGCTTTTTTCACGAGATCCACCCGCTCCTTGCTCAGTTCCCTTAATGTATAATGGAAGCCGGCAGAATGAAAAACCGTTGCCGGTTGCAGCTCTCTGTCATTGGCCGGCGAGTATGTGGTGCCGATCTGCAGATCCCACTTATGATTCAGTTTATATTGCAAATTGGCACCAAACAATCCGGTTGCATACGAAGCACTCTTCACCACCGGTTGGTTATTCATATTAAAACCCCGACGCATGATCAGACCAAGCCCCGCTTCACCATATAAAGTAATCTTCCTTGACAAAGGAACTTTGCCGGCCACAGTCAGTCCCGCCACATTCATCCATACGGTCAATGTTTGGTTGGTATTATTGACATTCCGGTATTCCACCCATTTTACCGGTCGCATGTATGTGATTTGCGCAGAAATGTTTTTGTTGAATTCATGTCCGACCAGTACCAACCTAACTGCCGTATGCGGCACTTTGACGGAGCCCACGGTATTGCCGGGCTGCAATTGTCTCGAGGAAAATGGATAATTGATGGATCCGATATTCACTCCGAAAAAAGTATTCTTCATGGCCGGGGAATACTGGCCACGAAATCCCTGGGCAGATAACTGAACGGTCGCCAGCAGGCATAAAATAACAAACCCGTTTTTTCTGAGTGAATGCAGTAAGATCATAGCAGTTTGATTAGCTCCAGTGATTCGTCCAGCAACAGCATAGACGCTTTATATCCTTTTTGAATTTTTCCGTATTGATCATCCATCCCCATTACCCGGGCCGGGTATAGACTGCACATGCGGATCGCTTCCCCCGGATCCACTTGTACATGACGAACCAGGTTCAGCATGGATGCATGCATAGTGAGGGCCGAGCCGCTGAGAATACCGCCGGATTCATATTTATCCCCTTTACGTTGATGTGGATACTCTCCTTCATCGGTATCTGTCACTGCATCCGTAATTACAAATAAGCGTTCTTTCATCACCGCTTTGGCAATTCGTATAGCCGCATAATCGACATGATGTCCATCGGGAATAATACTGGCCATCACCTGGTCATCATCCATACTGGCCCCTGCCAGTCCGGGTTCCCGGTGCAATAAAGGACTCATGGCATTATATAAATGGGTAACCGCCCGGATGCCGCTTGCAAATCCGGTCTTGGCCTGGGTATAGGTTGCATTGCTATGGCCTGCGGAAATAACAATACCGTAGGAACGAATCAGTTGTATGATTTCAGGAGTAACCACTTCCGGGGCTAGGGTAATGATCCGTATCACCCCCTTTCCATAGTCCAGCAGATCCCGCACCTGTTCAACAGAAGGAACATGAATGAGTTCTTCAATATGCGCCCCGCGTTTTACCGGGTTAATCCACGGACCTTCAATATGCAAACCCAGCACTCCTTCCCCTCCCTGGTTCCAGTAATCACGCACCGCATCAATGGCCGCATAGAACACCTCATACGTATTGGTCGCCACCGTGGGCATACAAAGAGGGGCACCCCCGGACCGGCAGTATTCATTCAATTTAACCAGGGCATCCGGCTCAGGATAAACCGCTAGCAACTTACCATAAGCCCCGTAAATCTGCAGATCAATAAAGGCAGGCACCAGCCATGCATCGGGATAGGATTCAACTTCCACCCCGGCCGGCAGGTCAGCCACCGGCAGCAGATCCTGAATCACCCCGCCCCCAATAAGGACCGCATAATTCTCCAGCCAGTTCTCCCCCGTGAAAACCCGACCGGCCAATATGATTTTTTGTAAAGCCATTCAGCCCGAAGATAATGGAAAGAGAAAGAACCAAGAACCAAGACACCAAGATCCAAAGAAGAACCAAAATTCAAGGATCAAAGAAGGACCAAAAGAGAAACTCCAAAAAAGCTCCAATCATCCTGAGAACTTTCACAGAAGGCATTGATTATTTCCTTTTGATGCTTTTTTGAAATTTGTCATTTGATATTTCTTTGGCGTCTTGGTATCTTGGTTCTTGGTTTCTTTGTCCTCTCGGCATCTTGGTTCTTTCTTTCTATCCCGCAACAAACCGATACCCCACCCCTTTTATCGTAATAATTTCTAAAGAAGGGTCCGCTTTCAGAAAGCCCCGCAGTTTAGTGATATACACATCCAGGTTGCGGCTGTTGAAGAAGGAATCATTGCCCCAGAGGAGGTTGAGGATATCCCGGCGGTCAATGATCTTATCGCGGTTTTCGTATAATAATTTCAGTAATTCACTTTCGCGGAAAGAGAGTTTCTTTTCTTCGGTACCGATTACGAGCACCTGCCGGTTGAGCTGGAAACTGAATTTTCCCATCGTCACCGTATTGCCCTGGATCTTCTGCGGCCCTTCTGATTTCTGCCGCAGCAGGTGCTGCATCCGTACAATCAGTTCTTCCATACTGAAGGGCTTGCGGATATAATCATTCCCGCCAAGGGTAAATCCTTTTACCACATCTTCGGTCTGGGTTTTGGCCGTGAGAAATATGATCGGCACTTCTTCATCCAGTTCGCGGATCTCATCGGCAATGGTAAAGCCGTCCTTATTGGGCAACATCACATCCAGTACACAGATATCCGGTTTCTCTTTTTTAAACCGCTCCAGTACTTTGGCGCCATCTTCTTCCATCAACACGTCAAAGCCACGGCTTTCGAGACTCTCTCTGACGATCTTCCCCAGAAACAGTTCGTCCTCCACATATAGTACTTTGGTCTTGTTCATGACTGACTCTTTGGTAAAGTGATGGTAAACGATGTGCTTTCACCGGGTACCGACTGAACGGTTATCGTCCCTTCATGTTTTTTGATCACCTGGGCGACATAGCTTAAGCCCAGTCCGTAGCCCTTGGCATTATGGGTGTCGCCATGCGGCACCCGGAAGAATTTTTCAAATATTTTCCCCTGGTATTCAGGTGAAATTCCAATTCCGTTATCACGGATGATCAGTTGTACCGTATCGGCCGTTCCGTTGATCTGCACGTCAATCTTTACCTGTTTATTGTCACTGCGGTACTTCAGGGCATTGTCCAGCAGGTTAAACACCACACTCAGCAGGTGAAGCCGGTCACCCCGCAATTCCGTATCTCCTTCATATTGTACATCAACGGTTGCCTTGAATTTCTCCAATTGCAGTTTCAATGATTCCACCACCTCGGTTACGATACCACGCAGATTCAGTGTTTCATATTTCAGTTCGATGCCCTGGTTCTCAAACATCGACAGTTTGAGCACTTTATCCACCAGCAGACTGAGCCGGTGCAGTTCGTTCTGCGAAATATCCAGGTACTCCCGCGTACGCTCCGGATTATCAATGGCATTGAAATTTTTCAGCGCTTCAATGGCTACCCCTACAGTGGCGATCGGGGTTTTTAATTCGTGGGTTATATTGCTGATAAACTCATTCTTGAGTTCGGCCAGTTTGCGTTGTTTGCGGAGATTCCGGTACAACACCAGAAAGGCAACAATGGTAATCCCCAATAAGAGTATGGAAAAAAGAATCGGTTGCGCAATGCGGCGGATCAGGTAAGGGAAGGTGTTGCCAAGTTGTAACGTATAAGAAACCGGGTGTGCCAGTCCGATCGTGACCGTACTGTATTTCGGATGCTCCGTTTCTTCCGTTTTTTCCTTCCGGATAATGGAAAATGGAATATCCAGTTTTTGTTTTTTTAATGCCAGTGTATAGGCTGAATCTATTTCTGCAAGCCGTAAGGTATCCTGTAGTGAATCGACACCATAAAGAAAGTTAAACATGTGGTTGCCCGGGCGGGGGGGACGGGCCGGGAATGCCATATCCAGTTTCAGGGAATCGCTCTCTTCCGAAAAAGTTGAATTGGTCTCCATGGAAATCATCACACCTCTGTTGGGTTTCGTTTTGCCCTGGCGTAAAGAGTCATTCAGTTTTTCCCGGATGACATTGATAGTGGAAACCATCCCTTCCCTAGGTCTTACCCGTATTCTGTTTTCCCCATCATTCTTGACTAAAATCCGCACTCCGTCTTTTCCGGCACTGTCGAAACTTACTCCATCCAATTTCAGCTTTGCCACCTGTAACCGCATGACCGTCTCGCGAAACTGCATTTCTGCTTTTACATCTAATGCCTTTTTTTCCCGGTCATAATTCTGCTGTAACCAGTATACCTGGAAAGCGGCAATCCCCAGAATGGAAATCAGCATCAGGAAGGGAGCTGGTATATGCAGGCGGCGTTTCATTACGACACAAAAATAGTCTTTATCACGGGGTGGTTTAACCCCGTTAACCTTTATTAACCTTATTAAAAGGTGGTTTAACCTCCCGTTATTTAGCTTTGGGGCAAATAGTAAACAAATGAAAAAATTGCTTTTATGCGGAATGGCGCTGACACTGACCATCTCTACCCTTACCGCCCAGCAAACTCAGGGAAAGGTAAACTATAACCGGACCGTTAAGCTCCAAATGAGTTTTGCCGGTATGCCGGGTGGACTGGAACAGCAATTGCCCAGCAGCCGGATCGATAAATATGAACTGGTTTTTGGAAATAATCAGTCGCTCTGGAAACAAGGCGAACAGGAACCTGAAGAAGAGCAGTCCTTCGGAAGCGAAGGCATGCAGATCCGGATGGTGGTAGCCGGAAGCAACGATGTACTGTATTGCAATTTTGACAAAAGCCGCCGCGTGGAAAAAAGGGAAATGTTTGACAAGACCTTTATTGTGGATGATACCCTCACCAAACTGAAATGGAAAATGACCAGTGAATCAAAAATCATCCTGAACCATAATTGCATGAAAGCGGAAGCCGTGCGGATCAGCAAACGCATGACCATGAATATGGACAATGGCAAAATGGAAAGGAAGGAAATAGATGATACTGCAAAAATCATTGCCTGGTTTGCGATGGACATTCCCGTATCCGCTGGTCCCTCTGAATTCCAGGGACAACTGCCGGGTCTGATCCTTGAACTGGATGTGCGCAATGGCGACCAGGTGTACCTGGCCACCAGTATTACCGAAACAACCGACCTCGCCGTAATCAAAGAACCCACCGGCAAGAAAAAATACACGCAGGAAGAATTTAAAATCGAGCGGGATAAAATGCTGGAAGAAATGAACCGGAATAACGGCGGTGGCAACCGAAGGGTGATACGGATGAACTGATGTTGATTAAGCGATAAGTCAAAAGCCTGTCTCCTGAACCTGCGGAAAGCCGCATTATGAAGGAGACAGGCTTTTTACATAAACCCATTCTATTTCCGCTGTTGCGGTACGTAGGTATCCATATATCTTTTAACGGTACTGTTCCATGCATCGAGGGCCTGTGCCCTTTTTTTATTCAGTTCGTTATTGGTATTGTTGTAGCTGTTAATACCTGCATTCATGTCATTTACCGCTTTATTAAACTCATCCACATCCTGCTGGGTGCGGCTGGAGGATGGCTTGGAATCAAACTTCTTTTTAATTTTATTGAAATTTTCTTCCTTCAATACAAAATCGCTGATAGCGGCGCTTTTCTTTGCTTCTTCCTTATAAAAATTGAGCATATTCCGGCAGGCCGTCACCAGCGATGCGTCGTTGGTATACGGATTCAGGGTTTTTAACTTTTCCAGCCCCTGCTCCGCAAAAGTCTGCAGGGAGTTGATATTCTGTTCAATGCCGTTGACATTCTTTTTAGCCACTGCCTCCATCAGGTACGCTTCCTGTTTATAACTTTTGAAAAAAACCAGGTATACTTCATTGTAATGGTGCATCACATCCGAAGCAATTTTCATTTTGGCTTCCAGTTCAGACGTATTCTCCAGCAGATTGATATTATTTTTTTTGGCAAAAAGTTTCTGGGTCTCACTTTGCCGCTTACTGGCTTCCTGGAGTTTTTCATTGGCTTTTTCCTGTGCCAGCATATAGGCTTCCATTCCATCATAGCTCTGCTCCGCGATTTCTTCCATATTAACAATCTTGCTGAAGTCCTCATTGAACACACTGTTCAGGATTTTCAGATAGGCTACTGTGGTATCCCGGAAGGATTTATCGCCTTTATACGGAGGCATTCCCATAATATTCATGCGGGTATTATGAATGGCATCCAGGACTTCCAGCCGGCGTTTCTCCACTTTCCGCGCACTTTTTCCGTGTGAAATACTGCTGAGATAGACCATATATTTCAGGGTCAGTTGCTCATTGGCCTTGCCGATATAATCCAGGTATTCCACAGGTGTTTCAAAAGACTGGGCCATACCCAGTGCGGGCCGGATCAGGAAACAAAAAAGTAATAAAACGGGAATGGATCTGAAATAAATGTTCATATTATATGGTTTAGTTAAGGAGTGCGCAGTTTGATTAAATCACAAATTACCAGGAAAGCTTCCTGAATATAAATGTCTTCCGCGATTTCATCCAGCCATTGCTGGTTGATCTCCCGGGCATATTCATTATTTACAAAAGAGCTTTTATCGGCGGCATGATTCCCGGTCCTGAACAGTTTTCCGGAGGCCAGGCCGGTTCCTTTTAAGGAGGCCAGCTCTTTATCATTCTGCCGGGCCCATTGCTCATATTCTTCTGTCTTCAGTGAAATAGTTTCCTGTTTGTCACGCCGTGCAATCATCAGGGCAATGATCCGCTGGATATCTTTAAAATTATCATCCGCATTAATCCTGGCTGCACTTTTAGCTGCCAGATCGGCCACCGGCAATACCGGCAACGGTTTATAATAACTGTTCTTTGCCACCGGTTCACTGTTAAGTACATTGGGTTTGAATTTCTCCCGGTATTCGATCCCGTCAAAAGCATCAGGCAGTACCACATCCGGCAGCACACCGGTCTTCTGGGCGGACTCCCCGTTCAGTCTGTATAGTTTCCCCGTGGTTATCTTGATCATATCCCGGCTCAGATCGTGTTGTGTTGGTTTTTTGATCGTGGTATCCAACGGAAACATTTGCTGCATCGTTGCTTTACCAAAGGTTGGGCTGCCTACGATAACCGCGCGATTATAATCCTGTAACGAAGCCGCCAGCATTTCAGAAGCAGAAGCGCTTTGTCCGTTCACCAGTAACAGCATGGGCCCGGAATAGATGGTTCCCCTGTTGGGGTCTTTCAGGTACACTATTTTTGGCTCCTTTGTTTTAATCCCTGCTTCCGGTCCTTCATCTACAAATATGCCAATCATTTCCATAGCCTCCCCGACCGATCCGCCTCCATTATAGCGCACATCAAGGATCAGCCCGTCTATATTTTCCTTCTTAAGTTTTACAATTTCCTTTGCCACATCATTGGCACAACTGGAACCGGTCTCGTTTTCCCATTCGGTATAAAAACCGGGTAACAAAATATACCCGATCTTTTTCTCTCCCTCAAGGATAAAGCCCTTCACCACATTTTCCTCATTCTGAATTTTTTCCTTACGCAACATCGTCGTCTTAATGGTACCATCCGCTTTCTGCACTTTTAGTATCACTTTCCCTTCGGTAACTTTTTCCATTTCTTCATAGGCTTCCTGCAAACCAGCACCGGTCAGGTCTTTATTCTCTTTCCCTTCCCAATGCATACTCAGCAGTACATCGCCTTTATTCAGGTCCCCGGATTTCCAGGCCGGGCCTCCGGGTGCCAGTTTATCCACGATTACCTGCCCTTTTTCATTTTCATCCAGGTCCAGTCCCAGCGATAACGCCTCCGAACTCAGCTGTTCCTGGAATTCCTGTTTGCCTTGTGGCGAAAAATAGCTGGTATGCGGATCAAAACAACCTGCCAGTGCATCCAGGTAGATTTCCATGATATAGCCTTCCAGGCCAGTACTGTACTCAAGTATTCTTTTCAGTTGCCGGCCTTCATTTTTTTTCAGTTGTTCCCGTACCCGCAATTCATTTCCGGCCATTACTGTTTTAATCCCGGTTTTTCCGGCGGTATCCAGGGAGCTGATATCATATAAAGCATCAAGTGCCCTGAACTTGAGATAGCGGTTCCAGCGCGAGAATAGGGCCGGCAGGTCTGCGGCAAAAACAAAATCGTCTTTCTTACCGGTACTGACTGTTTCATTTAATGTAAAATCAAACGGTTTTGTAGTCAGTTTTAATAAAATGGAATCTGCCCTTTTTATTGCTTGCTGGTACAAGGCTGAAAACTGATTATAAAAAATCCATTCCCGGTTATTGAGTTCATCATCCAGTTTCAGGCGGAAGGCCTGCAGGGATTTAAACTCAGCATCGGTAAAAAATAAACGACGTTCATCGGCCCGGTTAATAATGGAAGTAAAAAACCGGTACGAAAAACTATCATCCACCGGCCGGGGCGAAAGATGATTCAGTTCAATCATCCTTTTTACTACCATCGCTTTTTGCTGTACAGGATGGTATTGACAAAGGGCTGTTTGTGTAAAAACAAACAAGAGGAGCAGAACAGGAAAAGGTTTCATAACAGTTAAAAGCTGAAGAGTTATGAAAATAATTAAATAATATTATTTAAAGATTAACCCCGGCCTGAATTATTCCTGATTTTATACGCTTCCCGGCCGGATTTCGGTAAATTTGAAGGTATCAACGATCTCTAACGAATGAAGCAATTCTTAAGGAAACTTATAGATGTAAGTACCCGTGTTCCCCAAGCGGCAGCGGCAGAAGGTGGAAATAAGATTTCGCCTTACCGGTATGCAAAATCCTACCGGGAACTGACCATTACGGTCAGGCGCCTATTCAGGGACCTGTTTTTGATGACCGCGGGTATATTCTCCGCGGCCTTTGGTTTCAAGGGTTTCCTGCTTACCAATGAGTTTATTGATGGGGGTGCCACGGGTATCTCCCTGCTGATCTCCTTTCTCACAAAGATTCCGCTTTACCTGCTGATCATCACCGTTAATATCCCGTTTATCATCCTGGGCTATAAAATCATGGGAAAGGCTTTCGCTATCAAGACCATGATTGCCATCAGTGGCCTGGCCCTCGTACTGGCCACGGTGAATTTTCCGAATGTGACCAATGACAATCTCCTGGTGGCCATTTTCGGTGGATTCTTCCTCGGAGCTGGTATTGGATTAAGCGTGCGGGGCGGAGCGGTAATCGATGGCACTGAAATACTCGCGATTTACCTGAGCCGGAAGCTGGGTACTACGATCGGGGATATAATAATCCTGATAAATGTCCTGATATTTTCTTCTGCCGCCTATTTCCTCTCCATAGAGATTGCCCTTTATTCCATGATCACCTATCTCGCAGCTTCCAAAACGCTCGACTTTATCATAGAAGGTATTGAAGAATATATCGGAGTCACTATTGTATCCTCGCATAGTGATGAGATCCGGCAAATGATTATTGACAAAATGGGACGGGGTTGTACCGTTTACACCGGCAAAAAAGGATATGGCAAAAAAGGGGAAACCAAAGATGTGGATATCATCTATACCGTAATTACCCGCCTCGAAATAAATAAACTCAATACCGAAATTGAAAAAATAGAACCTGACACATTTGTCGTGATGAGCTCGGTAAAAGACACCAAGGGCGGTATGATCAAAAAAAGGCCGCTGAAACATTAACATCAAACTATGACCATCCAGGCGGATTTCGCGGAGCGGGTAAAAAAACTGGTACAGGAAGATCCTTCTGTAACCGGTCTGGCTGTAGCGGGCTCCTGGATCACTGATGAAATAGACGAATACTCGGACCTGGACCTGATCCTGGTGACCAAATATAAAATTGCAGGGAATAAAGAGAAGATGATGGAAACGGCCCGCCGTTTTGGTGATCTCGTATCCGGCTTCACCGGCGAACATGTGGGCGAACCCAGGGTGCTAATTTGTCTGTATGACAATCCGCTCTTACATGTCGATATTAAATTCCTGATCCCGGACGAATTTAAAGACCGTATCGAAAACCCGGTAATCCTGTTTGAACGGGAAGGACAACTCAGCAAAATTATTCATGCTACCACGGCAACCTGGCCACAACCGGATTACCAGTGGATCGAAGACCGGTTCTGGACCTGGATTCATTATGCCGCCCAGAAAATCGGTCGCGGAGAATTAATGGAAGCCTTTGATTTTCTTTCCTTCCTGCGGATGACCGTGCTCTCTCCTTTATTACAGGTAAAAAACAACCGCCATGCCCGGGGACTTCGAAAAGTGGAAACAGAACTCAATGCTTCCGATCTCGAAAATTTGAAAATCACCATTGCCCAATACAACCGGGAATCCATCCTGAAAGCCCTTGACAATACTATCAGTATTTATAAAAATCTACGCCGGAAACTATTTGATGATAAAGTGCAATTACAGACACGGGCAGAAAAACTGGGTACTGGCTATTTGAAACAGGTGGCCCGGCAATAAGTAATGCGCTTTCTTACCGCGCTATCACCCGCATACCCCCACCACGGCCCGCATTATTCAATCCAGTCTTACTCAGACTATACGTAAAACTCAGCAAAAAGAACTGCCGCAGCGTGAGTACCCTCGAATCTTCAATAAAGTTGTTACTGGTATTGCGGCTGATGCCCACATTCCGGTTGAGCAGGTCGCGGGCACTAAACTTCAGTTCCCCGCGATTAAAGCGCAGCATCTGCTTGCTGATACTTGCATTCCATAAAGGCACTTTCAGGTTAAAGCCGGCGGCCCGCTGACTGTTGACCGTATAGGTAAAATCCGTACTGAAGAAAAATCCTTTGGGCAATTCCCAGTCAACAGAAGCAGAGTACTCCTGTGACAGATAATTATTACTGAGGCCGGGCTGCAGCGAATACGTGGTGTTGTTATGATTCACGGATGTTCCGAGCACCAGGTTGAATTTTTCAGTTGGACTCATATCCAGGCGCAGTTCGGGGCCCACACTGAATACACCAATCGCATTCTCTTCCATCGGGCTGCTGAGCGTGTTAATCAGTTGCTTACCCCGGTTGTACCCGACATTGCTGCTGAGTTCAACAGTGCCCTTCAGGAATCGGACCGGACGGCTGTAACTGAAATTGGCGCTGAGATTATACACCCCGTTTACATTCACCGGTTTTGTCTTACGTACCCCGGTCAGCTGATTCAGCGAATCATAGTTGACTATCTTATTCTGTGCTGTCTGGGCCCGCAGGAAGAAAAACAGGTTCTTGCTGCTGAAAGGACTGATCAGCGCCAGGTTGGCCTGCAGGTTATGGTTATACTCCTGCTTCAGGTCGGGGTTGCCATCCCGGATATTCAGCGGATTGCTTACATCCGGTACCGGCTGCAGCTGGGTCATCGATGGCTGATTGGTATTGGTGTTATACGTCAGCGACAGATTCTTAAAGCGGGTAAAATTGTACTGGAAACGGGCATTGGGCAACAGGTTCTGAAACCGCTTGCTGATCAGCGAATCCTTGGTGCCACTGATAATCTTTCCATCCAGATCCGCTTGCTGCCAGTTGACCCCCAGGGCGAAATTGTATTTCTTTTGCTGGTTCCGGATCCGGAAACCGGCATTGGTAAACCCGTAGCTGTTTTCAAAATCATTACTCAGAAAAGCATTTTGTACATCATACTTCCCATTGTTCTTATTATAATCATAAGTCAGTTTCTCCGAGAGATTCCGGGTATTACTTTTTCCAATGCTAAATTCCATCAATGTCCGCTTGCCTATTGGTTCCGTATAAACCGCCCTGGCCGTATATCCTTTCAGGCTGCCTGTAGTGGTACTTTGCTGATTGAGGGTGTCCTTCCGGCTCAGACCGCCATTGGGTTGATAAAAACTATTGATCGACGAAAGACTGCCATCACCATCTGTTTCATTCAGCGTGGTTTGCAGGGTCAGGGAAAAAGTTCTGCCCTTACGAAGGAATTTGCGGCGCCAGGCTATCTCATTCCGGAAATTATAGCCCTCGCTGTTGCTGATACTGTTACTGTACCCGTCATTGATCATGGACTGCTGTTTGGACATCGTCTGGTAATCCGTATTGGACCGGTTCCGGGTTTGCTGGTAACTGAAGGAAGGGATTACCCGGATCGAATTCAGTGAATCCAGCTGATACAGCAGGTTCAGGTTGAGCCGGTGTGTATTGTTCAGGTTGTCGGCATAGGAATTGGAATTATAATAAGAAGTATCTGGTAAAAGATACTGTCGCTGAATATGAGTTTCGGTATTTGGATTAAAGCGGTTGTAAAAGTAATTGCTTTGCAGGTCAAGCTTTTTCCCGACGATATTATTGTAATTGAATCCGCCGCCCCATGCTGTATTGATGCCGCTGTTGGGGTTGCTCCCGTTGTAACCCATCGCTGAGGCATCCGATGTAGACAGGTTGATATTTATATTTCCACCACCACCCCGCTGCATCCGGGACAGTTCACCGGTGAAACTCAGGATATCCATAAAGGAAAATCCTTCTGCATTGGTATTATTGCCCATGCCGATTGCCGAAAACTGGCGGGCCCCTTTAAAAGAGTTTACATTGAACCGGCCTTCGTATCGCTCCTTATTCCCGGCCCCTGCATTTACTTTTCCAAACAGGCCTTTCTTTTTATCCTTCTTCAGTTTAAGGTTGATGGTCTTTTCATAATTCCCATCCTCAAAACCTGTCAGCTGAGCCTGGTCACTCTGCTTGTCATACACCTGTACTTTGTCCACCGCATCGGCCGGCAGGTTCTTAGTGGCTACTTTCGGATCATTGCCGAAAAACTCCTTTCCATCCACGAGTACCTTGGTTACTGTCTCGCCCTGTGCTTTCACAGTGCCGTCCTTTTCCACTTTCACTCCCGGCAGTTTCTTCAGCAATTGCTCCACACTTGCATTCGGTGCAGTTTTAAAAGAACCAGCATTGTATTGGATCGTGTCATTGATCAGGGTGATCGGTGGGGCTTCGTTTTCCAGCACCACTTCGGCCAGTACCTTGGTCTTATCATTCATCACCAGGGTGCCCAGGTCGGCATTTTTGATGGAATCATTAATCGAGAAGTATTTATTGCTGTTGTGGTAGTTGACATGGCTGATCAGGAGGCGATAATCCCCATTGGCCAGTCCTTTAATTTCAAAACGGCCATCGGCTCCGGTCATGGAAAAAGTGACCAGTGAGGAATCTTTCCGTTCCAGCACAGTAATGGTAGCCGCTCCCACATTTTGCTTACTGAGGGTATCAAAGGCAATTCCTTTTACGGTCCCATTCTTCTGAGCAGCAAGCGGACTGGCAAGACTGATAATAAATAAAAATGTAAAAAATCTTCTCATGGCTCTGGTTTCTGCCACGAAAATAGTCGTACCGATTGTAGAAACGGGTTAAATGGAGTGGGTTTAAGGTTAATTATGGTTAATGTATAGTTCTAAGGGGGGCTGTTACTGGCAACGGGCAACTGACAACTTCTTATAAAGTACGAAGTTAGAAGTACGAAGTACGCTGACGAACC
>JAKQJH010000334.1 GCA_029561255.1 Bacteroidota bacterium | reverse complement strand
TTTGCGGTGGAAAGCAGATGACCGGTTTCGGTAAGTGAATTATACTCTTTCAATGAAAGAATAACCACGGCTTCCTCTTCGGCCGCCCTGGAAACCACTATAATATCAGAAGAGTTAGAGACCTCGTCCAGGTACTTTTTGATATTATTTCTCAATTGGGTGATTGATATTGCCTGCATGGTTTCATGATTATGTACACTCAAATGTACGTAATTACGTACATAATTCAAAGTTAGCATTTCTCCCATACCTTTTTTTGGCAAAGGATACTACTTTAATCCCGTGATTTTGTAACCACCCACCCCGGGCAGAAAAAAAACGGATTATTTGCTGAAAACCACATAAAAATGGGAGGAAACATCTTGGCCCTATATAGAAAAGAACAGGGTTACACCAATTGGTATTTGGCTAACTATTCTTCCCTTCGATCATAGGAACAAAAGAAAACCGGTCAAACACTTCTTCCTTCAGTGCCCCGCCTTCGAGTTTAGTAATACGCTTCATGAGCTGGACATCCCCAGCGCCTACCGGTATCACCATCATCCCTCCCACTTTCATCTGATCGATGAGCTTGGGCGGCACATCCGGAGCGGCTGCGGTAATGATGACTTTATCGAAGGGGGCGAATGTCGGGAGCCCTTCATAGCCGTCACCATAAAAGAATTTAATCGTTGGATATTTTTTAAGGAGCGGGAAAAGCTTATTGGAATCGAAAAGCTTCTTTTGCCTTTCTATCGTATAGACCTGTGCTCCCAATTCGGCCAGCACTACGGCCTGGTAGGCACTGCCGGTACCGATCTCGAGCACCTTGTCAAACTTCTTTAATTCGAGTAACTGGCTCTGGTAGGCTACGGTATAAGGCTGGGAAATGGTCTGCCCCTCCCCGATCGGGAAGGCCCGGTCTTCGTAAGCCAGTTCGTCAAAAGCGGATTCAAGGAAAAAGTGACGGGGAATGGTATTGATGGCGTTCAGTACGTCTTCATTGGTAATGCCCTTACCACGTACAGTATCCACGAGTTTCTTGCGTAAGCCTTTGTGCCGGTAAGTATCTTCTGTTGGTCTCATAAGCGGACCAAAAATACAATAAGAAAATGGAAATCAGCTTATTCACCCTTCGGCAAGCTCAGGGTGACAACCAGTGTCACCCTGAGTAGCCGTTTAGAAATAATTCAGGGGTTTAAAACAAGATTACTCGGCGTACCGAAGGGTTATAATTTCATATCCGCAATCACCGCCTTGATCTTTTCATCCATAGCCGCATTGACCTGGTCAAATTCAGCCGCGCTGTTCAGTTTCGCTTTGACACTGAAATAAAACTTGATCTTGGGTTCGGTGCCGCTCGGACGGGCGGAGATAATGCTGCCGTCTTCGAGGATGAACTGCAATACGTTTGACTTGGGCAGGTCGATGGTCCATCTGTCGCCATTCTGCGGATTGGTTCCTTTGCTGAGTTCATAATCGAGCAATTGCACCACCGGTGAGCCATTGATGGACTTGGGCGGATTGCTGCGATAGGTCTCCATCATGGCCGCGATCTGGGCCTGTCCGTCCATCCCTTTCTTGGTGATAGAGATCAGGTTCTCTTTGTAATAGCCGTATTGCACATAGAGATCAATCATTTTTTCGTAGAGACTGCGGCCTTTCTCTTTTTCATAAGCGGCCATCTCACAAAGCAGGGCCACGGCACTGATGCCATCCTTATCGCGGATCTTATCGCCGATCATCAGTCCAAAACTTTCTTCGCCACCAATAATATAGTTTTCTTTTCCTTCTTTCTGGCGGATCAGGTCGGCAATCCACTTAAAGCCGGTAAGAACACGATAACAAGCGAGCCCGTTTCCTTTAGCAATCGAATCGATCATGGGCGTGGTCACAATAGTCGTGATCACCATATCGTTGGGCTGGGAAATGCCCTTAGTCTTGCGGGCTTCGATGAGATAATTGAAAGCCAGCACGGCGGTCTGATTACCATTCATCAGTACCCATTTACCATGAGAATCTTTAACGCCTATTGCCAGACGATCCGCATCCGGATCCGTACCGCAAAGGATATCTGCATCTATTGATTCCGCCAGTTTCAACCCCAGACTCATGGCTTCACTCTCCTCCGGATTGGGGTATGCCACAGTGGGAAAATTGCCATCCGGCACTTCCTGTTCTTTTACGATATGTACATTCTCAAAACCAAATTTCTTCAGCACCTGGGGCATCAGGGTGATTCCGGTTCCGTGGATCGGAGTAAAGACGATCTTCAGGTCTTTGTGTTTGGCAATCACTTCCGGGTACACACTCAGTTCTTTCACCATTTCCATATACTGCTCATCCATGTCTTTACCGATCAGGACAATATTGGCTTCGCCACCACTCCATTTCACTTCATCCACCGAAGCAATTTTATCTACTTCCTTGATTACATTCTTATCATGCGGGGGCACGAGCTGGGAACCATCGTCCCAATAAGCTTTGTACCCGTTGTATTCTTTGGGGTTATGAGAAGCAGTACAAACCACGCCGCCCTTGCATTTCAGGGTGCGGATGGCAAAGGATAACTCGGGAGTCGGACGCAAGGCCTCAAACAGATAGACTTTAATACCATTTGCGGCAAATACATTCGCTGTGGTTTCTGCAAAGAAGCGGCTGTTATTGCGGCTGTCATGTGCAATCGCCACACTTACCTCTCCTTTAAAGCATTGATTCAAGTAATTCGCATAGCCTTGAGTGGCCATACCCACCGTGTATTTGTTCATACGATTGGTACCCACCCCCATCAGTCCGCGCAGACCACCGGTTCCGAATTCAAGGTTCCGGTAAAAGGCATCGGCCAGTTCATTGGGATTTTCTGCCTGCAGTTTTTTTATCTCGGCCTTGGTGGCATCATCAAAATTTCCGCTCAGCCAGGTATCGATCTTTGCTTGGATTGTGGCGTCCATATCGTTATAAGGTTTGATTATAAAATGGAAAGTTATTGAATTTTAGCTTTTTAAAAACTGAAAAGCACCCCTAAAACGTATTTTT
>JAKQJH010000316.1 GCA_029561255.1 Bacteroidota bacterium | reverse complement strand
AACAAAACAGCCATCAGCGAGGAAGCTAAATAGCGGTAGCTTTTTCTCATAATCGGGAATTTTGGTTTTGGAATTTGGCGGAAAAATAAGCATTGTAAAGTTTATCTAAAAATTTAATTTTTAAGGGGAAAGCCCATTTCCACTCCGCTTTTTACTTACTCCAAAAAGCGACGGCATTGGATAAGTTGTTAAAATCTTCGGGGCTGCCGGATTGGTGGGTTTTCACCCCCGTCTTACTTTCGAAATATGGCCAATTTTTCATTCCCCGACCAAACCGGCTTTTACCGGGGTAAAGTAAGAGATGTATATAGTATTGGAGAACAGTGGCTCGTGATGCTGGCGTCCGACCGGATCTCTGCCTTTGATGTAGTACTCCCCCGCCCTATTCCATATAAAGGACAGGTTCTCAATCAGATAGCCGAATATATGTTAGGGGCAACCCAGGACATTTGCCCCAATTGGCTTCGTTCCGTACCCGCTCCGAATGTATCTATCGGTAAAAGATGTACGCCATTTAAAATTGAAATGGTGGTACGCGGCAACCTGACCGGCCATGCATGGCGGACCTACGCCTCCGGAAAAAGAACCCTTTGCGGGGTCACTTTACCCGAAGGAATGAAGGAAAATGATTATTTCCCCCATCCCATCATCACCCCCAGTACCAAGGCCTCCGAAGGTCATGACGAGGATATCAGTAAAGAAGAGATCATCGCCCAGGGACTGGCCACAGCGGAAGAGTGGGCTACCCTGGAAGACTATACCCTGAAACTGTTCGCCCGGGGCAAGGAAATTGCCGCTAAACAAGGACTGCTCCTGGTCGACACGAAATATGAGTTCGGGAAAGACGGAGATACCATCTGCCTGATGGATGAAATCCATACCCCCGACAGTTCCCGTTATTTTTATGCGGATGGATTTGACGAAAGACAAGCCACCGGCGAACGGCAAAAACAACTGAGCAAGGAATTTGTCCGGGAATGGCTGATTGCAAACAACTTTATGGGCAAGGAGGGACAGACCGTTCCGGAAATGACGGACGAATGGGTGAACACCATTTCAAAACGGTATATTGAACTGTACGAAAAAGTGATCGGGAAACCATTCCGGCCGGAAGCTTTACCGGATGAGGAAACATTCAGCCGTATCAACACTGCGTTGAATAACCTGAACTGATGTGCAGGTTTTTAAATAAAAAGAGGCGGCCATCTGACCGCCTCTTTTTTATGCCACTTCATTTATTTTTTCAATGAGACCGCTTTTTTAAATTCACGGGTGGCCCCCTTACCTACCGGACAATAATAATCCAGTGCATACTGTGCATCCACGTAGCTCATCCAGTAATCAGTAACGGTTCCTGTATAGATCACCCCGGAAGAACGATTATAGAAATCACGGGTACCCGCGGCACTGAAGTTGCCGTATACAATACTGCCTTCATAAGGTTTGTAGCCGCCGTAGGTGCGTACGATATTGTACCCGTTAAAGGTTTCCACTACATAGTAATTACAGTAAGGGTCACTGTATACCACTTCGCCCATTTCCTTAGACAACCAATAGTTGTCATTGTTTTCATAAATGGTTTCCCTGATACAACTGGTCAGAAAAACAGAGGCAAGTAAAAAAGAGATCGTGAGTGTAAAAATCCGTTTCATGGCTTTTGATTTAAGGTTGAATAATTGACTAACACCTGTTATAATAGAAAGACTGTGCCAGATTCAAAAAGGATTGTTTAGCGTTTGTTAAAGTGAAAACTTTGACTGAAATTCACCAGCTAAACAATCCCCGTTATGTTACACCGGATATTGGCATTTATGATTTTAATAACAGGATTCACCGCCAGTGCACAAAACTATTACCTGTTGGTGGGCACTTACGATTCGCCAAAGAGTGAAGGAATCTATGTGTATCGTTTTAATACTTCGGATGGCAGTTCCAGCCCCGTAAGTCATATTATAACATCCAATCCTTCTTACCTGTCCATTGCGCCGGGCGGACAATATGTTTATGCCGTACATGAAAATGCCAAAGAAGGTAAGGGCGGTGAAGTAGCGGCCTTCTCTTTCAATAATAAAACTGGCGAACTGCAGTTTATCAATCAGCAAGGCACGGGTGGAGATCATCCCTGTTATGTAGAAACCGATCAGACAGGCAAATGGGTCTTTGCCGGCAATTATACCAGCGGCAGTTTATCGGTGATGCCTGTCTTACCAGGCGGAGCAGTAGGTGCCTTTAGTTCGCATATTGCGCATGAAGGCAATGGCCCCTCCGATCGGCAGAAATCGCCACATGTACATTGCACGCTGATCAGTCCGGATAACAAGACGCTCCTGGTGCCCGACCTGGGTATTGATAAAGTCATGATCTATCAGTTCGATGTAGTTACCGGTAAACTGACTCCCGGGAAACAATCCTTTGCCGCTTCTGAACCCGGTGCCGGCCCGCGTCATTTTACATTTCATCCCAATCAAAGATTCGGTTACCTGATCGAGGAGCTGAGTGGAACCGTAGTCGCTTATACATTCAAAAAAGGAAAACTGAAACAATTTCAACGGATCAGTACTATGCCGGCCGGCGATACCCAATTTCCGGGCAGTGCGGATATCCATGTAAGCCAGGATGGGAAATTCCTGTATGCCTCTAACCGGAGCAATTCAAATACGATTGCGATATATGCAATTGATAAAAAAGGCAGACTGACCCTGGCCGGACACCAGTCCACCCTGGGAAACGGTCCGCGCAATTTCAATTTTGATCCTACCGGAAAATTCCTGCTGGTGGGAAATCAGAACAGTGATGAGATCGTGATCTTTGAACGTAACCCGGATACCGGCTTATTAAAAGACACCGGCAAACGAATTGCGTTGGGCAAGCCGGTTTGTATTAAATGGATTCCGGCAGGTTAAGATTCATCTCCCAGACGGGGCCTTAACCGTTGACGGGATTTATTAAAAATATGCTGCCCTTTATCCACGCCTTTTCTTAACTCCTTCCGTCGCTCATCCGGAAGCAGCAGCGTATCCTGGCATTCCTTGCTGCAACAGCCTTCATGGGCTTTGGCACATTCCTCGCATTGGATGAACAGGAGATGACAGCCATCATTCTTGCAATTGGTATGGGTATCGGCCGGTTTGCCGCACTGATGACAATGGGCGATTATATCCTCCGTAATCCGCTCCCCCAGTCTTTCGTCAAAGACAAAGTTCTTTCCGATGAATTTGCTGGGCAGGCCTTTCTCTTTTATCTGTTTTGCATAATTGATGATTCCGCCTTCCAGGTGAAAGACATTTTTAAATCCCTGGTGCAGCATATAAGCGGAGGCTTTCTCACAACGGATACCCCCGGTACAATACATAATGATATTGGTCTCCTTTTTCTCCTGCATCATATCAGCCGCCATGGGCAATTGTTCCCGGAATGTGTCTGAAGGGATCTCAATCGCATTTTTAAAATGTCCTACTTCATACTCATAGTAATTACGCATATCGATCACCACGGTATCCGGATCTTCGGTGAGCTGGTTGAATTGTTCCGCGTTCACATACTTCCCTTTATTGGCCATATCAAATAAGGGATCCTCAATGCCATCGGCTACGATCTTCTTCCGCACTTTGATATCCAGGACAAAAAAAGATTTACCATCATCATCCACGGCAATATTCAGCCGCAGTCCATTCAATGGTTCGATCGTATACAGGTAAGCCCGTAATGCCTCCAGGTTGGCGGAAGGGGCGCTGATCTGCGCGTTAATCCCCTCATTGGCCACATAGATTCGTCCCAGTACACCCAGTTGCTTCAGCTCACGGTAAAGCATATTCCGGAATACAGCAGGATCTTCAATTTTAAAATAACAATAAAAGGAAATCGTGGTCCTCGGGGTGGAATCATTCAATAAAGCATCCTTCAGCTCCTTTCGGGAGACGCGGTTGTGTAAGGCCATAGTGTCGAAATCTGAATCCCGTAAGTACGGAATAATTAATAAATAATTGGACAGTTGCAGGCTGAACCAAACTTCACTTAGAAGTCCGGGTTGGACATTTAAGTTCTGCAAAATTACAAAAAATCCGGGGAACAGCAGATATAGCGGATTACCAGTCGATTATGGCCAGTCTTCCCGCCCCCTGCTGAGATTCAGTTTGCTCAGCCCGATGCGGATGCCTTGTTGAAAAGGCTTGCCGTTCTGGTAAGATTGAACGAAGTCTACCCGAAGTTGTTTGAAGATATTATCGAAACCAGCGAATACCTCATAATAATATTTCTGGTTATTCAGCCAGATCCCGTTCGCCCCCGTCACCAGGTACAGATTCAGGTTGCGGATCAGGGGCAGCTTATTTGTAAGAAAACCTTTGAGGTTATATTCAATATGTGCTTCGGAGTAAAATTTACTCGTATTGCTGAACAGGTATTGTGGCAATAACATAAAACTCCGCTGGTATTCGGGAATGAACCGGGTGATGGTTCCGTTGAAATGCTGATAGTCGGGAAGTTCCACAGAACGGTTATTCAGAAAACCTCCGATACCGGCCCGGTATCTTAACTGGCCTTTCAGTTTCAGGTTCAGGTTGTCCGCCACATAAAATTTCCATTTACTGAAATCGGCATCACTACCCAATATGTTTTTAATGCCCTGGGTATATTGAAAAGAGAAGTTCGGATAACGGGATCCCAGGCTTACTTTACGATCGGGGTATTCCACATAGCGGGTACCCGCTGCCAGTTAATACCCAGCATCACGGTAAAAGACTGATGGGGCTGGAAATTGGCGGCCACCAGTTCATTTGGATAATTCGGCGAATAGGACCGCTGATCATCCTTGCGCCAGGTATAATCCGTGATATTCTCCAGCGGCTTCCGGTCCTGGTACTGAAATCCGGTTACGATGGAAAAACCGCTCCCCAGCCCGCTGCGGTAACTGCCACGGATAAACGCCGCTTCATAAGTCTTGCGGATATTGCGCTCATACACCAACGTATTGAAGGTATTATCCCGGTCGCTTACCGGAAGATCCGGATTGAACTGAAATACTTTTCTTCCACCGGCAAGACTGAAGGACTGACTGTATTTTTTTCCATAATTATAACGAAACGTCAGCCAGGGATTAAAATGCCGGTTCAGAAAACCATACCGGAATTCAGGCGTGACACTGAATGAACGACGCCCCATCGGCAATGTGTCCAGTCTTTTAAACAAAGTAATTGAAGGATTCAGCACCAACCCTTCCGCCGGATGGAAATTGACCATTTCCAGCAGGGGAGCCATGCTGATCGTTTGTCTCTTTTTTGAATTGGAAAATGATTCGCCCAGCAGCACCAGGTTGAGCAGACTGACTTTATTATTCTTCCGGTCAATCGAATCTTTATACCGTGGACTTTTTCGCACCTGTTCCAGGCTATCCTTTCGCTGGTAATCCCGGGTTTCGTCTGCCATCAACGCCACCGGTCTTGTTTTTTCCCAATAGGCATCATCCCTTTTGTTGGCACTGTCGGTATACCTGACTACAGTACTGCTGAATGTTTTTTTATCAATCAACGGCTCCGGATCAAAAGCGGAATAAACATTGACAAAACTGCCATACACATCAAAGCCCAGGATTTTAACGGCCGGATAGATCACCTGGTTGCTCACAAACCACCGGTCCTTATCATAGGCCCGGTATAACTGTTCCACCCGCAGGGTATCGAGCACTTCCATCTGGGAGCTCTTGGTCAGTTCCAGTTTTACCGAATGGATACGCCATACATCTTCGGCGATATCAATATACCCGCTGAATAAAGGCTCAAATTTGCGGCGGGGTATCACTTTAATATGATTGATCTCCTGCCCGTCTTCGGTATAACTGCCCTCCCATTTATATTTATAATAACTAAGCGCATTCTCGGCGATGGGTGAGATAAAACCCCGGGGATTCAGTCCGTCCCCTACCCGGATATTGTTTTCATAAAAAGAAAGAAATTCAGGGGCAGCCAGACCATAGCCACCGGTCTGTCCGCTGACCTTGGAAGAAATAACTTCAAGTTTAACTTTATTGGGCTTATCGGCAGTATAGACAGAAACTGTTTCAGAGAGATACACCATTTTCTGCTTGCTGGTATCCCCGTCTTCAAAATCCACTTTTTGTCCCAGCACTTTTTTTGGAAATCCCCGCAACCGCATTTGACCCTTGGTATACACTTCGCAGCGGTAACGGTCCAGTTGAGCGAGATAGTATTTTCTTTTGCGGATCGACTGGCGGATGATTTCATAGGCGGGATCCTCTCCTTTTCCTAATATCACTTCGCCCAGGGTCAGTTCCTGTAAGGATAAACTGAAATCAACGGTCAGATCTGAATTTAAAGTAATAGTGATTTTCTTTTCCTGGCGGGTATAGCCCACATACTGACAGATCAGATTGTAATCACCTGCTCCCAGTGTAAGTGAATAGTGCCCCTCGGCATTGGTGCTGGTGCCTTTATTGCTGCCCTGTACAAATACAGAGGCAAAAGGCAGGGGCTTCCCGTTCGTATCGGTGACCGTACCCGATATTTTGCCGGCAAATAACGCTTGACAGGGGAGTAAACACAGTAAGATCAGGGCAGTTGTTATTCTCATGCAGGGCCGCAAGATAGCCCATGCCATGCAGGACACCAATGGCTGTGGAACCCTTAGAAAAGAATTAACATCATTTCTTAGAAGAGGCCCGGAGATAGCTGCCACTCATGGCGGCAAAACCAGCCACTAATCCGCCCACCACCCCGGTAATCAGGATCAGCAAGAGGCTGTTCCCATTCAGCGGCAGTATTTGCGCGATTTTGTGTGACAGGATCCCATTGTTCTTCATATCCATCCACCACGCCAGTCCGGCCCAGAGTAAGAAAATTCCCAGGAAACCGGATAAGAAGGCCTTTCCCCCTTTCTGGTGTACGAGTATGGCTACCAGGAAGGATGTGATGGCAAATCCCCACCAGGGAGAAAAAGAAAGAATACCGGCAATAAAACCGGTGAGTGCAGTTAATATAATGGCTGTTATAAATTTCATGTTGATCCGTTATAGAATGAATAACTCAGGTGCTTATTTTCCGGCGGTGAATTTCATCACCCACTTTACATTTTTATCCGTACGGTCGCCCTCTTTCATAAACCAGAGTTTGTTGTACTGTCCGGAAGCCCATTGGTCCACATAATTATCATAAAACCGGCTGCCGGGATTTCCGCTTTGTCCACCGGGATAAACACCGTATGCTTCCGTTTGATTGGTCAGGTGTACAATCATCCGCCAGCTGGGGCCATGACTATGTGTTACGGCATTAACGATATTACCATAACCTCCTACCGGTAATCCCGGCCTTGCAAATCCCTTGAGGTCTTTGATCAGGTGATAGACGGTGGGGTTTTTGAATTTAGTCCATTCCAGTTTACCCTCCGTTTCTTTTTTAGCCAGGTCAGTTGCGGCTTTCTTCAGGGCAGTGGTCACCACATCAAAAAGGGTTTCTTTTTCTGCCGTATTGATATTATCGATATACTTTAAAGCCGAATCCTTTTTCAGCAGTTCCATCGTGATCTGTTCTTCGGGCCAGGGCACCAGTTGGGTACTGCGGGATAATTCATCCTTCCAAATCTCCACTTCCAGGCTATCCCACCAGCATTGATAGATGGTTTGTCCTTTTGAATCAGGGGAGGCATTCAGGTCCCATTCACGGAAAATACCCAGGAAGTGTTTCGCTACGGGATCCAGTTCATTTTCTTTTACATATTGCAGCATGATTCCCCGTGCATCTTCGGCCAGGGTATTAAAGTAATTGCTGTGCAGCACCATCATATCCTTGGGAGTAATGCTGCTCATGGCAGCCAGCTTATTCTCAATGGTGATTCCCCGGGGCGTCAGATAGCTGCCCGGTATAAAATATGGATAAGTGGAATCTGCGGCACGCTGGTTAGCACTTTCGAGGAATCCACGCTCCGGATTTTTGGCATGCGGATTTTCCGGTTGCGGTATAAAGCCCTGCCACATATAACTGCTGTCTTCACCGGGCATCACAAACAATCCCTGGCGATCCCAGCGGGCGGGAAATTTACCCTGCTGCCAGATAGCGATATCGCCGGTTTTGGAAGCAAAGATGAAATTCTGTCCCGGACATTGAAATCCCTTAATGGCTTCCGCATAGTCATCATAGTTAGTCGCCCGGTTCAGTTTGTATAAAGCATAACCTTCATTACTCGGATCATGGGCCACCCAGCGTACGGCCAGGTTGCGGTTATTGGACAACTCATTAGAGAATTTATCATCAAACATCACGGGGCCGAAGATGGTATAAGCCACAGTGTCTTTCAGATCAGCCTGCCCTTTAATTTTTATCGTTTCTTCTTTCAGCGTTGTTTTTTCCCATTTCCCGTTAAAGAAATATTCCTGTTTGCTTTCATCGCGGAACCGGATCTCATAATAGTCCTTTACATCCCGTTGGGCATTGGTTACTCCCCAGGCAATGTGTTCATTGAACCCGATAATCACGAAGGGACTTCCCGGCAGGGACACCCCGTAAGCATTGCTGGTTGGTGTCTGTAATTGTATTTCATACCAGATCGAAGGCAGGGAAAGTTCCAGGTGCGGGTCATTACAAAGAATGGGTGAACCACTGGCGGTTTTGCTACCAGCCACTACCCAGTTATTACTGCCATTATTGATATCCGGTTTGGAGATTTCTTTTGCGGTTACGGTATCCTTCCTGCCGATATACAGGGAATCTGCACTGACCGGCGCAATGGGCACAATTCCCGGGGCAGCAAAGGGCGTGCCTTTCGGTACGATCGGCACCAGGGAATCGGGCACCTGCGGGTAAATCAGTTTTAATTCATCCGGAATAAAAATGGACTTGGCATTGGTATTGGCCAGGTCACTTTCTGTACCGGAGGACAGCATTTTCGCCATCATCTTTAATAAGAGTGCCGTACGAAAGTTGCTCCATTTTTCAGGCACGATATTGAGCAGTTTATACTCCACCGGCAGGTCGGCTTCTTTCAGGTCAGCCAGGTAAGCATTCACGCCATTGGTATACGCATCATATTGTTTTTTTGAATCGGGATCTTTTTCAATTTCTTTCAGGGCATTTTCCGCAGCATAGACCATTCCCAGCCGACGTTGCTCCCGGTCAAAGGCAATGGCCTTGGGTCCGGCGATTTCACTCGCACGACCGGCTGCGGCCTTGGTCTGGAGGTCCATCTGGAAGAGCCGGAATTTGGCGTGCAGGAAACCCTGGATAAAATACAGGTCTTCGTCGTTTTCGGCAAACACGTGGGGAACGAGGCGGTCATCGAGGTAGACATCCGCTTTTCCTTTGAGTCCGGGCAGACTGATGGACGCATCATAATCCGCTCCAACTGGTTCGGCATTCTGCCAGAAGCCATATTGGGGATTAAGGAATTTTCCCATCGGGGGCACGGCTCCCCATTGTTTATTCAGGGCAAAAACAAGACCCGCTGTAATGACAACGGAAGTAGCTAAGGGCAATAATCTCATGAAGAAGCAATTAGGAGCGAAATATACAACTTTATTCGGCTTTTAAAAACGGGATTCCACTGATAAAAACTACCGTAGTGTCCCCAAAACAGCTTTTAGTGGTATTCTTATTTTTTGCGTAATTTCAGGAACTAAACACACTATTATGCCAGTCTTAATTGTCCTTGGAATTATAGCCCTCATCATCGTTTGGGTCATCAGTCTCTACAACGGACTCGTGCGTCTCCGCAACCGTCGTCAGAATGCTTTTGCTGATATTGATGTACAGCTTCGTCAGCGACACGACCTGGTACCCCAGTTAGTGGATACGGTAAAAGGCTATGCCAGTCATGAAAAAGAGTTATTGACCCGGATCACAGAAGCCCGTACGGCCGCCATGAGTGCCACCAGCATTGATGGAAAGATTGTGGCCGAGCAACAATTAAGTGCAGCCCTGTCCGGATTACGTGTACAGGTGGAAGCCTATCCTGATCTCAAAGCCAACCAGAATTTCCTGCAGTTACAGGAAGAGCTGAGTGATATTGAAAACAAGCTGGCAGCCGCCCGTCGTTTCTTCAATGGAGCAACAACGGAGTACAACAATGCAGTGGAATCCTTCCCCGGCAATCTCGTGGCCCGCAATTTCGGATTTGCCAAAGAGATTATGTTTGACCTGGGTACCGATACCCGCAAGCAGATGGAAGAGCCGCCGAAAATTCAGTTTTAATACAGGGTTGATCCCACTAACTGCAAATGGAATACGTAGGCTTAGACAAACAGATCCGCCGGAATAATTTCAATTCCACGCTCCTGCTGATTGCTTTTCCGGCTTTATTGCTGGGGATGCTGTATGCATTGGTTTATTTTACCCGCGAGGATCATGGGGAAGACCCCAATCAATTATTTATAAATACCGCGCCCCTGGTATTAGCCGGTGTAGGCATCTGGTTCCTGATTGCCTGGGCCGGGCATTCCACTTTTATCCGGTTGGCTACGGGCAGCAAGCATTTGGAACGGACCGAGAATAAAAGGGTTTACAACCTGCTGGAGAATCTCTGTATTTCCCAGGGCATGACCATGCCTAAATTATATATCATCGAAGACGACTCTCTGAATGCCTTTGCCAGCGGGATCGACCAGCGGTCTTTTTCCATTTCCCTCTCCCGCGGCATCATCAACAAACTGGATGATGAGGAATTGGAAGGCGTGATCGCCCATGAGTTGTCCCATATCAAAAACCGGGATGTGCGGGTGCTGATCATCACTATCATTTTTGTTGGCATCTTCTCTTTCCTGGCCGAACTCGCTTTCCGCAGTCTCCGTTTTACCGGCGGTGGCCGCAAGAGCAGTAAGGACTCCAAGGGCAGCGGCGCCATCATCCTGATTGCGATTGTAGTGACTGCTGTAGCCTATTTCATCTCCCTCCTCTTACGTTTTGGCATCAGTCGCCGCCGCGAATACCTAGCCGATGCCGGAGCGGCAGACATGACCAAGAAGCCCTATGCGCTGGCCAATGCTTTACGTAAAGTATCTAATGATCCCGCTATCGAAGCAGTCGAGAGCCGGGATGTGGCCCAATTGTTTTTTGATAATCCGAAGCCATCTTCGCATAAATCAGCTTCCTGGGATAATATGTTTTCGACACATCCTCCCATTGATAAGAGAATTGAGTTGCTGGAGCAGTTCGTGTGAGTCAGTTGTCAGATGTCAGATGTCAGTTGTCAGGGCCTGCTAAGAGACTTGGGTTTATTACTTGATCCATTTCACCTTAAGGACAAGAGCGGAAGGAATTGTATCGCTCTGATGGTCGAGTTGAAATAAGTAAGTTTTTGCTGTAGTATCCGGTTTGGGTAGGCCAAGCAGTTTTCCGAGGAATCCCTGCTTTCTTTTTAATGAATCAGCTTGGGGAATGGTTTTCAGCAAAAGACGGTTACTGATGATCTGGTTGTACAGATTTGATCTGTCCAGTATCAAAATACTATCCTTAATCGTATAGCGACCACGCATATAATGATGATTTCCCAAAAAAAGTCCTTTCCCGCATTTATAAGTACCATTTCCCCTGAAATCAATAGAGAACATTTCCGGCTCCAATCCACTCCTGAAAGCATGTATAATTACAGGTGTACGGTCCTGATCTTTTAAGCGATCAAGCATCCAGATTAAGGAAAAAACAGCTACAATCGTCACGATTGTGGAAATGAATGCCGTTTTGGATTTATTCAACTTATACCTATTAATATCCTTGTAAATACATATCAGGGAAACAATGGAAGCCAAGATCAGGAATCCAGCATGAACAAAACTTTCCAGGAGATATTGATGGTCGAAGTCGCTATAAAACCGATAGATGCATAAAATCCATACGACAAGAATTAGTACTATTCTGCCAATAAAAATCTCGCCCCTTCTCATTCGTAATTTAATTCGTTTTAGATTTCCCTATCGTATATAAATACATACTATAAACGCCAGAAAACACTACTCTCTATTTCATCATGAATTCGCCCGACAATAAATATCTACATATATCCACAAAATTGAATAAGACAAATTTATAAACCAATTTTATTTGCAAAGTTGTGGGCTCTATGGGATCAGGTCATGCATATCTGAAAGTCGGGTATTTAATGAACACCAACACCGTCGAAAAGTAATTCGCTGATAGCTGTGTCCTTGTATTTAGAACCTGGGAAAACTTCAACAATTTCGAATCGGATCGTTGTGATTTTCTGAGGCGGCAGCATGATTTTGCCGATATCAATGACCTGAAATTCGATAGCATCCAGTAATTCCAGCATTCCATAGGGCTTACCATTCACGACCATTTTCAGCTTTTTTACCCGGGCATTCTCCTGCCAGGTTGCTTTCGATTTCTTATACCCGTTCGCAAGAATGATCTGTGTAATACCCAGTTTCTGACTGGCATTATCGGCAGTCATATCAATCGCGTATTCCAAGTACTCTCCGATCCCGTTATCTGGTTTTCCTTCCACCCAGGCTGTTGTTATATCAAAATCGTGGGCCTTATTTGCCGAAAAAGAAATTTTGCCTGCGGGTGCCAGAGAGGAGGATACTTTAAATCCGGTTACATTTCCACCGCAATACCAGCTGCATCCTGGTAAAACTTCAGCAGGCTCATCGTCAATTTTACCCATAAAATCAGCATCCTTAGCCTGTACAGCTTTGAATACCGGAATTTGGTGCGGAACAGAGGCTGAAAAAGAAAATAAATAGATTGTACAAAAAAGAATCTTCATGATTTCTTAAACAAATTAAAATTTATACTATCAAAACGTTGACAAATAAATCTAATCTTTAGTTAATGTAGAAAGGATAGTAATTACCGAGTCAAGCGACGATCGATGGAGGGCTGAAGCTGTAAAACTGAACCCTCCTATTTTCATAAAACTGGTATAATAGCCCGTTCCCGTTTGGAAAACAGACCATAAAGCAGGCTTATTCAGCACAATGGTTCTCACAACTTCAATTGCAGGTCCATCCTTTTCTGCTGACCCGATACCTTTTCCATGTTCAATTTCAATGAAGCCGTGCATTCCTGAAAACCGGGAGGCAGAATCTTTGAGCCAAAGCCCGTATCCCAGCTGCCCTTCCTTTCCCCTTGCCTCTTCCAGAAACATATTGGCAGGGTGATTCAGTACAAACTGGGTCTCGCCAAGCCGGGTTGTAACCATATCATGGCCCGCATACTTCTCAATAGTCCTGTATGTTGAATAGGTGCAGGATATGAGTAGCAGAAAAAGGAGAAATCTATACATTTATGCCGCCTTTAATACTCTGTCAAGAATTTTCAGGTTGGAAATATATTCTTTTGCATATTCCCAATCTTCTGATAGTTCTGCCCAAACAAGTTGTCGGTCAATAGCAAGTTGTATTACTTCTTTGTTCTCCACTTCAATAATTCCTTCATCAACAAGTTGGGCAAAGCCTGTTGCAATGACTGAAATGTCCAATGTATATATATATTGCTGGTCATCAAAATCTTCATCTTCAAGTTGTGATTTTATTTTAGCTCTTGACAGGATTTCTGAATTGTAGTCTGCAAAATCTATTTCTCCAACACTTTCAATTACCCATTTCAAACATTCCAAAGTGGGTATCGTTGGATTCTCTTTTCGCCAATCCCTGAATTCAGCTAGTGCGGTGTCACCCTCGTCTGAACCGAATGGCGCAAGTTCGTCAATACAATCCCAGAAAAAATCTTCCGGAATTAATTCAATTGCTTTTTGATGTGCATTGTCAATATCGATACCATATTTTTCCTCTTCCATAAATATAAATTATGCATTTTTAAATGTAAACGCGCAAATCTCTTACCACCTCCCAAATTTACCCCATACCACCCACCCCAGCAATACCCTTTTTAGTTTATTCCTGAGGGAGAGTTGTAAGTGGTAAGTTATAAGTTGTAAGCAGGAACAGGTACCTGTCAACCATTTTCAGTACAAGACACAATTTACGCTGGCACTTTTTCATTCGGGATTCCTTCGGGCTTTGTTCGGGAATCCTTCGCAAAATCCATAGGTATTATCAATGAAAACCCGAAGGATTTGCGAAGAAATCCATTTTCTGTCCTTTCAGCTTGGAAAAAATGTTGAATATGAACTAATTACAAGGGACGGCAGCATTTGTATTCCGCCCTGTCAGGGGTGGCCTGTCAGTAGAATGAATATTTAACAAGAAGCCCTGTAAATAGGTTGAACATTTGTATTCCGCCGCTTCAGGTGTGGCCTATCAGTAGAATGAAATATTTAATAAGAAGCCCTATAAATGAGTGGTGCATTTGTATTAAGCCCCGCTAGGGGTGGCCTATTAATAGAATGAGAATTCAATAAGAAGCCCTGTAAATAGGTAGAACATTTGTATTCCGCCCCGTCAGGTGTGGCCTATCATTAGAATGAAAATTCAACGAGATGCCATAGAGCCCTATAGATGGGTTGGCCATTTGTATTCCGCCCCGTTAGGGGTGGCCTATCAGTAGAATGAAATATTTAATAAGAAGCCCTATAAATGAGTGGTGCATTTGTATTAAGCCCCGCTAGGGGTGGCCTATCATTAGAATGAAAATTCAACGAGATGCCATAGAGCCCTATAGATGGGTTGGCCATTTGTATTCCGCCCCGTTAGGGGTGGCCTATTAATAGAATGAGAATTCAACAAGAAGCCCTGTAAATAGGTAGAACATTTGTATTCCGCCCCGTCAGGTGTGGCCTATCAGTAGAATGAAATATTTAATAAGAAGCCCTATAAATGAGTGGTGCATTTGTATTAAGCCCCGCTAGGGGTGGCCTATTAATAGAATGAGAATTTCGAAGATGCCCACAGAGCCCTGTAGGGGCGACCTATTAAAAATGTTGTGGGTTAAGCTAAAGAAGAACCATGTTTAAAGCAATCCCTGCGATTTAACCATGAATAAGTCTTCAACAGGTTTAAAGCAAGTCAGCTCTTCTCATAATGCAACGCTATCACCCCACAGGAAAATGATTTCGACTCCACCAGTTTCAGTTTTGTCATTTCCGTCACATTATTAAAAAGCGGCATCCCTCTTCCCAGTAATACCGGGTTGACAAACACCCAGAACTCATCTATCAACCCCAGTCCCAGTAAAGAGTAAGAAGCACGGGGACTTCCAAAAATCAGGATATTCTTCCCATCCTGATTCTTGATCCGAATGATCGTCTCCGCCAACTGGTCGCTGATCACGGTGGTGTTGTCCAGCCCCTCCCCGCTGAGGGTACGGGATAAAACAATCTTCGACACTTGCTTATACCAGGCCGAATGTTCCTTGTCGTGTTTGGTGGCATTGGGCTTATCGGCGGCCGTGGGCCAGTAGCCCTGCATCATTTCATAGGTAACCCGTCCGTATAGCGCTGCATCGGCTTTGTCCGTCATGGTGGCGACAAAGTCAAATAACTCGTCGTCAAAACGGATCCAGTCCATTTCACCATTTGGCCCGGCTACAAACCCGTCGAGGGAAGCGTGCATGAAAAAAATGAGGTTACGCATGGTTGGTTGGTTTATGTTTCCGCATAAAGCTAAAAAACAAGGTTGATATTCAATTCGTTCTATCCAAAAATTCGTAAAATTAATGTTACAGAAATAATCGGGGTATTAGCCGGGAAAGACCGCATACATTTCCGGACCTTGTTCGTGGTTAAAGCGCATGATACGCTTTAAGTCATATGTCAGGTAGGATGAAACCAGAAGCTCTCCAGAGCTGTATGCTTACAGATTTAACTTCTGCCTGTTCCCGCTTTACCGTAAATTTATTTTTTAAACACTTTGCATGCATAGCCAGCGAGCAACAGCCAACACCCCGCAGATCATCATCGATTTCCCGCAATTACTGTTTGAGATCAGCGGAAATTCAGCCGCAGATGACCCGGCTGCCTTTTATCAGCCCGTGCTCGATTATATTTACAACAACTTCTACGAGATCAGCAACTCCAGCTACCAGCGGAGCAGCCCCCAGATCACCCTGCACTTTTATATGGGAATGATTGCCTCAACCGATCTGGAAATGATCCGGAAAATAGATGAACTGTTCAATGGAATCAAAGAGTTCACCACTTACAATTACTGGTACTTTCACCCTGGAATAAAAGAGAGCATAGAGCAGGGTGAGCGGGTAAAGTCGTTGTTCCTGAATTCGACCCGGTTAATCTCCGATTCAGTACATATAAAATAGTCTGTTATCTATTGTGTTGAAATTCGATCTCTTAATGAAAGTCAATCATAACCGGGCCGTTCCCAGGTAATCGAAACATCAGAAAGTGGTTGTTTCTTAGTTTTATCCTCATACAAGGCCAGTTTCATTCGGACACTATCGGTATCCCATTGGAATCCCCGGGATACAATCAATTTGTCAGGTGACTGAGTGAATATCTTTTGGCTCCCCGCCCGCTGCCACTTTGTTGTTAATACAAAACCCAGCTTCCGGTAATCAGTTCTTCCTCTTTTATGATAATCCGGAAAAAGCCTGGGTGTATAAAGGGTAAAAAACATCACCCGTATCAATGTATCGGACACATAAGTCAGCAAAACGCTTTTAAAAGATACACCTTCCAGATTATACGGTTGATCAGTCAATCCATAATACGCATAAGTAACTTCCGTTTTGCCATTGTAATCCATTTTTCCAGCCTGAACCAGCTGAATGAAGCTGTCCAGTTGGGTACGAACCGAGCCCAGAAAAAAAGGAGCTACTCCCCGGCGGACATCAAATTCACCCAATGGTTGTGCTTTGCTAACAAAAGACAGGAGTAAAGCCAGAAGCAGGAAAAGATATTTATGAAAAAAACTCATTAAATGCTGGTTTTGAATACGCTAGACTGAAGACTGGCAAATGGCCACCTTGTTATACTCTGACTTTTCATTTAAGTTAAAAACAAAAACATAACTTACCTGAAGACTCACAATACTCACTTAAACTTTTTTATGAAAATACTAATTATAACTATTTGCTTGTTTTTTTGTGGCAAATTCTCCACTGCCCAGCATTCTGAAATGGAAAGCGAAATCAACAAGCTTGAACAGGAAGAAGTACAGGCGGTGATGAATAAAGATACCATTGCATTAAAGAAGCTTTGGGATAAAGACTATGTTGTACATAACCCGGAAAATAAGATAGTAGTGGCCAAAATAAACCCATTAGACAGGCCCGTACTTCAGAATCAAAGAACCTCTTTTACCCGGATGGTGGAGAAAATTATCCTTAACAATAATATAGCCATCTCCATGGGCCGGGAAACGGTTGTTTCTTTTAATGAGGCTTCGAAATCGGAACAGATTACAGAGCGGCGGTATACAAATATCTGGATGAAAAAAGACGGTTTATGGAAGTTAACGGCACGACACGCGAATAAGATTTGTGGTGAAGTAGTAAGTCGATAGTTGTTAGTGAATACAGATGCCAGGACAAATTTTTATTTACCGTGATTTACGATGGCTTCCAGGGGAGCCAATGCCCCGGGCTGTTTAACCAGGTTAGCCACTTTGATCATGTGGCCATACGTTCCATTCTGCAGATGTACTGTAATTAATTGTGGGACATCCGCTGCAACCTTTTTGTTGAAATAAGCAGGATTCACGGATACAATCTCATAAGTTGTTCCTTCTTCCCCATCCGGCAAAAAGGATTTATCCATGCTTTCAAAGTATTGTTTCACGCTCAAGGCCGTATAAGATGAAAAAGTATAGAAATTACTGTAACCCTGGCTGAGCCATCCAGCCGGCTTTTGTAAGTATTGCTGGATGACGGCTGTAGCCGCATCTGAATCAGGTTTTATTTTACTGATCACTTTATTCAATTTTTCCTGGTCTTCCTCAAACCATTTCCGCCGTTTCGCTTCTTTCTCAGCTGTATAACTTTTGTCCATTGCTTTATATCCCTTCATTTCATCCTCAAATTGTTTCCGGTTCAGGTTATACATTTCTGTCATTTGTTTAGTCTGACTAATGCTATAGGCGGCCACATCTTTCAGCATTTGCCCGAGGTATTCCTTACGGGTAACCGGAATAAAAACAGGTTGGTCACTGTTTCGTAAAAAGATATAATCATTGGCGGTGTACATTATGGCGGTGGCGTTATCCTGGACCCGCTGTTCATAATAATCAATTCGACTCTCGCTGCGCTTCATTTTAATGATGCCGAATACCGGTGTTCCATTGACAGTATAAACCCCCGCATCCCTGGTTATTCCGGAAATAAAAAAATTATTAAAGACCACTTTTATATTTGAGCCGCTCTCCCCTTCTGTTTGTATAACGTGGCTATTATCATAACAGTAGTAAGCGAAACACATCGTTCTGGTACTATAAAATTTCTTTACTCCCGTTATATTGTAAAAGATAATATCGTTGCTTGTCCCCTTATCGCTCACTTCATAATCAAGTACGTAAGAATTATAATGCAACATCCGGGCACCTGTAAAACCAGTAAGCAGGCTTTTTATCCAGCGTTCTGCTTTGACGGCCTGTAATTTCATCTTCGAGACATCCCATTTGGCCGGCTTTTGCGTATAATGGGAAAAATCAAAATAATCATCTGTCCCCCTCACCCAAACAGACGGTTTGTTAGCTGCCTGGACTTTACAATCCTGAGCAAAACATCCCTGTGCCACCAGCAAATAATAAACAATAAATAAAACTGGAAATCTTAACCGTGATATCATTATTATTCGCTTCATGATTGGTAGTTTAATCCACTGAATTTTGTAAATATGGGATTAATCTTATATTGAAACTATCCCTTAAAAACAGGATATTCCTGAAGCGTAATGATTATTAAGCGAGGCGCAGGTGTCAGTCATAGTGAAAGCGACATTGGATGACATAACATTTCTGGTCGACTCCTTTCTTTCCTTCCACCTTGTAAACCAATCTGTGTTCACCAGTAATCCGCCTGGACCAAAATCCTTTTAAGTCGTGCCTGAGTGGTTCAGGCTTTCCTGTCCCGTGAAATGGAGTTTTCCTGATTTCATTTAACAGATCTTTGATTTTTCCGGCTATAGAACTGTCCGTTTCAACCCAGTATTGAAAATCCTCCCAACCATTTTCTGTAAACTCAAAATTCATAATACAGGTTAAAGCTTAAACTTGCGGGTCTTTTTGTTCTTTAACTGGTCGATCGATTCGTGTATACGCTGCCTGTTCTTTGCGGTGGAAAGCAGATGACCGGTTTCGGTAAGTGAATTATACTCTTTCAATGAAAGAATAACCACGGCTTCCTCTTCGGCCGCCCTGGAAACCACTATAATATCAGAAGAGTTAGAGACCTCGTCCAGGTACTTTTTG
>JAKQJH010000277.1 GCA_029561255.1 Bacteroidota bacterium | reverse complement strand
AGTTGCGAGATGCGAGTAATCCCGTAAAACGAGTAACAGCTTTTTAACCAGATTCAGCCTCCTAAGGAGGTGTATTGACTGCCGACTACTAACTCCCGACTGCCGACTAGTTTAACCTGGGGCATACACTTCCGTTGCCTGTGGTATAGCCACGGCTACGGCAAATGCTACCATGGCGATGATGATGCCGAACATAAAGACATTATAGGCGATGCGCAGCCAGCGGTATTTTTTGGCCAGGACCACACCGAGGAAGTAATTGTCCTTAACGAGGCTGCTGTATAAATAATTTTTATCGGCCAGTAATTCCTGCATGGCCCAGTCATAATCCGGCAGACTCATTTTATAAAAGTTGCCGAAGAAGAGCAGGTTGGTCTTTTTATTCTGGATATCCTCTGGTGTGAAAGTGCCTTCGGTAACGTGCGGACGGGTGGCCAGGATGGAGAATACAATGGCAGATACACATACAGTCACCAGTATGATGACCGGGATCTGCAAGTAACTGTTGCTCTCCAGTTTGGTGGAAAGGGTGGAGATCACGATGGTAAGAATAATGGAGTTGACCGAAATGAGAATGTTGGCTTTGGAATCGGCCATCTGACTCAGGTTGGACTGGTTCTGGGCCATGATCCGGAAAACGGTGCTGATGCCCCGTTCAGTCTGGTTCTCCCTCATCCGTTTCAGCTTCAGTTCTTCTTCGGATAAATGATCGGTTGCCTCTTCATCCAGCTCTTTATCATCCTTTTTATCTTCCTTGATTTTCTCAACCGGATTTTTTTCCAGTAAACGGGCCAGGTGTTCATCCTTGGCTGGTTGCAATACTTTTCTTCCGTAAGAAGTAAAATAATTATGGGCTTCGAGAAAAGCAATATTATTCTGGCGCCAGTCTTTTTTAGACCATTCCTCCCCGTTAAATTCTATCAGCTCATTGCGGAGCAGCCGGCTTTTTTCCTTGAAATTGGATGATCCGAGATGGAAAAGATCGGCGTCACAGATGATTTCCTCAATCCTGCTTTGTGGATTTTGGGGCATCCGGGTGGCCATAATACAGCCTTTAACCTTTTCCGCAAATGCCATTTCCACCGGGTGCAGACTGAAGAATTCCTGCATATGTTGTAAACTCACCTGTTCGTGTCCTTTGGCTTTACCGGCACTGTATCCGGTGTCATGTAACCAGGCGGCGATATGAAGCGCCAACAGGTCCTCTTCAGTGAGACTTTCCTTTTCAGCAATCTGTTCACAGGCGGCCACCACCTCACGGGTATGCTGCAGGGTATGAAAAGTAACATCCTTGCTGACTTTTGTGGTAATAAGCTGGCTGGCAAACTCCTGGGCGGCTTTCAACAGTGCTGACGGATTTTCCATCATGTTATAATGATAACTTTTGATAAATTTAATGAAAATTAGAGAATGCGTTGTTTAAATTTCAGTACCCGTTGGATCTGTCCGGTGATGATATTGCTGCTGCTGAGCAGCTGTGGTACTGGTAAAGTACGCCGGATTCAATCCCCGCCCCATTATAGTTTTGCCCAGGTATTTACCCATAAACTGGAACCCAAACTGAAAGAAATATCCGGGCTTGCCTGGGATAAAAAACTGGATGAGTTTATTGCGCATAATGATGAATCCGGGAAATTGTTTTACCTGGACAAGGAAACCAAACTGATCAAAAGTGAACTGCCCTTCGGGGAAAAAGGGGATTATGAGGAGGTGGTAGTTGTGAATAGTGTTCCTTACGTATTAAGAAGCGATGGACTGATACTTATGATTTCAAAAGACAGTACCGGCAAAGCCATACCCGTGGAAATGGGAAAAGTGGGAATCAGCGGCCTCAACGATTTTGAGTCTATGTACTTTGATCCGGCCCGTAATGCGTTGGTGATACTTTGCAAGAACTGCGAGTCAGATAATAAACAGGTGGTGAGTGCCTATGCCTGCAATATAGATTCCACGGGATTTGATCCGGACCCCGTTTTTACTATATCCGTAGATGAAGTGAAGACGGCTTCCCCATTTAAAAGCGGACGGTTAGAGCCTTCCGCTGCGGCTATTCATCCGGTATTGCAAAAACTCTTTATAGTTTCATCTGCCAGCAGCCAGCTGATCATTACCAGCCTGGATGGCAAACTGGAAGGAGTCTATGAATTAGGGAAGAAATTATTTCCGCAACCGGAAGGCATCACCTTTAAATCTAACGGCGATATGTATATTTCCAATGAAGGCCGGGCGGAAAGAGCGACCATTCTCAGGTTCCCCTACCGGAAATAAAAAAATAATCAACTGATTATTCAACAACCAGCTTTGTTTCTTTTGCTATTACCGCCAATGTTCCAGGCAGGTCTGGCCGGATGGCCACCCGCAGCGCTTTTAAGCCGGAGACACCCTGTAATTCTTCCAGGTCGAGACTTTCGATACCGGGCTGCAAAAGTTCTTTATGTTGCAGGAATTCAATGTACTCTTTGTATTCTGTTGCGTCTTTGGCCTGCGTGTATACAATAGCGACCATGCCGGGTTGGGTGAGCCGTTCATCGCTGTTCCTGATATGTACTTTGTCAATCCGCTTTTTGATGATCTCATAGCGGGTATTGCCCACCCCATCCACATCGAATTTCCGTTCTTCGGTCCGGAAACAAATGGTGAGTGGCTGATTGCTGGCCAGGATCAGCTGGGTGGTGCGTAGCGGCATGGGTAACTCCTGTTCCAGCTGTGCAGTAACCCGGGCCGCTTTTACCATCATTGTCAGTTGCCACATTTTCAGGTTGCGGAGATAAATCTCATCCATCTTTTTCCGCGGACTGATGGATTGTCCCATAAACATATTGAACTCGAGTCCGTCCGTGATAAACCGTTCAAAATAGTGCGGGTAGATTTTCTGTGCCGCCTGTTGTTCCCGGTCTACAAACCGCGCCAGGGTTTCATTAATGCGGGCAATACTCTGTTCATATTCTTTGCGGTGCCGGTATAAATACTGTCGCTGGGGATCCAGGCTTGCAAAATAAGTTTCCGTTTCCACTTTTACCGCAGGCTCGGTTTCCAGCAGGTGATTAAATACGGCCAGCAGCTGACCTTGCAGAAAATCATACACGGCCATTTCCTCATTGGAGCGAAGGGTTTCTGCGACGGCTGATTTGTATTTTTCAATTTTATTGAGCAGTTCATATAAAATCGGGAAGCTCTGTTCCTGTTGTGCTTTACGAATGACCACAGCGGCCAGTTCCAACTGTTCCAACAGGTCGGCCTGTACCGCTTTGGATCGCGCAGTGGAAGAATTACGTACATCGATTGCACCAAAAAACGGATAGACCTGTTCAAATACGATCCGTTCCAACCGGGTGTCCGACTGCTTGTAATGACTGACGAGGTAATTCAGGGAAACCTCGGTGAACTTCCATTCCACGGCTGGTTGTACCGCGGTAAACTTTTTCTTAATCAGTTCCTCCACCTGGCTGTTCAGTTGCTCCAGGCTTTTCTCGAGGCTGATCTTGAATAAGGGTACAGCGGGTTCAATCTTACTGATATGAAAGGGCTGCAGGTAACCAGGTTCATGAGAACTGATCTCCAATAGTCCCAGTAATTCCTTACCCTGCTTGAGCGGACAGATGATAATACTCCGGCTGCCGGCCCGGTAATAATTATGAAGACATTGGATGTGCGCCGTGTTTTTTTGATCCAATACCTGGTAGAGTACCGGCTGATGATTGTCGCGGAAAAGGATTTTACTGTAATCACTGATTTCGTCTTTTTCCGTGACGTTGCTGCATTGCCGGTACAGCAGACTCTGGCTATTGTGCAGTTCAGAATAAATATAGTGTCCCTGTATGCGGAAGAAGGGGGTAATGCCAATCGTCAGGTCTTTCAGTCCAATCAGGTCCTGAATCATTTTTTCCAAACGGGTATAAGATACACTACCGGGCAGTCCGTTAAAATCCAGCAGGAAGTTTTTCATTTCGGTGATTACCGCCTGTTCAGTCACATCATTGATCCGTAACACCGTCAGTCCTTCGAAAATAAATTGTTCCAATGGAACCATTTTCATCAGTTCCTCCATGGTGAAAAGCCGGTTGGTCGCCGGATCGAGCAGACTGGTGGGTAATGCGGGCATACCTTTTACCGGCGATACATCAATGAAACGTCCATCCAGCCGCATTTCCATATAACGGGTCAGCCCGGTTTTTTCATCGGTTACCGGGTAAACCACCCTGGAGTTTTCCGGGCTTTCAAATCCGAAATATTTTTTCAGAATCAGGCCATAGGCAAAGCGCAGCCGTTGTTTATCCAGTGAATGATCGGGGTCATTGCCTACCAGGATTTCATTACTGTTTTTCCGGATCATTATTTTCTTGAAGAGGGGAGAAGCATAGACTGCCAGGTTCTTAAAGGGATAAGAAATCCCATACATATAATTGGCGGTAGTGGGCGGAAAAACGGCCGATAATAATTCTTCGATCAGTTCATGATGCGGATCCAGCAGGGCCAGGTCATGGATCGTGCCCATCAGTTCCGGGTGGGATTCCAGCTCTTTTACCACATGCCCGTACAATTTTTTCATACCTGTGTTACCCTCTTCAATGTTCTTTTTCAGGGCAGCTACCAGTGGCCTGAAGGAAAGCAGGCTGTTAAATGCTGGAAGTGTATAATGGTGTTCAGGCATGGTTGCAGTTCAGGATAAGCGAAAAAGTGAATTCCCGGGTGTAAAGTATTGGGTATTTCAAAGATACAGTTTCAGTCCATGTACTGCAAAGCCAAATGCCCGGATCTTTCAACGACGGCTCCGGCCCAGCACGATCCCCACACCTATTTCTGCTGTAAAATAAGCGTCCTTATTCGCAGGATTGCCCCGCTGGTAGGAAAGATTTGTGATATGACCGGGATCCACTTCTGCGCGGCGGTCGGCCAAAGCCCGCGCCAGTCCCGCCAAAGCGGGTGGAAGTTCCCGGTTGAAAAGAGCAGGTTGTACATAACTATCCCGGCTCACATCATCCAGGTAATCGGTTTTCAGGAAACGATGCATGATTTCAAAGCGCCCGTTGAGCCATGCATTGATTTCATATTTTAATCCGGCACCGGTCTGCCAATTCATTTGACGAAGTGAATAGGGTTTCCGGTCAGGATACATGGAAAATCCTTGCCCTTCCGTATGCAAGGGTTGTAAGGGGAACCATCGCCCTTCCCACTCAGCTTGTGGATTAAAGGAGAAGAAACCGATTCCTGCCAGCAGGTACGGCGAAAACCGTGATGGGTTTTTATCAGTTCTGTTATTATTGAATATAGATAAGGGATGAATTTCCAGAATGAGGCCAAGCTCCCAGACCGGACTTCGAAAACTTAAGTTCCGTTCATAACGGCCATGGGTAGAGATCCGGTCTTTTTTTAAAATACTGTCGGCGGCTGTTACCTGGCCGGCGGCATAATGTATACGAAGTCCGATCGTATTTTGATAAAGCACCAAAGCATATATACTGAAACAGGGACGACTGAATGCCAGGTTGAGGTCCTTCAGCCCGTTTTTCCCGGCTCCTGATTGTCCGCCGATATCGGTCAGGGCATTCATAACGCCGCCTTTTACTCCCAGTTCGGCTAACACCGGACCCTCATAATGGCGGTCATCATAATAATAGTAGCCCTGTGCACCGGAGCGGATGACGGTTAGCAATAGCGGGATCATTAACATACGGATGCAGTATAGTTTCATACCGGTAATTTTCAGTGATAAGGTGTATTGATATTTCAATGCTACTTAAAACTATTACAGGTATTGGGCAGTAAAAAGAGAAAAACACCCGGTTTGGGTGTTTTTATTATCTGGAATTATGGGTGTATTTCTGCAGGATCAGGGCATCTTCATTACGCTGATCACTTTCTGTAACGACTTATTCTGCAGCCGGAGGAAATAAACCCCGGTAGCGAGTCCATCATTATAGATATCAATATTATAAGTACCGGCTGCATAATCCTGGTTGGTCAGCACTTTCACTACCCGGCCTAAACCATCGATTTGCTGGATCATCGTATTGCCGCCATTGGTGGAGAACTGGATCGTGGCATTGATCGTATAGGGACTGGGCCACATTTTCAGAATCAGTTTGTCCGCCGCATTGTTGTTGTCTTCCGGATCATCGGCTACTCCACAGGGGCCGGTAACGAGGGGTAGTGACTGGAAATTACGAAGCATAATGGAATCAAGAGCCGGTTGCTTCACACAGAACCATTGCTCCAGTACGGATGCATATACACTGCGGAAATCATACTGGAACGGTATATTATTGACCACCTGGGCATCGGCCGGGATATCCGGACTGGTACCGAGAATTCCTTTCTTGGCATTTTTACCAAATAATATCAGCGGGGCCGCCGCACCATGGTCGGTGCCGAGACTCGCATTGGATTTAATACGACGACCAAATTCAGAATAGGTCATCCCCATCACCCGCTCATCGAGCCCCATCAGTTCCAGGTCATCCTGGAAGGCACTGATGGCACCGGATAATTCCTTCATCAGTTTAGCATGCATACCCGTAGTCGTGTCACTGGCATTCACCTGTTTTTTATGGGTATCAAATCCACCCATCGTCACGGTATACACCCTTGTTTTAAGTCCACCCTTTATCAGCCTCGCCACGATCTTTAATTGTTCCGCCAGTCCGTTTTCCGTAGGATAAGCGGCCATAGTGGCGGCCCGCTGATAAGCGGTACGGATAATATCGGAATAGATCTTTGTTTTTTCAGAGATCACCCGGAGAAACTTGAGTTCTTTATTGGCCGGAGCAGCGTTGAGCGGGTAGTCATTGAACGGATTAGCGAACGTATAGATCTTCTCCGGATTGGTAATGGATAAGCCCATTGAATAAATCGTTCCCTGTGCCATCAGTGTGGGAAAATTGCTGATCTGGATGGCCAGCGGATCGGGCATATTGTTGTTAGGAAATGCTTCGGGGTATCCGGGGTATTCGCTTTCCAGGTAGCGGCCCATCCAGCCGGTCTTCACCCGTTCCCTCCTGTTACGCCGGGTATCCGCACTGTTCCAGATATCCGTGGCATGGAAATGGGAAAAGTTGGGGGTGTCATAACCTACCGATTGCACAATCGCCATCTTGCCTTCATTGAACATATTCTGCATGGCCGTCATAGCGGGGTGCAGACCGGATTTATCCGTGCCATCGAGGCGTAATACCTGGCTTTGCGGAATAGCCACATTGGTACGGGCATTATAATAATTGCCATAGATATCAAGCGGGATCACCATATTCAGTCCGTCGTTGCCTCCGGATAATTGTACCAGTACAAAGACATGGTCCGTGTCAGTGAGTGTTTGTTCCAATAAACGGGCCAATGGACTTTCCGCTCCATTGGCGGTAAAGGAAAATCCGTTGAGCAGTCCGGGCATTGTGACAGCGAGGGGAACGGTATTTTGTAAGAAGTTTCTGCGGTTCATCATGGTTTTGTGTTTACATGGATAAATCAGTCATCAGCATAAATGGAATTCAGGCAGGTTCATCAGGAACCGGAACAGGTCTTTCAGTGAGGTGTTGATCACCGCGTTGTTATTGCTGTTCCAGGCATTGGTCCATACCGTATCTTCTGTTGTGTTATTAGTCAGGAAATGCGTTTTCACATAGGTCTTTGAGCTGGCAGATAAGGGATAGCGTAATAATAAAGATGAAACATCATTGATCAGTTGATTCGGGTCTGCGGGATTAGACGAGTAATTGGCAAAAGCCCGCACATCAATCACCGAGTCATTTACCAGGGCATCGGTAAAGTCGGCCCGTTTGGGCAGCGAGTTACTATTTACCCAGAGTTCATAGTGCATCGGCTCCTGGTAATAGGAAGGCCAGCCGGAAACATCCGGGGGCTGAAAGAGCTGCTGCTGCATATCCGCCGCCTGCTGGTAGATATTGCTAAAGAAGGGATAGCCGGTTGTATGATCGGTATAGACCGGAATAGGCACGCTGAATTCCCGCAGGGTGCCCACAATGATATCAAAAGGCGCTTTGATATAGCAGGCCTGGTTCAGGGAATCGAAGAAATGTTCACTCTTGAACAATACGGCGAGGGCCGGTTTTATTTCATAGTTATTGGCCTTCAGTACTTCCGCCATGGGGATGATCACTTCCGTTTCCACTGTTTCA
>JAKQJH010000272.1 GCA_029561255.1 Bacteroidota bacterium | reverse complement strand
AAAAACGGCTTTTGAAATAAACACTTAACCGGAATCTGGCTAAAGTTAGTTATAGAATAGCAGATAAAACCGGATGTTAATTACTTAAAGGATAGAAATAAAGAGGTCAGACAGCATTTATCATACAAAACTGACAAAAATCATAACATTTAAATATTATTTCATACGAATAGTTGTTCATTTTTCATTTCCTGGCAACTGACATAATCAGGACAGTGCACAGCGGATTAACCACACAAAAAAAGTTCCCCCAGGGGGAACTTCAATACATTATAACATACAGGATTAAACTACTTCTTCGTGGAGCAGGTATTCATACCTACGAGTGTATACAGCGGACAAAAACTAACCAGGCTGGTCAGCAGAAATACTCCTCCCAGGATCACCAGGATCAATCCGGGTGTTCCGGCTACAGTTCCACTGAAATACAAAAAGGCAAATACAGCAGCGAGTAATACACGAATAATGCGGTCGGCGGTTCCCATGTTTGGTTTCATAATAAGAATGTTTGAGGTTTAGAAGTTGAGATGTTAATTAATGAATGAGTAATGAGTAATCAGTAATGAGTAGCTTCTTGTACAGCACGCTGATTTCGAACATCCCGCTCTGGGAAAAGAGTAAACACAGTAAAGATTTTTCGATCCTTACTCATTACTCATTACTGATTACTCATTTTCACCCCGTAAAACTAACTTTCCCGGCCGCCGCAGGGCGGTGACCACTGTCACCAGCCTAAATGATTTGTATGCCCTCCGGTAATTGCTTCACTTTCCCCTCTTGTTCCAGCCTTTTCATCACCCGGGTCACCACTTCGCGGGCGGTGCCGAGCTCTCCGGCGATCTGCTTGTGCCGGAGTGACAGGATCTTCTCCCCTTTGAGCTTACTCTTCTCCAGCAGGTAGTTGTACAGGCGCTGGTCCATCTTGTCGAAGAGCAGGGAGTTGATGGTGTCCAGCATTTCGGTATAACGCAGATTATATTGCTGGAAGAATAATTCATTGACGGCCGGGTATTGCTTCACCCATTTGCTCAGCTTATCGGTTGGTAGTAGTAATAAAAGAGAAGCATCTTCTGTAAAAGCAAAGATCCGGCTGGGGGCATTGGAAAGACCGGAGGAGAAAGACATGATACAACTCTGCGCCGGACCAATATAATAAAGAAGTAGTTCCTTATCCTCTGCCCGGGTAAAGACTTTGACCAGTCCTTCGAGCACGATGGGAATAACTTTTATATACTGTCCTTCCTTGAGGATCTCCACCCCTTCCGGGACTTCCTTCATCATTCCGTGCACCGCAATTTCGGCCAGTAATTCAGCCGGAAAGCCGGGCAAGTGTTGTTTAATTTCATCAATGGTAAGTGGCATAAGGGATAAACTTCCGGCTAAATCTACAACATCCGGGGAAACTAAGCACCGATTAGTTGACCATTCCGGAAATCCGGCATATATTTATTTACACCATTAAATCGCCTGATAAAGGCCACCAAAACCAACGAACCTGATGCAATCCCTGACACCCGTTCAGTCTGCTGAGCGCATTCACCTGATCGATGCCCTCCGGGGTATTGCCATTCTCGGCATTTTTATCGCCAACCTCCCGGTGGGCTTTAGTTTTTACAATGCCTCCCTTCCCAATAGCGGACCCTGGTTTCATCCCTGGGATAAACAAACCGTTTTTATTGAACACCTGCTGATCGAAGGAAAGTTCTATTCCATTTTCAGCCTGCTCTTCGGCTGGGGATTGGCCATACAACTCAAAAGAAGCGAGTTAAAAGGACTGACCCCTGTCTCCTTTGTACGCCGGCGGCTGTTATTTATGTTCCTGCTTGGATTGGCCCACCTGCTGCTGCTCTGGACCGGTGATATCGTGGCCTTCTATGCCCTGGTGGGATTTGTGTTCCTCTGGATCCGTAAATGGAATGACCGCAAACTGTTTATCACCGCTATCATTTTGTTACTATCCCCGATCCTCCTCTATTATTTAAAAATGAAATTTGAGTGGATGATGGCTCCGGCCGGGATCTTGTATCAAACCGGGGAAAAGATCGATATCCATGTTGCCGGTATTGGCGGCTTTGAAGAATTTGTGAAGAAGCTGAAATACGGAAACTATTTCGATCACCTGCAGACCCTCTTATCCGGTGTATTTTATCGCTTTGGCGACCTGGTCTTCCAGAGCCGGATCCCCAAGGTATTGGGCATGTTCATCCTCGGTTATCTGCTCGGTAAGGATGATCGCTACAAACAACTCATCACCAATACCAAACTGCTATGGTCCATCGCTATTGGCGGACTCATCCTTGGACTTCCCTGTAATTATATGCTGGCTCGATATATGGAAGAAGGCAAATACTATAATTTCGGTATGGAAGGCTTGTACCAGACCATCGTTTATGCTTTCGGCGTGGCACCGCTTGCCCTCGCTTATGTGGCCCTGTTCTTTTTGGCAGCCCGTACCTCCTTTGGTAAAAAAGCTGTGGCCATCCTTCAGCCGGTGGGCAAAATGGCTTTTTCCAATTATATCCTGCATTCCCTCGTGGGTTGCTTTGTATTCTACGGATTCGGTTTCGCCATGCTGCACCAGGTGGGCCCTGTGTATACTACCCTATTTGCCTTCCTGGTCTTTATCGGCCAGATTATTTTCAGTACCCTCTGGCTGAAATACTTTAACTATGGTCCGGTGGAATGGTTGTGGCGGAGCGGGACATATGGGAAATGGCAAAAACAAGTACGAAGTTAGAAGTAC
>JAKQJH010000263.1 GCA_029561255.1 Bacteroidota bacterium | reverse complement strand
ATGATACCATTTACTTCGCTGAGACTCCAGGCAAACAATCAGGTCGCTCAGGCTTTCCCGGTTACCCAGTTGCCCAAAAAGCATACACATGAGCTGATGCCAGCACGTAAAATGCTTAACCTGATAGTTGCCACTATAACGGTTCATACATTTGATAAAATCATTTGCCGGTAACAATTCTGCCACCTGAGCAAAAACATACTTTCCGGTGTTCATGGGGTAAAATACCCCCAAAAATGCCGAATTTTGCTGAAATCGTTTGAACCCTAAAATCGGCTGAAACCCTTATCTGATAAGACTTTCAAAGAACTAAATTTTTCATGTTTAGGACGGCAGTGATGAGTAATCAGTAATGAGTAGCTGATCGAACATTACTAAAAATCCGGCAGACGCTGTTTTGGGAATGAGTATTGAGTAATCAATAATGAGTAGCTGATCGGGCAGGTTTAAAGTATTAAACATCCTGCTTTGGGAAAAATTCATTTCTTTATAGACTCTTCTGCTTTTACTCATTACTGATTACTCATTACTCATTCTCTCACCCTTTCTTCCTCCCCAATATACTCCACTCCGTTTCCTCCGCCACCATCGTATTGCTCAGCGTCCCCAGTCCGTCGATTTCCATTTCCACCACATCACCGGCCTGCAGCCATTGTTCGGGATAATTGGGGTCGTTGAGTTTGCCGGTGCCATTGAGTTCGAGGAAACAACCGGTACCTACCGTGCCGCTGCCGATCACATCGCCGGCATAGAGGTCCACGCCATAGGAAGCGCGTTCGATGATCTCGGCAAAAGTCCAGTCCATATCGCCCACATTGCCATCGCTCACCTGTTTGCCATTCACCTTGCATTGCATCCGCAGGTTCCAGCTTTTGCCGGTATGGTTTTCCTTGGCTGGAATTTCAAATTGTTCCAGTTCGTCCAGGGTCACCAGCCAGGGTCCGATCACGGTAGAGAAATCTTTTCCCTTGGCGGGACCGAGGTTCAACAACATTTCTTCCATCTGCAGGCGCCTTGCACTCAGGTCATTCATGATCATCAGTCCGCCAATATACTGGTCCGCTTCTTCCGCACGGATATTTCGGCCATGTTTGCAGATCACGATGGCGGCTTCCAGCTCAAAATCCAGTTTTTCGAAATGATCGGGCATACAACGCACATCGCCCGGCCCCTGGATACTATGATGATTGGTAAAATAAAAAATCGGGTACTGGTCAAACTCGGGGATCATGTCTACTTTGCGGTTACGTCGTGCTGCTGCCACGTGCTGACGAAAGGCATAGCCATCCCGGCAGGAAGTGGGAAAGGGGATGGGGGCCAATAACTGCGCTTCGCTGATCGGAATACCACGACTACTGGTTCGGGTGCCTTCACGTAACATCAGTTCGCCGGCCTGGGCAAACGGGAAAAACTCTTCCCAGTAATTCAGCATCATGTTCATGCTGTTGGGCAGTTCCGGATGCAGGACTTCCATATCGTAGAGCATCCCATTGATCAGGACGCCCAGTTGTTCTCTTTCTTCTTTGAGGTAAGTGACTAATTTCATCTGGTTAACATTATAAGTTGCTAAGTTATACTAAATAGGGTTTCCAATCCGGCGGGTATTGACCGGCAGTTTGTAAATTGTGGGTATGAAAAAAGGCTTCTTTCTGCTTCTCTTGTTTCCCCTGCTGCTGACGGCTCAGCAAGCACCGCAAAGCTGGATCCGGATCAATCAGCTGGGCTATACCCCGGGCGGACTGAAAACCGCGGTCTGGGTAACCAAAGAGGATAACGGTTTTGGTAAATGGGAATTGGTGGAGCGAACCACCGGCAAAGTGGTCATGATCGGGTATGCCGGCAAGGACTTTGGAGCTTATGGTCCTTTTAAACATAGTTACCGAATGCAGTTCACCGCCTTTCATAAGCCGGGAGAGTACTTCATACGGACAGGTGAAACTACCTCTCCTGTTTTCCGGATCGGGCAGGATGTATATAAAGGGGCGGCCGATTTCTGCCTGCGTTATATGCGACAACAACGCACCGGCTTTAATCCTTTTTTAAAAGACAGTTGTCATACCCACGACGGCTATGTATTGTATGGCGAAAAAGCCGGGATCAAAGACAGCACCCATATCGATGTGGTGGGTGGCTGGCATGATGCTTCGGATTATTTACAGTATAGTTCCACGTCGGCCAATGCCACATATCATTTATTGATGGCTTACCGCGATTTCCCCAAAGTGTTTACCGATGAAAAGCAGGCCAACGGACTCGATGGGAAGAACGGAAGGGCGGATGTGCTGGATGAAGCAAAATGGGGACTGGACTGGTTATTGAAAATGCATCCGAAAGATAACTGGCTGTTCAACCAGATCGGCGACGACCGCGACCATATGGGCATGCGGATCCCCAAAGAGGATACGAATTATTACGGACCTGGTCTGGATCGTCCGGTGTACTTTATTAATGGCGAACCGCAGCAGCGGGGTAAGTTCATGAATGCCACTACGGGTACGAGTTCTACAGCCGGAAAATTCTCCAGTGCTTTTGCCCTGGGTTCATCCATATTTAAAAAGACGGATCCTGTATTTGCTGCCAGGCTTTCAAAAAAATCATTCTCTGCATACAATTTTGGGAAAAAGAAAACAGGATTTACACAAACGGTATCTGTACGTTCTCCCTATATATATGCGGAAATGAACTGGTCGGATGATATGGAACTGGCAGCCGCCTCTTTATATAACAATACCCGTGATGTAAAATACCAGGCAGCGTCCTTTGCTTATGCACAAATAGAAAAGCTGACACCCTGGCTGGGATCAGATACAGCTGCGCACTACCAATGGTATCCATTCATTAATGCCGGACATAATGAACTGGCGAAACAATTGGCAAGTACTTCCAGAAGTACCATCACCGGATTTTATAAGCAGGGTATTGAAAAAGTCTGGAGTAAAGCACAGTCCAATGCCTTCTACCGTGGCATTCCCTATATCTGGTGCAGCAATAACCTCACTACATCATTTGCGATTCAGTGTTATTGGTACAAACAACTCACAGGTGATAATCAGTTCAGCGAACTCGAACAGGCTAATTTCGACTGGCTATTTGGCTGTAATCCCTGGGGTACTTCGATGGTCTATGGTTTACCGGCCTGGGGCGATACACCGGTGGATCCGCATTCAGCCTTTACCCATTTAAAAAATTATCCGATCGATGGCGGGTTGGTAGACGGTCCGGTGTATGGCAGTATTTTCAACGGACTGATCGGTATCCAACTGAAGGATGCGGATGAATATGCCGCTTTTCAAAGTGACCTTGCCGTATATCATGATGATTATGGAGATTATAGTACCAACGAACCTACCATGGATGGCACGGCATCACTGATCTACCTGCTGGCGGCCAAAGAAGCCGGTGCAGAACCCGAGCCCGATCCACCCCACCAGTTACCCTGGGAAAGTGTGCATCCCGGTTCCATGGAAATAAAAAAGAACTTCAGTCATGACCGGGGTGCGATCATCCGGGGTGACAGTACCCGGAAGGAATTAGCCCTCGTATTTACCGGGCATGAGTTTGGTGAAGGCGGGACCTTTATCGACAGCCTGCTGTTGAAAGAAAAGATTCAGGCTTCCTTCTTCCTGACCGGCGATTTTTACCGCAATGAGCAATTCCGTCCGTTGATCAAAGGACTCCGCCGCCGCGGGCATTACCTGGGGGCCCATTCGGATAAACACCTGTTGTACTGCGACTGGACAAAAAGAGACAGTCTGCTCCTGAATGAGCAACAGTTCAGTCTCGACCTGGCCGATAACTATGCCGCCATGGCGGCACATGGGATTGAAGCGAATAAATCCCGCTTCTTCCTGCCACCCTACGAATGGTACAATGATTCCATTGCGGACTGGACCAGCCGGTTTGGGATGCAACTGATCAACTATACACCCGGCACCCGGAGTACAGCCGACTATACCAGGGATGCAGATAAAAATTACCGGGACAATGAAACCATCCTGAACTCCATTACCGGTTACGAGGGCAGCCGGCCGGCCGGACTAAAAGGGTTTATCCTGCTGATGCACGCGGGGGCAGGACCTGGTCGGACAGATAAATTTTATAAAAAACTGCCTGAATTAATAAAATATTTGAAAACAAAAGGTTACCGGTTTGTACGGATTGATGAATTATTGCAGCCCGGTTAGATAGTTTTATTTGCAACTATTTTTCATTGTTAAAATCGGATTTTGGTCACAATAAATCAACCCAGCCCGTATTATCTTTGCAACATGAAATTTGAGAAGATTCACAATAAAGGGCAGGCCCGCCTATTCGAAAATGACTTCCTGGAGGCACTGACGAAGGCCCATCCACTTGTGATCTGGGGGATGTATATCCCGATCATGGTTTATATTATTTACCTGGCTGCCACCAGGTACGACTACGGCACGGGTACCATCCTGCTGACCTTCTTTGGCGGTGCATTTTTCTGGTCTTTTTTCGAATACCTGGCCCACCGGTTCCTCTTTCATTGGATACCGAAGGGAAAGTTGGCGACCAAGATTGTTTATACCATGCATGGTAATCACCATCACTATCCCCGTGACCGGCAACGTTTGTTTATGCCGCCTGTTCCCAGCCTGATCATTGCCACTATCCTGTTTAGTACGCAGTGGCTAATTATGGGTTCATATGCCCTCATGTTTTTCCCCGGTTTCCTCATCGGCTACCTCATGTATGGTACCATGCACTATGCCATCCATGCCTGGAACCCGCCGTTTAAATGGATGAAACCGCTCTGGAGAAATCATCACCTGCATCACTATAAAAGCGAACACCAGGGTTTCGGCGTCAGCTCCACCATCTGGGACCATGTCTTCGGTACCATGTTCGATCTCAAAGAGAAGGAGGATAAGGAGAAGGAGAGGGAGCTGATGTTTGAAAAAAAGGTTTGATTGATCTGGCCATTCTAAATGGCCTGATCAATCAAACCTTTTTTTATTTCAATGCTATTTTAAGAAGGACGGCATATCGAACATCCATGTTGTCAAGAACATTATAGGGTAAATTGATAAAGGTACTGCCATTCACCACTCTCCATTTCAGATTTGTTTTCATTTTTACGCCTGGCACACTGATGATACTTCCTTTCGGGACCACCATGCTCTTCAATTCTATTTCTTCGGGTACCGTACGTTTAATGCTATCAGTCAGGTAATACGCATACCAGGTCTTCTCATTTTTGTTTTTAGTGAAATAGATATTATCAGATGAGTAAGGGGCGAGGGGGCGGGAGTCATAGATGCCTTCCTGATTTTTTTTCATCCATTCACCGATTTCTGATAATCGCTTATAAGCTTCCGGATCCCATTCTCCATCCGGACCGGGACCAATATTCAGTAAAAAATTACCACCACGCGATACGATCTTCACCAACAGGTGGATCAGTTCTTCGGTTGATTTGTAATGATCACCGGGTACATAACTCCAGGAGCCGCCCATGGTCATACAGGTTTCCCAGGGGAAAGGAAGGGGTTTATCCGGTACTTGTTGTTCCGGTGTGGTATAATTTTCATATTCGCCGGTTACGGTTCTGTCCACGATCAGTAATCCTGGCTGGTAGGAGCGGGCCATGGCGGCGATCTTCGGCATATCAATATCCTGGTCCTGTTTGATCCCGCGCTGCCATTCAACGGATGTATCTACCGTGGAGAGCGGACGAACCCAACCGCCATCCAGCCACAGAATATCCATGCTGCCGTATTCACTCATCAGTTCTTTCAGCTGATTATAGGTAAACTGCTTATACGCATTCCACTTTTCCGGATACTTCGTGGGTTCATAATTCACGTTGCGGTCTTTCGGGGGGAAATATGGCCACCAGTAATTTTCATTGTGCCAGTCGGGTTTGGAAAAATAAGCACCGGTCCAGAAGCCCTGGTTCCGGAAGGAAGTAAATATCTCTTTCGCTACATTGCTTTTCGGATTGGAAGCAAAAGGTGATTTAGCCCCGCTGATCTTGTAATCCGTTTCTTTCGTATCAAACATCGAGAAGCCATCGTGGTGCTTGGTAGTAAAGACCACATACTTCATTCCGGCCGCTTTTGCGGCAGTGGCCCATTTTTCTGGTTCAAACTTTATGGGATTAAAAGTCGTTTGCAGGTTTTCATAGGCTTTTACATATTCACTGTAGTTTTTTGAATGCGGACCCCGGCGCACGGTCCAGCCCTCATCTTCCGGACAAAGGGTCCAGCTTTCCACTATTCCCCACTGACTGTAAGTGCCCCAATGCATCATCAGGCCAAATTTCAGATCCTGCCATTGGGTTAATTTCTTTTGAACCAGCGTATCGGAAGGAGCATGGTATTTTTCGTGCTGGGCGGAGGAAAGTAAAAAGGCAAAAGTAAAAAGTAAAAAAAATCCTATTGTCCGGAAGAATTTCATCATCGAAAGATATTTTATGACTTAAAGTAAGGAATGTGTTCGATTGTTCATATAAAACAACTAGCACATTCAATGATCAGCAGGATCTGACTGCTATCTGCCGACTGCTATCTGCGAACTGATTTACCATTTCTCTTCCCCGGTCCCTTCCTCAGCTTTCTGTTTAAATTCCGCTTTCGCTTTGATCTTCTGCAATTGTCTTTCAATAATCAGGTCCGCGATCAGTCCCCCGGCGTTTTGATCTGCTTTATTGGCCAGCAGGGCCCGCATCCTGGCTTCATCCACATCAATACGGTACAGGTGGAAGACCAGTTTTTCAAAATCATGATTGATCAGGTCATTGATCACTACGGATAATTTTTCATGGAGTTGTTCATGGGTACCGGTGGCGGGGAGCTCAATTTCCATGGATTGATTGATGGCAGGAACCAGTTCTTTTGGAATTAATGTCATATCGTTAGAATTTTTCCATGACCCCTAAACCGAATAAAGCAAAATCATACTTCACGGGATCATCCGGATCCAAAGTTCGTAAGTATTTGGTGAGTTCAACTGCTGTTTTCCAATTTACCTGTAAGGTTTCTGTTTTTTTGAAGTAGATGAGGTTAAACCGGTTGGCTACCCGGGCCACATGCAGGTCAATAGGACAGATCAGGCTGGCCGGCGGGATGTTTTTCCAGATCCCAAAATCCACGCCTTTATCGTCCTGCCTTACCATCCAGCGCAAAAACATATTCAGCCGCTTGCAGGTGGAGCCCTTTTTCGGACTGGCAATATGTTTCCGGGTACGGGGCGGGGCGTCTTCCAGGGAGAAAAAGTAATGATGGAATCCGGTCAGCATTTCTTCTACCGTTTCCCCGTGCAGGGTGAAAGCGGTTTCGAGGCTTTTGTGTTTACTGTAATGCCACTTGAAAAATTCAATAAAATACAGCAGGTCGGTGGTATTGAACGTGCGGTGTTTGAAGGTCAGCAGTCTTTTCAGGTCATTATCGGTGTGCCCGGTACAGAAGGCGTAAGGGGCCTCATCCATTAATTTCATCAGTTCGTTCGACTTATTGATAATGGTGGTCCGGTTGCCCCAGGAAAAGATGGCCGCAAAGAAACCGGCTATTTCGATATCCTGTTTTTTGGTAAAACGATGCGGTACCGAGATGGGATCCTCGGAAATAAAAGAAGGCTGGTTGTACAGCCTTACTTTTTCATTTAAAAATTCAATCAGATTATTCTTCTTCATATTACCCGATCGCTTTCGCCAGGTCATTTACCAGGTCATCGGCATCTTCAATGCCCACGCTCAGCCGGATCAATGAATCAGATAACCCGTTTTTAATTCTTTCTTCCCGGGGTATCGATGCATGGGTCATGCTGGCCGGGTGATTGATCAGAGATTCCACGCCACCGAGACTTTCGGCCAGGGCAAACAAATGCGTGGAGGACAAGACCCGCTTCGCTTCTTCCACACTGTCGTTCTTTAATTCAAAAGAGATCATACCGCCAAAGTCTTTCATTTGCTCACGGGCTACGGCATAACCGGCATGATCTTCAAACCCGGGCCAGTATACTTTCGACACCTTTGGATTGGCCCGTAACCAATTGGCAATGATCTTCCCGTTTTCACAATGGGCTTTCATCCGGATGCCGAGCGTTTTGATGCCCCTCAACACGAGGAAACAATCCATTGGACCGGGTACAGCTCCGCAACTTTTCTGGATGAAATATAATTTATCCCGCAGTTCCGTGTCATTCATCACCAGTGCTCCCTGGATTACATCACTGTGACCCCCGAGATATTTTGTAGCCGAATGCATCACGATATCCGCACCCAGGTCCAGCGGATTCTGCAGCGCAGGTGATGCGAAAGTATTGTCTACAACAAGAATTAGTTTTTTGGCTTTGGTAATCGCTGCCACGGCCGCGATATCCGTGATATTCATCAGCGGATTGGTGGGTGTTTCCAGCCATACCAGTTTGGTGTTGGCGGTGATGGCCGCTTCTACATTTGAAGCCACGGTGGTGTCCACATAGCGGAATACAATACCAAAGCGTTCAAATACTTTGGTGAAAAGGCGGTAGGTACCCCCGTACATATCGTTGGCGCAGATCACTTCATCACCGGGATTCAGCAATTTGATTACGGCATCGGTGGCGGCCACCCCGCTGCTGAAAGCGAGACCGTATTTTCCATTTTCAATCACGGCCAGCGCTTCCTCGAGTGCGGTACGGGTTGGATTCTGACTGCGGGCATATTCATAACCTTTATTCACCCCGGGGGCTTCCTGCACATAAGTAGAGGTCATGTATACCGGGGTCATGATGGCACCGGTGGAAGGATCAGGATGCGAACCGGCATGGATGTATTTCGTAGCTGACTTCATAATAGATAATATTAAAGTGAATTGAACAGCAAAGATGACGAAAAGCCCTCACTTGAAGAGACTGGCCGCCGAAAAATACCGCCAATCGTAATGATCGGCTGCATGGGCACTATGGGGTGTGTTGGGTTTATCGAGAACCCCAGGTTGTAGGATTTTTTCCTCTACCAGTATCTTTTTGGCCTCCCTGATCCCCTCCTGCATAGCTTTTGTTTCCATCCATTGCTGCTGGGGTGGTTCAAAACCTACTTTCCCGGTACGCCAGTTCACCGAATCCGGCAGCTTTTTATCCATACTCTTCCGCAACAGCCACTTACTCCAGCCCTGCCTGATCTTGAAATGGGAAGGCAGGGAAAACACAAATTCCACCAGCTCATGATCAAGGAAGGGCAACCGGACCTCCCGTCCATGCGCCATGGCATTGCGGTCGGCAAAACGGAGCAGTTCACTGAGTCCGTGTATACAGGTATTGAAATGCAGTACCCCGTTCAGGTCAAAATACTCAGGCGGGGTGTAATAGGCCTCTTTACTCTGCAACTGGACAAATTCCGGCGACAGGTCTTTATGCCCGATGGCTTTGATGAGATAATGCCGTTCAAGCACCACGGTGGCATAAGCGGGAAAATAAGCCGCAATCATATTGCGGTAATCAAAGTTTTCATGAATCCCTCTTTCCCGGGCATAGCGCAGTTCATTGCTGCGGTACAGTTTTCTTTTACGAAACAGCTCCTGCCAGTACCATTTATAATAGGATTGATAACCCGCAAGTATTTCATCGGCGCCTTGTCCGTCCAGCAATACCGTCACCCCTTCTTCCCGGGCTTTTTCATACACTTTATACTGGGCATATATACTGGAGGAGCCAAAGGGCTCTTCCTGGTGAGCACATAGTTTGTCCCAGTCATTGAGCAAATCATTGGCGGTAAAACGAACCAGGTGCTGCTTCAGGTCATATTGACGGGCTACTGTATTTGCAAAAACGGATTCATCCTTTTCGAATCCATCAAATACGGCCGTAAAACATTGCTGGCTGTTATTGGTATGATGTAAGGCATGAATAGCCGCTACAATGGAAGAACTGTCCAGTCCCCCGCTGAGTGAAGTACCAACGGGCAGATCACTCCGCATCCGGCGGCGCACCGATGCGCTGAATAATTCACTGAACTCTTCAATGGCTTCTTCCTCCGTAATTTCTTTATCCTGAATTTCAGGATCCAGTTCCCACCAGTTTTTTATGCTGTATTGAAAATACACCAGCGAGAATTTCATATAACTGGCCGGGGGTAATTGCTGAATGCCTTCATAAAAAGTCTCCTCCGGGCGGGCGGGATTATCGGTATAACCGATCGTAATAAAATTGAAAAGCATTTTCTGGTTCGGGGTTTTGTGAATACCCGCGGCCCAGAGTGCTTTCATTTCTGAAGCAAAAAGAAAGCGTTGTTGATCGTAATAGTAAAAGAAAGGTTTTTCCCCGAATCGGTCACGGGCGGCAAAGAGTTCCCTTTTCTGCTCATCCCAGATGGCAAAGGCAAACATGCCATCGAAACGGGTGAGGCATTCTTCTTTCCAGCAATCATAAGCAGCTACGATCACTTCGGTATCGGTTTGGGAATGGAAGGAATAGCCCTGTTGCTGCAGTTCCGTTTTTAGTTCTTTATAATTATAAATTTCCCCGTTATGAATAATGGTATAGCGGCCCAGGTAATCCATTGGTTGACGGCCGGTATCGGAGCGGTCAATGATCGCGAGCCGGCGGTGTCCGAGCAGAACCGTGGAATCATGATTTTGAAAATATCCTTCCCCATCCGGACCACGATGGGCCAGGGCATGGGTCATTTTTTCCAATGATTCTTTCGTGTAACCCGCTGAGGGTAGTTGTATAATACCGGCTATGCCACACATACTGTAAATATCTGTAATAATTACGGCAGTAGCCGAAAAGGATCAGAAACGCAAGGGGAGCCTTACTTCCACATCATCCCAGGCCATCAGCAATTGTGCTTCGGCTTCCTTCTTTTCAAATACCATGGTAAAATATTCGAGGGAGTTCTGTGTCCGGACCACCGGCACCACAAAACGGGCCACATCCCGGGCCGTATCCGGCTCCAGTCCCCAGGTATCAATATTGCTGTTGATGGCAATGGTCCAGGTATCGGTATGCGGAATGCAGTATAAGGTGTAACGGCCGGCTTTGATTTTTTTATCCTGAACCGTGACGTCTTTATACAGCGTCAGTTCTGTGGCTTCATTAGCACCCAGCCTCCAGGCTTCATCGTATTTCAATACTTCATGAAATATATGGCGGCCCTGCAGGTGCGGACGGCTATAGATCACCCGGGCAAGGGGAGGCGTACTGAGGGTATGCGCCATTTTTAATTTCGGGTAGTCCACCGGATAGTACACCATATCCATAGGGGATACATCTACCCCGTTATAAGGATTAACAGCCGGTCTTTCGGAACGGTTGGAAGGCGCACTGTCTTTGATGGCAGAAGTCGCCGGCTCTTTCTTTTCCTCTTTATTCCCTTCCTGACAGGAATAGAGGGAAAGACAGCAACATAAAATCGCGGCAGTTAATCTCATAAGAAAGCAATTTATAAACTTATTGGCAAACCGGCCTTTACCATATCCCAGGCCACGACCAGTTTAAAGCCGGTGGTGGTTTTTTCAAAACTCATAGCCAGCGACTCCACCGTTTCGGTTATTTTTTCAGCCGGAACTGTCACCCGCAATATATCTTTTTTAGGGTCATATTTAAAAGCACCCCAGGTATCTGTGTTCTTATTCAGGATAAAGGTCCAGGTGGCCTCATAGGCAATGGCGTAAAGGGTATAGCGTCCTTTGGCTACTTTTTTCCCGTCAATTTTCACGGGTTTGAAAAATTCAATTTCAGTGGCTTCATTCGCACCCAGCCGCCAGACCTCCCCGTATTTAACGAGTCCGCCGTATATGGTACGACCCGCTTTCTGCGGACGGCTATATACTACCCGCGCGGCCAGGGCTTCGGTGGGTTTGTCCTGGATCTTCAGCACCGGGTAATTGGCCGGGTAATAACTCATATCCATCGGTGATTTATCCACCGGGGGGAGGGTTTGGGCCATCAGGGACAAAAAGAACAATTGAAAAAAGAACAGGAGGGCGAGTGTTTTTTTCATGGACTATTTTTTAAAAGGCCGCAACGGGTTGCGGATAACAAATGTAAAACGAATTGCCAGTCCGGATGTTACCTTTTATCCGGTTAAATTTTCCCCGCCGGACAGTTCTGTAAAAGTCTGAGCAGCAAAAGGTTTGACTTCGTTCCAGAAATGACGATAACAGTCCGATAATAGTTGGTAATGGGCTTCAAAAAGCCGGAAAGCGGTCTCGCTTTCGGTCAGGTACTGGGCACGCCGTACAAGTCCGCCCAGGCTTTTCCCGGCTCCCCATCGGCTCCGGTAATGAAAAAGCCAGTTTTGTTCCTTCATATAAGGAAACATACCTGCAAAGCGTTCGGGCATAAGATGTTGCTGATGTTCCAGGACTTCATAGACACCCCGGGCAAACTGAAGAAGCGTGTCATCGGTGAATTCCGATTCATCGGCTGCCAGAAAATGATCATAGATCACATCCACCACGGCGCCGCTATAAAGTCGGTATGAAGGCCGGAATACTTCCTTGGCCTCGCGGGTGGCTTCATGGGTATCGGTATACTGATCAATGGCCCGGTGCAGTTGTATACCCCACTGAATTTCCGTGGGGTAATCCAGTTTCTTTTTTCCTTTTACATAATCACTGATCATATTGCCCACCAGTACACCCGGATGGTTGAAAGAGAGATATGCGTGTGCGAGGTAATTGATAAGGCTATTCGTTTATAAAGCACAAATTTACTGAACCGGTCCGCTTTTTTTATGCTGAATATAAAAGCGGTAGGAATAAACGGTTGGAATTATTACGAGAATCACCATTACGCTAAAGAAAAGGATCATGGCTGCCCGTGATGGAAGAAAAAGGCAGGTAATGGCGAGCAGGATTCCCCCGGCAAACCAGAGTTTTCCTGCAAGGGCATGCGTCTTTCTCCAGTTTTCGGGGTTTTCGAGTGTCCAGGGCAGACGCATTCCGGCAAAATAATTAGGTTTCAGATTGGGCAGGTAGTTGCCGATGATGGCAAATAATAAACCAACTGCTGACAGGATCAGGCTTACATCAAATTTTGAACCGCCATGGGAGGCACTGTAAATGATGATACAGGTAAGTGCGGAAAGGAAACAAACAATCGCGAAAGCGATCCTTTTCAGGCGCACCCTGTTTTCCACCGCATATTTTTTAGGGTCGATCCGGTAAATATTGGCCAGCAGGAAATACACAAACAGGCTAACAGCAGGTAAAATAAGAATGGTAGTCAGCAATTCTGTTTTATTACCATAACGGTCTGCATTCCCGTTGATATCAAAATGCATGGGCACTTTGTCGGGCAGACCGTTCCAGGCAAAGGCCAGGTAAATACCCGGAATCAGGATGACGAGGGCCACCAGCCAATTGATCAGCTTATTCATCTTATTTCTTTTTTGTTTTGAATTGTAAAAACCATTTCATGATTTCATCCACCACCGTAGTGTTCAATGAGTAATATATATACTGTCCTTCTTTTTCCGCATTCACCAGCCCTGCCTGTTTCAACAGGTCAAGATGGTGGGAAATACTGGGGCCGGATATAGTAAACTGATCCACAATCTCACCGGCTGTCATATCCCGCTGTTGCAACAACTCAAGAATTTCCCGGCGGGTAGGATCATTCAGGGCTTTAAATACCGAGTTCATCAGGGTTAATTATATATTTAGACAAATATCTAAATACTTTTTCTTTTGAACAAATAAATTGTCCGTATTCTTTATTCCTACAGGATAACCGGTATTTATAAATGCTGGACGGTTAATAAGATATAGTTCCTGTTAACAGCTATTAACATCGGCTTCCGTTAATCATAATTGGCTTGTGAACGGCTGTAACCAATTCTATCTTTGAACCGTCACACAGATACAGGAATAGTCGTTAGTCAATAGTCGTTAGTCAATAGTCGATAGTCATTAGTAAACAGCCAATACACTTATTAAGAATATAACCTTTTGAACTTTTTAAACCTTTTAAACCTCTTGAACCTCTTAAACCTTTCAAAAATGAAAAAGACGCTGTTGGCCCTTGTGGTACTGATCAGTTCCCTGGCCGTATATGCCGCTGATGAAAATGTCAATGAAAAAGTATTGAATGCCTTTAAAACAGAATTCACATCGGCAAGTCAGGTGGAATGGACCACCGGCCCCAATTATTATAAGGCATCCTTTGTATTCAATGACAAGCATGTATTTGCTTTTTATAATATTGAAGGCCGTCTTCTTGGACTGACCCGGAATATCACGTCATCTGAACTGCCGCTGAAACTGCAGACAGATCTGAAAAAAAATTATGAAAGCTACTGGATCTCTGATTTGTTTGAAGCCGCCCGCGAGGAAGGAACATCTTATTACCTGACCCTGGAAGATGCGGATACCCGCCTGGTGCTCAGGGCTTCTGCGGATAACAGCTGGACGGTCTACGAAAAGAGGAAAAAATCCTGAACGACTTAGTTTTGGTGTGTGGTAAAACAACCCTGGTCTGCGTCTGCAGCCGGGGTTTTGTTTTTACTATATTTTCAGCAAAACAGTACTTTTGCGCACCGCAATGTCTCATCCCGTACGATACGGGATGATCTGAAGGCGGATCTTAAAACTATAATTAAAATGAACAAAGGTCCGGTTTCTCAATTCATTCAGCATCATTACCGTCACTTCAACTCGGCCGCATTAGTAGATGCCGCCAAAGGCTATGAACAACACCTGCTCGAAGGGGGTAAAATGATGATCACCCTCGCTGGTGCCATGAGCACAGGCGAACTGGGTATTTCCCTCGCCGAAATGATCCGCCAGGGAAAAGTGGATATTATCAGTTGTACAGGGGCTAACCTGGAGGAGGATGTCATGAACCTCGTGGCACACTCCCATTACAAACGCATTCCCAATTACCGGGATCTGACGCCACAGGAAGAATGGGATCTGCTCGAAAATCACTACAACCGGGTAACCGATACCTGTATTCCGGAGGAAGAAGCTTTCCGTCGTCTGCAAAAGCACCTGGTAAAACAGTGGAAAGATGCAGAAGCAGCCGGAGAACGCTATTTTCCGCATGAGTTTTTATACAAGACCGTACTGAGTGGCGACCTGAAGCAGTATTATGAGATAGATCCCAAAGACAGCTGGATCATTGCCGCCGCTGAGAAAAATATTCCGATCGTGGTACCGGGCTGGGAAGACAGCACTACCGGGAATATATTCGCCAGTTATGTGATCAAGGGCGAACTGAAAGCTTCGACCGTAAAGAATGGCATTGAGTATATGGTATGGCTGGCCGACTGGTACCGGAATAATTCCGGTGGCAAAGGGGTTGGCTTCTTCCAGGTAGGGGGCGGTATTGCCGGAGATTTCCCGATCTGTGTGGTGCCCATGATGTACCAGGACCTGGAATGGCATGATGTGCCTTTCTGGAGTTATTTCTGCCAGATCAGTGATTCCACCACTTCCTATGGCTCTTATTCAGGGGCGGTGCCCAATGAAAAGATCACCTGGGGTAAGCTGGATATCAATACGCCCAAGTTTATCGTGGAAAGCGATGCCACCATCGTGGCGCCATTGATTTTTGCCTGGGTACTCGGTTGGTAAAAAATCAAAACAGCGTATAATGGAAGAACCCCGAACAACGAGTTGTACGGGGTTCTTGCTATTTTGAAGGTAGGGATTAAAAATGCTGTCAGGCCAACATATCTATCAGACAGATATCAGACCCCGGAAGTTGCGTTAGGTTTAAAAAAAAGTTGACTGCGGCAATATTTATAGGCCACAAAAACACACGAAGAGACACGAAAAAATACAATAAATACAAGCCACGGATAACACAGATATACACGGATTTGATTGCCTGCGGCAATTTTTTGGCCACTAAAACACACGAAAGGGCACGAAAAATACAATACATGGATCTACCTTTCTGTATTATTCGTGCCCTTTCGTGTTTATTCGTGGCCACCCGCTTTGCCGCAGGCAATCCGTGTATATCCGTGCAATCCGTGGCCTGCCTTTATGTATTCTTCGTGTCATTTTCGTGTTCATTCGTGGCAAAAAAAATCCCCGGCTTGCCGGGGATTTCAAAGCATTTGGGGCGATCACATGCCGCGCTTCGGGATCTCGAGTTTGATATCCCTTTTCAGCATCTCATTCCGGTTCGCCATTTCCCAGGCGGTAAAGAATACCAGCTTCGCCCTTTTTGCAAAAAGCTCATACTGGATTTTTTCCGGCGTATCCGTGGGTTTATGATAATCCGCCCCCAGCATCCCGTCATAATAGAAAATGATGGGTACACCCTTGGCCGCGAAATTGTAATGATCGCTGCGGAAATAAATACGGTTCGGATCTTTCGGATCATTGAATTTATAATCCAGTTCCATTTTTACATACTGCTTATTCATGCCTTCACTGATCACTTTCAGATCACTGCTGATCTTATCATCACCCACCACATATACATAATTGGTGGAATCCCCCACTTTACGACTGGCATCACTGCGACCAATCATATCGATATTCAGGTCCACGGTGGTTTTATCCAACGGGAAAATGGGATTGTTGCCGTAATAACCAGAACCCCATAATCCTTTTTCCTCACCGCTGACGGCCATAAATACAATACTGCGGCGGGGTCCTTTGCCGGCTTCTTTGGCTTTAATAAAAGCTTCCGCAATTTCAAGTACCCCTGTGGTGCCGGAACCATCATCATCCGCACCATAGTAGATAACGGTATCGCGTTTACCCAAATGATCGTAGTGAGCGGTGATAAATACATATTCATCTTTCAGGTCCGTGCCTTCCAGTACGCCAATTACGTTGGAAGCTTTCGCCATTTTGGATTGCTTGCTGAATTCCAGGTCGATTTCGGCAGGATACGCTTTGGAAGCGATCTCCCCGTTTTTGATTTTATCGGCCAGACTTTTGCCATCCACGCCGAGGATCTTTCCGGCTACCTCTGTTGAAATGGTAAAACTGAATGGGGTTTGCGTCGCTTTGTAACCGTTCATACTCCAGCCACTGTTGGCATTCAGGCTGCGGCGGGGAAAATTGGAATAAACTATAAGGACCGCGGAAGCGCCTTTGCTCAGGGCGGCATTCATCTTGCCAAAAGAACTGGCGGGAGAAGCAAAACCCGTTTGGGTGGGTTTATAGTCTGCCGGAGTTCCGTCCATAATCAGGACCAGTTTACCGGCCACTTTCAGGTCTTTATAATCATCGCGTTTTTCCGGATCGCTGATGCCATATCCGGCAAACACCACTTCAGAGAAGCGCATGGAAGCGGCGTAGTTACTGGTCTGTGGCTGGTAATCCTTATTGAGTTCAATAGCATTGCCATTTAATTTAAAGGAACTGCTCAGCATAGAGTCTTTATACAACGGGTAAAACTGGCGGAAACTGCCGTTATTCCCCGGGGTCAGTCCCAGGGCTTTGAAATGCGCCTCAATATAATCCGCTGCTTTATCCAGTCCGGCAGAAGGGGTTTCCCTACCTTCCATTTCTTTACTGGCAATAATGTACAGGTGTTTCTTCAGGTCTTCCACGGTGATCGTGGCGGCGGCTTTTACCGCATTTTTGTCTTTTTTCTGTGCAGCGGCCAGCAGGGGAGCCAGGGCGATCACACAGATCATGATTTTTTTAAACATATGGGTGTTATTGGTTTGTAGCAGGGGTAAAAATAATCCCTTCCGGGAAAGGAAGGGATAAAATATGGATGACCGGTTTTAATCAGCCGCAAGAGATCTTGTTGACCCTGGTGGCATGTCGTCCTCCTTCAAAAGCCGTGGTCATAAAATGAGCGACCATTTTCTCCGCATCACCTTCACGTACAAAGCGGGCAGGTATGCAGATCACATTGGCATTATTATGTGCCCGTGACAACTGGGCCAGCTCTTCTCCCCAGCAGATCGCCGCCCTGATTCCCTGGTGTTTGTTGGCCGTAATGGCGACACCGTTGGCACTGCCACAGATCAGAATGCCAAATGCCGCTTCCCCGTTTTCAACTGCATTAGCTACGGGATGTGCAAAATCCGGATAATCCACTGAATCAGCACTATGCGTACCAAAATCCGTAAACGGTAAACCTTTCCCTTCCAGGAACGAAATCAGTTGCTCCTTATATTTAAATCCGGCATGATCACTGCCGATGGCGATGGGCTTGTGCAGGTCAAAGGGAGAATGCATAAGAAGAAGTTGAATAAAAGATGAAATAGTTACTGCCCGGTAAAGTTACGAATCTATAAACAAAGTACGAGGTACGAAGTACGAAGTACGGAAAGCAGAAAGAGTCTTATATTATTGAAATAATTTAAAGCAGGTAAAGGCTCCATTCTTACAGATTTTTCCTGTCAGGATGGGCTGTTGACTCCCGACTACTAACTACTAACTTCCGACTAGTTATCAGCTCCATTCCTTCGCCGCTTTCTCCTGTTGCTTATTGATCCTCGCTGCCACCATAATACTGGCTTCGAAGAGCAGGTAGAGCGGAATGGTCACAATGGTCAGGCTGAACGGGTCTGTGGAGGGGGTAATGATTGCGGCGGCAATTACGATGATCACTAATGCGTGACGACGGTATTTGCGCAAAAATTTTGCGGTAACCACACCAATGCGGGCCAGCACCATTACCAATAAGGGCATTTGAAAAAGTACACCGATTCCTACAGTGGTATAAATCAGGTTCTCCAGGTAATCGGAAAAAGAAGGCATGATCACAATCTGGGAACTGAGTTTGAAGTTGAAATAGAAATTCACCATGAACGGCGTCAGAATAAAATAGCCAAAAGCCACGCCGGAAAAGAATAAGAGAGAGACCCAGAAAATCACTCCGCGTGTTTTTTTCAGTTCTTTCTCAGATAAAGCAGGCTTGACAAAACGCCAGAATTCCCAGAAGATATAGGGAAAGGCGATCACAAAACCGCCCATAAATCCTAGGGTGAAATAGGCCAGGAACTGACCAGTCATTGTATTTTCAAGAAATTTGGCATCCACCGCGGTAAAACAAAGCGCATCACCGATTCCGATACTTTGTCCCATGGTACAAAGCCAGCGGGCAGACACAAAATCAGCCCGGGTGGGGGCCATCAGCACATCTTCCACAATTTCACTTGAGAAGATCATGACTACAATAGCACAGATTACCACGGCAATCACCGACCTCACCAGGTGCCAGCGCAATTCCTCCAGGTGGTCGATAAATGTCATCTCTCCCTGGGTTTCCGTCTTCCGTCGGTTAAAAAAATCGAATACTGCCATGGTTTTTATTACGAGAGGCAAATATAGCTAATTAGCCAATGTGCAAGAGAGAGAATGTGCCAATTAGCCAATGGACGTACTAAGGAAATTGTCTTCAATGATGAATATTATATGTATTAAGCAGGTCATCGTCATCATCCGGGCAAAAAGTGTAACTAGATGTTTTAGCTTCCTTATTTACCACCTGAGAGCAATTTTCGGTCTTTCTTACTCTTCCCCAATTGACACATTGGCTAATTGGCATATTGGCACATTACTTTAGCTTCTTCATCTTCACCGTCTCAATCCTTGTATCCGTTACATGGATAATATCGAATTCGTAGTCGTCGATGATGATGCGTTCTTTCTGACGGGGGATGGTTTCGTGGTGATTGATGATATAACCGGAGAGGGTCTCGGCTTCTTCCTGGCCAAAGACAAAGCCGTATTTTTCTTCCAGGTAATCCAGCTCCAGGCGGCCGGAGAAAATATATTCATATTCAGCCAGCTGTTTTTCAACAAACTCCTCGGTGTCATATTCATCATGGATCTCTCCAAATAACTCCTCCAGTACATCTTCCATGGTTATGATTCCAGCCGTACCACCAAACTCATCCACCACCCAGGCAATACTCTTCCGTTCCTTGCTGAATTTTCCGATCAGGTCAGTGGCGCTCATGCTTTCAGGTACGGCGGGTATGGGTAACAAGACCGACTGGATGGTTTCCGGTTTCTTAAACATATCCAACTGGTGTACGTAGCCAATGATATGATCGATATTATTTTCATAGACCAGCAGCTTACTGAGCTTGGTCTCCACAAATTTTTTAGTAAGTTCTTCCACGGTAGACTTGCTTTCGATGCCTACGATCTCTTTCCGGGGTACCAGGCACTGACGGATTTTTATTTTGGGCAGTTCCTGTGCATTTTCCATCAGCTGGGTATTGCGCTCCTGCCGCTCATCGGTATTGCCGGACTGAAACAGGTGCTTCAGATCACTCCGCTTCAGGGCTTCCTTATTCGTTTTATCCATACGGATATTGAACACATATTTCAGCAGCCACTCAGAAAGATCAATAAAGGAGGCAGCGATGGGAAACAATAACTGGTAGCACACATTGGTCACCTGGGCCAGCCGCTGCAATAACCAGTTACTCCGCGCCCGGAAAATGGCCCTGGGAATAAACTCTGCAAATATGAGTACGATAAAAGTGGCGAGGACAATCTCTACTATGATGTGAACCGTATCAGAACCGATATGCCAGTAACTCCAGATCGGTTGCATCACTGTGCTGATCTGCAATCCGAGAAAGACCAGGAAAATATTAAAACCCAGTAAAGTGGTGCCCAGGAAACGGGCCGGTGATTCCAGGAATTCGGAGAGAATCTCCATATTACTGTCCCCCTGTTTCTTTTTCAACTCCAGGCTCAGCCGGTTGGCACTGTAAAAGGCCATTTCAATTCCTGCGAAAAAACCCATGAGCAGGAGCGTGAGGAGGAAAAACACAATAGAGTACCAATCGATCATGGGACAAATATAGTAAATGGAGAATAGAGAATAGAAAATGGGGCCTCCTGAAGGGCCAATCTTAAGACTATAAATTATTGATTATTAATTATTTACTGATTTGTGGCCAATTACTTCCATTCATCAGAAAATGACGAATCAGGGTCTCTGCCTCACTACAGGCACGGGGCAGTTCGTCATTCAGGATCACATGATCAAACTGATCTTTGAACGTGAGCTCGTAGGCGGCTTTGCTTACGCGGGCCTTGAGGGATTCTTCAGTTTCTGTTCCGCGTGAACGGAGCCGGCGCTCCAGTTCCCGAATGGATGGAGGTTCAATAAATAAGGAAAGGGTTTGTCCCCTGAATTTATCCTGCACATGTAGTCCGCCTTGTACATCCACATCCAGCAGAGGGGCTTTGCCTTCGTTCCAGATCCGCGCTACTTCTTCTTTAAGTGTGCCGTAATATTTTCCTTCATACACCATTTCCCATTCCACAAAATCATCGGCTGCGATCTTTGCTTCAAAATCTTCCACGGAAAGAAAATAATAGTCCACGCCGTCCTTTTCATTATTCCGGGGTTTTCGCGTGGCGGCTGATATGGAAAAGGAAAGCTGCTCCGGCATCACTTTTAGCAAATGACGAACCACGGAGGTCTTACCCGCCCCGGAAGGCGCGGCAATAATGATGATTTTAGCAGATTTACCCGGCATATAAAGGCGGCAAAGGTAAAGATTAATCGGGGCAAACTCAGCGGCTGATTTTGATCAGACTCACTCCATGCGGAGGAATACGGCTGGAGTAACTGTTGCCACTGCCCAGTTCCTTTTGCCGCCACAGATCCCGGATGTTATAATTGCCTTCCAGTCCGAGTTCCGTCCAGTCAACCCGCAGGTTTTCATATTTCTCCCCCACATTAAAAATACCAATAGCCTTGCTGCCGTCTTCCAGATCCTTAACCCATACCTGGTAGTTTTCTCTTTTAATCACCCGGATAGCCTGCTTGCCGGCTGCATCCTGGTTAATCGCATTTACTTCATCATTGCTGAGCAGATTCAATGTGAAATCATCCATACTGGCAATATCACAACCGATCAGTAAAGGAGAGGCCAGCAGGCACCAGAGACTGATATGGGTATATTGTTCGTCTGCATTAAGCCGTGTCGGGTGCAGGTTCTCCCCCCAGCCCACATTGCCCACGATCAGCATATCGGGATCATTCCAGCGGCCGGGCTTGGCATAGGGTTGCATAGCGGTCTGATTAAAAGCAATGGCATACATGCTTTCCCAGGTATCTTCAATATCCCCGGTAGTGCGCCAGCAATTGCCATCCACTTCATGTCCCCATTTCCACACGTCTTTCATTCCATACTGACATAAACTATACACGATATCGCGGGGTTGGGTCCGCAGGGCGGTCTGCATCGTAGTATAAGGTTTTATATAGGAAGCAGTACTCGTATCTTTCCCGCCATGGATCTGTCCATAACTGCACCAGTCATATTTTAAATAATCGATCCCCCATTGGGTATACATATCGGCATCCTGCTTTTCATGCTGGTAAGAACCGAGATAACCTCCGCAGGTGAGCGGACCAGGAGAGGAGTAAATACCGAATTTCAATCCCTTGCTGTGCAGCCAGTCGCCCAGGGCTTTCATATCGGGGAACTTGTCATTGGTAACGATCTCCCCTTTTTCATTACGCTTTGGCGCTTCCCATCCGTCATCAATATTCATGTAACTCCAGCCATGATCGATCAGACCTTTATCAATCAAGGCCTGGGCCGAGGCTTTCACTTTTTCCGAACTCACACTGAGTCCCCAGCAATTCCAGCTGTTCCAGCCCATGGGTGGAGTGAGCGCCAGGAGGTCTCCGCATTTGATGGTAAAGTTTTTGCGGGCCCGGCCTTTTTTATTCTTCACCAGCAGTTGAACGGTATACTCCCCGGCCCGTTGCAGCGAACCGGTAATGATGCCTGTGGCCGGATCCAGTTTTAATCCTTTGGGCAAACCGGTTGCACTATACTGCAGTGGCTTATCCCCGGTGGCGGCTATCTTAAACAGAAAGGGCGAGCCCGGACGAACCCCAAATACCGACGCGTTATTGATCCTGGGTGCTGCTGCCGGAGCTGGGGTAAGCAGGTAAGGTGGAACGGTCAACAGATAAACCAGTTGCCCGCTTTTATTTTCCATAAAACTGGCCGCAATCTCCTGCCGGGTCTTGGGGTCTGTTGGTAACGGTAAAGTATAGTCGCTGTTAGGTTCCACTGTTATCGTCTGACTGTAATTTTTGACTTCGGTCTGTGTGGCCGGGTCGGTGATTTTTATCGTCAGCATCCCGGTGATTTTTTCCGGCAGCTGGTGACGAAAATGCAGCGCTTTGTTTTTGTATTCCAGGCTGGCCATATCCTTCAGCTGGAGCATGCTGATGCCGGGTATGCCGCCAAACATTCCCCCGATACCACCCCCGTCATATACCCGGATGGCCAGTACATTGTCTTTATCCCACTGCAGCACCGGATCATTCGTGGCGATCCGCAGGTCGCGCCAGCGGTCCCACTGGGTACTGTAGCCCCCCGGATCATCCGGAAAACGACCTGTCTTGCTGATCCGTTTACCATTCAGGTACACTTCATCGGCATCATCGATCTTGGCCAGGAAGAGACGGACGCTATCGGCCCAAAAGCTATTGAGCTTTATCAGTGAGGATAATTCAAAATGAAAATGATACCAGCCAAAACCATCGTAGTCGGCAAAACCCTGTTTGTCCCAGTTGTACTGGGGTTTGATAGGTTTCCAGTCATGATCATCCAGTCCCGGTTTACTCCATTCGAGGTTATCCCCGGTTTTGAACAGGGCATTACTGAGTTCAATCCGGGTGGTGATTTGTGATTGGCCTGCGGTACAGGCAAAGAGGACTACTAAAAAGAGGAGCTTTTTCATATCAGCGTTTTGCAGCTTAAAATTAGTGGTTTCTCGCGGTTACTGTTCTGGCCACTTAGAGTGGCCAGAACAGTAACCGCATAACCATATCCACCCCAACACCGAAATAAAACTCAGTTTTTGTACCACTGGCAGCAGATGAAGTAACGAAGGAGTGTAATAAAACAGATTGTTAACCGCTACAAGCAACAGGTTCAACAGCCCGAGCCGGAATAACCAGGTCTGTTTTGTTTTATAGAGTATAACCAAGGTACCTGTTACGGCAATCAGTCCCAGTAAAGAAGCGATATTGGTCACCCCATCATGATCAAAGACCGTAATAAAGAGTGCCGTCCCCATCGCCAACGGACCGCTGATCCGGATCAGCCATTGCAATTTCCGGGGAATGCCCGGCTTTACCGGATAGTAAAACCAGAAGGTAGCGAGACTGATGCATAATACGATCATACCGGCCATTGCCACCGGGCGGCCTGTGTTCCGTTCTCCGTTTATAGCCTGTTCATTGAGGAGATTGCACCAATAATTGTGCATCCAGCTGAATCCCTCGGCCTGGGGATTACCGGGATGGCCACCGGGATAAAAACGGGCGGCAATAAAATAGAGCAGAATGAACAGTGGAATTCCTGCAAGGGGGATGATTTCCCAACGGAATATTTGTTCACGGTTTGAGTTCATAACTATTGTTTGGTAATTGTTCTGGCCACTTCGAGTGGCCTGAACAATTACCACCACTACTGCGCCACGCTGTTGACTTCAATCCAGTACCTATCCGGGTCCTGTAAATAGATCTGAAGGATGCCATCGGGACGAACATGCACTTTGCCGGGCGTGCCGGGCCAGTCGGTGAACGGAATTTTCTTTGCTTCCAGTTCTTTCACAAAATCATGAAACCGGGGCGAGGTCAGGGCCAGGTGCACGGCTTTCGTGATTTTTACTTCCCCGGGTGTGGTGGAGATCAGGTGCAGTTCTTTGTTTTCTCCCAGCGAAAGCCAGCGGATGCCTTCGTTTTTAGTACGGTTCTCGATTTCTTTCAGGTGCAAGACGTTTTTATAAAAATCAACAGTACGCTGAAGATCTTTTACAGAAAGGGCAAGGTGGTTAAAGCTAAACCGGTAGTTGATGGTATCCTGGGCGTTGGTCATTATTGAAAAAAAGGAAATGATGAATAAAAGCAGAATGAAGTGGTATTTTTTCATATTATTTTACATTTTCAAGGTCAGCCTGCACCAGTCGTATCCAGCCGGTTTCATTGTTCGGATCCAGGGGCATATCAGGTTGAATACCTCTGCTTTCCAAATCAGCTGGTCTTAAAAATACCATTTTTTTAGTGGTCATGGCGATCCAGACTTTCAGTGCCGGTATTTCCACCGGACGCCAGTCACCATAGGTAATCGCGCCTGCTGAATTTTCGCCATAGCTTTTAACCCGCTTGCTTTCTTTACTCAACAGGATAAATCCCTCTGCAGTACTGGCTGTTCTCCGGTTATACAACAAGGCAATCTTTTTTGGTTGATGCAGGATAAAGGGCAATTGTTGCAGGCCGGTATCCGGCGGACTAAAACGGCCTTTGTATTTTTCCAGGAAGCGGATATAAGCAGCTTCATTCAGACTGTCTTCCCGTGTTTCCGCATATTCATATTTGGACTCATTATAGTAAGAAAAATTTTCAGGACTCAGCCATACCGACGCATTATAAGGTTGGGGAATATTAATACTATCTGCTACGAAAGGAAGGAGTGCATTAAATGCTTCAAAGCCACCTCCGCCATTGTTTCGGATATCGATGATGAGGTTGTTAAATCCGGCAATAATGTCTTTATTGACATCCATAATAGAATCAATAGCCAATTGTCGGGAAAGATCAAAGGAGGGAATACGGAGGTAAGCCGTCTGCTTACTCAGTGGCTGGAAGGTCAACCCGGTCTCCGTGGCTGATTGTGCATGTACCTGTTCAGGATACCGGACAAACCGAAGTTCACGGCCCAGATACATCACATTCTTTTCAATTCTGACAGGATAATAAGTGGGTAATCGTGTGCCCCGCCTGTAAATGCAGCCCAGGCTGCCATCTCCTTTTTTGAAGAGTTCCATTTTCAGTTGCCCTTTTCGCCAGAACAATTGATCATCTTTCTCCATAACGCCAATCCGGTAACTTCGTTTAGCAGCATGGGCGAATACCTGAATACTGAAACTGCCATCTTCGAATATCCAGCGGCCGTCCAGCGTAGTATCAGGGCTATTTGATTTTGTGAAATGATAGACAGGCTCATCCTGATAGAACTGCCTTACTGCTGCAGTATCTGCAATTGAACTGAAGGGCAAGGCATCATCGGTATAACGGAAGAAAAGATGTTCATCGCGGATAAAGGAAAGGTATCGGGCCAGTAGATTGCGGCATTCCGGCAGCGTCCGGATACTATCCGCTTCCTGGTTTATCAGCAGTTTATGACGGGCATAGGCATTTTCCCTTTTGAACTCAACTACCTGGTGTTGGTAAGAAGCCAGGTTGCTTTCGACATTTACCTGTACAGTCTTTATTGCTGCAGAACAGTCACAGGTTTGATTGTAGCCGGTAAATTGCAAAAATAAGCAGAGGAGTAAAAAAATCTGTTTCATAAAAAACGGAATAAAGCCGTAAGGTAAATGATTTACAGCTATCCGGCATTTCATATCCGACCAATTTTAATCCGGTATTATCAACGGAGCGGTTTAATTCTTTTTATTTTGAAGATGCCATTCCATCATATCCAGCCGGGTAGCCTCCTCGCTTACAGTATCTTTCAATAATCCGGAATAACTCATTCGCTTTTCTTAACCAAATGGGTTACTTCATCAAGCATGGGCCGGAACTGATCCCCGATGGGCTTATTATGATAGATACTGTATTGCTGGTATGTGGTTTTGTTTCCATAACTCAGGATGGGATTTAACAGGATCATCAGTAAAAGCCCGGCTATCAGTAAGGCGGTGGCCGTGAGGCGAAGTCCCCATTTACGCAATTGTTTCTTCATAATTCCTGTTTAGATGAAGTGTACTGGATTCGGTAAGGTGCGAATGACAATTACTTATAGGAATACAATAAATGTAAGTAAAATTCCATGGATTTATGCCCAGAAGCGACAAATGAATAATTGTATGGGCAGGAATCACCAAATAAATTATAACAACACTATAAATTTAGTCAAGCAGGCATTTTTTACCCACCGGCTTTAAGTTTTTGTGCCAAAGAGTCTCCATGCTTATTCTACTCGCTTTCCTGATCCTTTGATTAATAGCTGACTTTCTGTACTTGCATTGAAGCCCTATATAAAAATACAGGAAGACAACCGAGATGAAATTGACTGGCCAACCAGATTTTTAACACGCAAATAGCCTGACTATTGCCTTAACTATGGAGATAAAGCAAGAATTAGCGGTAAAAAATTTCTGTTCAGATCCCCATCAGGAATTTGTGTTCCTCTTACCTGGATTTCTTCCGAAGAGGAAGAGCAGAAGAACACCGGCGGCAATCTGAACGACGACGAGTACATTGCGTATCGTACTATGTTCCTGATCTTTTCCCGCAATAAAGTAATGAACAGCTGGTGCAAAAATGCAGATAATGACCAGCAAAAGGAAAAAATTCCGATTTTTCATATCTGGGCATTTAGGGTGTTTTTATGAAATAATTACAGAAAATCAGGGTGTAAGCTTATTCAAAAGAGTTTCTTCATTCCTGCTGCCAGCTCATATCCTTTTGTACAACATTTGCTGCAGCTAATTCCGGGCAGTAGTTTGGCTGACTAAACAGGTCATTTTTCGAAACCATATAAAGTTAAAACTTATTTTGAAAAGCAACAGTGCCCGGAGCAGGATTTTCAAGAATCCGGGAAAGGAATAAACTGTGTCTTTTTTACCCCAAACAGCAAAAAACACAATTCAGTGACCAACAGTTATAAGCCGGTTAAATACCAGCGGATGTGCTTGAGTCTAATCCGGTAAATTCAGTATTTAAGTTATACTACTTCTTTCTTTGATCTTTTTTTCTCTTTTAAAATGACCGGCTCACCGCCCTCCATCTGATCCTTCAGCTCCTTGATGGTCATATTGTAGATCACACTGTGCCGGTTCTGTACCCGCTGCACTAAATGTACATGGGCAATAAAGTCCTGCACGATCTGGATCTTATCACTGGGTGTTACTACTAGCAACTGAAGATGCAATTGTTTGCACAATTCCATCAGGTAAGTGGCTTTTTCCTCATCCTGGTTGCTGAAACTTTCATCCACCGCAATAAAGCGAAGGCTTTTACTGGCCCTTCCCTCGCGGGTAATGCCAAACTGGTAGGCAATAGCCGAACAGAGAATGGTATAAGTCAGCTGGGCCTTCTCACCTCCGGATAATTGTCCCATCTGTCGATAAGTTTTCTTGGTTTCATTATTGCTCCGGTATTTTTCATCGGCCCAGAACTCAAACCAGTTTCGTACATCCATTACTTTATTCCGGTAGGTATCACTGGCATCCAGTTCGGCGATCAGCGGCTGTATCTTCTGGGTAAAATGCAGGGCCTTCTCTTCAAAACTGCTCTGCTGCCAGTTGGCCGCCTGGGGTAAGGCATCGAGCAATTGCATTTTAAATTCACGGATCTCCGATCCCGCCTGTACGGGTTGTTTCCTCAATTGTACATAGGTATCCGGCATCCGGTTGAAATTGATACCACTCAGCGATTGATTCAGCCTGATAATACTGTTACTGATCTCCCGCTCCCATTTATCCAGCTCCTCATTCAGTCCACCGATTTTATACGTGATGGTATCACTGATATAATTTTCAAAATCGCGTTTATACTTCGGCAGGTTCTCCGAACTCAGCTTATCCATCCATTCAATATACTCATTGGCATACTGCGCGTCTTCGGAGAAGCCCACCACATCGCCACTCCAGTCCGGATACTTCTGGGTCAACGCACCCGAAGGGTTTTTGATCAAATAGATCGCCCGGCTCAGCCCGGTCTCGGTTTTCTGCAAACTGCCTTTTAGTTTTTCCAACCCGGACTGCCGTGCATCCCGGAAAGCAATAAACTGCGTATCCAGGTTCTCCAGGCTGATCAGACTCATAAACTCCGATTGCTGCTGCTGGAACTGCAATAACAGATCCTTCTCCTCATGCGTGATCTGGTCCACAATCAGTTTCAATCCTTCCAGCTGCTGTGTAAGGGATTCGAGTTGCTGATTGATTACCCCTTCTTCCCGTACCAGCTGATCCTGGCTGAGCTGGGCCGTCTCTTTTCGCTCCCTTGTATCGTCCAGTTGTTTTTTCAGCTGAGTAAGGGCCTTGTTTTCTTTAGTCAATGAATTAATCTGCTCCAGCACTTTATGGATACCGCGTTGTAATCCGGCTATATCAAGTTCCTCAAACCCCGCATGTTCCTGGATCCGGCTGTTGGCATAAAACTGCTGCTGCAGGCGTTTGCCCTTATTGGTACACCGCTCCGTTATTTCGGCGGATTGCTGTAATTCATCCGACAACTGATCCCTTTTCTTAAACAAGGCCTGCTTTTTCTTTTCATTGTTCCAGCCCAATACATAACGGCTGGGATCATTGCGGTCCGGACGATCATCTTTCTCATGCCGCTGGCCATTCTTGATCAGTCCATTTAATGTAAGCGCCCGGGTATAACGGTCCAGTGTCTTCTCATCATCAATACAGGCATAATTAAACTGGCGGATCACTTGCTGTTCCACCCAATTGCCCAGTTTATGATCCGGATGAAACTCCAGTTTCTCATGCACCGTACCGGCTTCCGGATGCTGCACCAGGGCATTATCCGTTACATGTTCATAAACGAAACGGGCCCGCAGGTTCTCGCGGTTCACATATTTGTTTACTTTCTTGTAATATTTATCGGGCACGAGTAACCGGGTGCTGAAAGAACGTAATAATTTCTCTACGGCAGGCTGCCAGTCCAGTTCTTCGGTACGTACCTGCATCAGCTCCCCGGCAAAAGGCAGTTCGTGCGGTACAATATCCAGGGCCTCACTTAACTGGTTACGGATCTGAATCAGGTAGGAGGGGATATTGTTTTTACTGACCAGCAGGTTGTTCAGCTCTTTCTCCACGATCTCTTTCTCCGCCGTAGCAATATCCTTTTTCCGCTTGGCGGTATATTCATCTTCCGCATTCAGCCGTTGCTCGGTATTCAACGCAAGCAGTTTCCGCTGATTCTCTTTTTTGATCCGCAGATAAGCCGATTCATCAGGCGCGGTGGTCTCTGGTAAATGCAGGGTGCCGCACCATTTAGTAAATTCCTCGAGTCTGATCGAGGCCGTATTCTTCTTCTCTTCGAGTTCTTGCTTTGATTTTTCCAGCTGCTGCAAACGCTGACCGGCCTGGTTCTGATCGATCTGGTTCAGGATGGTTCGTTCTTCTTCCGCAAGCGTCGCCAGCTCTTTTCTATGCTGCGCGATTTTCTGTACCAGTTCTTTTTCC
>JAKQJH010000249.1 GCA_029561255.1 Bacteroidota bacterium | reverse complement strand
GACGGTATCATCTACAGAAGCTGGATGAAGAACCAGGGTATGCCTCCGGATTGGTTTGATGGCCGCCCGGTTATTGGTATTTGCAATACCTATAGTGAGCTCACTCCCTGCAATGCCCATTTCAGGGATTTTGCAGAAAGCATAAAAAAGGGGATCATTGAAGCCGGTGGTTTCCCGGTGGAATTCCCTATTATGAGTCTTGGTGAAACCTTACTCAAACCTACGGCCATGCTATTCCGCAACCTCGCCAGTATGGATGCGGAAGAATCCATCCGCGGCAATCCGATCGATGGCGTGGTACTCATGACCGGTTGTGATAAAACCACCCCCTCTACCGTAATGGGAGCCGCCAGTGTGGGATTACCAACGATTGTGGTACCTGGTGGTCCGATGCTCAATGGACGATACAAAGGTCAAACCATTGGCAGTGGTACCCATGTCTGGAAGTTTGATGAAGACATGAAGACCGGTAAAATGACCCAGGAGGAATGTGAGTTTGCTGAAAGTTGCATGAGCCGCAGTATCGGCCATTGTATGACGATGGGTACCGCCTCTACCATGGCCTGTATGGTGGAAGCATTGGGGCTTACCCTCAGCGGTGCATCCGCTATTCCCGCAGCGGACTCCCGGAAAAAAGTAATGGCCCAGCTCAGCGGAAGACGCATTGTGGAGATGGTAAAAGAAAACCTGACCATTGATAAGATATTAACCCGTGAGGCTTTTGAAAACGCGATAAAAGTAAATGCCGCTGTAGGTGGTTCTTCCAATTTCATTATCCACTTACTGGCGATTGCCGGACGTATTGGTATTGATCTGAAGCTGGAAGATTTTGATGTACTGGGCAGTCATATCCCTCTTCTGTTAAACCTGATGCCCTCCGGCAAATTCCTGATGGAAGATTTTTATTATGCCGGCGGCTTACCGGTGGTCCTGCATGAACTGAAAGAACAATTACATAAAAATGTCGTGACGGTAACCGGCAAAAATCACCATGACAATATCCAGGGGAATACAGACTGTTATAACCGTGAAGTCATCGCCTCCTTTAACCAGCCCCTGATTCCCGAAGCGGGTTGTGTGATTGTAAAAGGGAACCTGGCTGAAAACGGGGCGGTGATCAAACCATCCGCTGCCACCCCGGCCCTGATGATACATACCGGCCGTGCGGTGGTATTTGAAAGTATTGAGGACTACCACAAACGCATTGATGATCCTGAACTGGATATTGATGAAAACTGTGTGATGGTATTAAAATATGTGGGACCTGTTGGCTATCCAGGTATGCCGGAAGTGGGCAATATGGCTTTACCGAAAAAAATTCTGGAGAAAGGCATCCGCGACATGGTGCGTATCAGCGACGGACGTATGAGTGGTACCGCCTATGGTACTGCTGTACTTCATGTATCTCCGGAAAGTGCAATTGGTGGCACACTGGCCCTGGTACAGAATGGAGATCTGATCGAATTGAATGTACCCGAACGCCGGTTGCAATTATTAGTCAGTGAAGTAGAACTGGCCGTCAGAAAAGCCGCCTGGGAGGCTCCTCCGGCTGCTGCTAACAGGGGGTATGTGCATCTTTACATTAATCATGTACTCGGTGCAGACAAAGGAGCTGATCTTGACTTCCTGCAAGGACATTCCGGATCGGCCGTTACCCGTGATTCCCATTGATTAACCCATAGCTTCGCCATTATGAAAAAAATCGCCCCCCTCCTGGTTTACCTGGCATTGATGACCGGTTGCAATACTGATACAAAAGAAAAATCAGGCTACCCGACGACCGGTTACATTGAAAGACTGGATCCCGGTCTGGATAGCCTCATTATAAAGGAGGCTAAAATTGAAATCATTGCTACCGGCCTGGATTGGAGTGAAGGCCCGTTGTGGGTGGAGAAAGAAAATATGCTGCTCTTCTCCGATGTGCCACGTGATACCATATTCAAATGGACAGAAACCGGAGGAAAAGAAGTATACCTCACTCCCTCCGGCTATACTGATACGATAAAGAGAGGAGGAGAAATAGGATCCAATGGGCTTTTACTGGATCCTTCAGGAAATCTGGTACTCTGTCAGTGCGGCAACCGTCAGATGGCACGGATGGATGCCCCCTTAAATAAACCTGAACCCCTTTATACACCACTTGCAACCCGTTATGATGGTAAACGATTCAGCAGTCCTAATGACGCCGTTTATAATGCAGCCGGTGAATTATTTTTCACTGATCCGCCTTATGGACTGGAATCACAACGGGATGATGACCCCAAAAAAGAAATGAAATGGAATGGTGTCTATAAAGTAAAAACAAACGGGGAAGTCATTCTGTTAACAGATAGTATACCGAGACCCAATGGGATTGCTTTACTTCCCGGAGACCAGCAGCTGATTATTGCCTGTTCGGATCCGGCAAAACCCAACTGGTATATTTATGACCTTGCTGGTGATTCATTGATGAATGGCCGCATTTTTCACAGCACACTCAATGAATTAAAAGAAGTGAATGGGTTGCCAGACGGGTTAAAAATCGGGAAGAACGGAATCATGTATGCAAGCGGTCCCGGGGGTATCTGGATCTTTACCTCAACCGGAAAATTACTGGGAAGAATCCGGGTTAAGAATCCCGCCAGCAATTGTGCATTGAGCGGGGATGAAAAAACCTTGTATATTACCAATGATATGCAAATCCTGCGGGTAAAACTGCGGAACTGATCAAACATTCTCTGACCATTCAATTACGGTTGTACAAATAATCAGCCAGGCCATATGACTATACTGATCATTCTGTTTGCCATCGGGTTGCAGGTCTTCCTGACGGTAAAAAAACTAAGCCCGTTTTTATCCTTACTGATCGTAGCCATTGTAGCGGGACTACTGTTAGGCATGTCTCCTGCTGACCTGGTTAAATCGATTGAAAAAGGAGCAGGCAGTACCTTAGGTGGTCTGGCACTGATCCTTTGTCTTGGCGCGGTATTGGGAAAAATTCTGGAAGCCAGCGGGGCTGCTGAAAAAATTGCATTGACCCTGATTCATTTATTTGGAGAAAAATACATCCAATGGGCCATCCTGCTCACGGGTTTCCTGATCGGCATTCCACTCTACTATAATGCGGGTTTTGTGATCCTGGTACCGCTGGTATTTATGCTGGCTCGAAAAACAGGCTTACCGCTTTTGTACATCGCTATCCCCATGGCAGCCTCTTTAAGTACCACCCATTGCTTCCTGCCACCGCACCCGGGACCGGTTGTCCTGGTCAATGCCTTTAAAGCAAATACCGGTCTGGTATTGTTATACGGAATCATGATCGCTATTCCGGCGGTCATACTGGCTGGCCCTTTACTGGGCAAATGGTTTAAACAGGGAAAAAACATATCGGCTGGGAAAAATGAAATGGACACCACCAAACAGGTGGATCTCCCTGCCGCCCTTCCCTCCTTTTCTATTGCGCTTTTACCGGTTTTATTAATTACGCTTTCGGTAAGCGGACAACATTTTTTGGAAGAGGGGATCCTGAGAACCAGCTTGCAATTCTTAGGGGATTCAAATATAGCCCTGTTGCTCTCGGTGCTGATAGCCCTGTTCACGTTTGGCTACCGGAAAAAGATAAACATGACGGTGCAGATGAAGTGGGTCAGTGACGGTATTTCAGGAATCGCCCTGATCCTGTTGATCATTACGGCAGGTGGGATATTCAAACAGGTATTGCAGGACAGTGGCACGGGTGAATATATCGCTTCTTTCAGCAGCCGATGGAATATGCCACCGCTCTTATTTGCCTGGGTGATAACTGCCTTGTTACGGGTAACCATCGGATCAGCCACCGTAGCCGGTATTACAGCGGCTGGTATTGTATCCCCCTTGCTGGCTACCGGAACGGTTTCACCTGAACTAATGGTCCTCGCAGTGGGAAGTGGATCTGTGTTTGGATCACATATCAATGATTCAGGTTTCTGGATGTTCAAGGAATTTTTTAATCTGACTTTAAAACAAACATTTTTATCCTGGACACTGATGGAAACGATAATTTCGCTTGCCGGCCTCGCCGGTGTGCTGATCATCAACCAATTTATATAACGAAATAACAAAATACCATGTCAATTGCAAAAGCATATGCCGCGCAGGACAAGACCAGTCTGTTAGCTCCCTGGCAGTTTGAAAGAAGAAATCCCGGCCCACATGATGTGCAGATCGATATCCATTTCTGCGGGGTTTGTCATAGTGATCTGCACCAGGTAAGAGATGAATGGGGTGGTTCTATTTATCCGATGGTACCCGGACATGAGATCGTAGGAAAAGTTGCGGCCGTTGGCACAGCCGTCACCAAATTCAAGGTTGGGGATACAGCTGCAGTCGGTGTGATGGTAGATAGTTGCCGGACCTGTAAGAACTGTGAAAAGCAAATGGAGCAGTATTGTGAAGAAGGCATGACCGGCACCTATAATGGCTACGAACGGGATAAAAAAACCATGACACAGGGCGGCTATTCCTCGGCCATTGTAACTGATGAACGATGGGTATACCATGTGTCTGACAAACTGGATATGGCGGCTACAGCACCCCTGCTTTGTGCAGGTATAACCACTTACTCTCCACTCCGTTTTGCCGGGGTAAAGAAAGGAATGAAAGTGGGTATCATCGGGCTTGGTGGTTTA
>JAKQJH010000244.1 GCA_029561255.1 Bacteroidota bacterium | reverse complement strand
TGATAAATATTATCCGTGAGCGGCTGGGTCTTGGTTTCAATATTATAAAAGGGAAAGGGCCGGCGGGCCATCATCATGTGTTGTTTCACCGCTTCTAAAACATCCCTGAGCAATGGTTTCACCGCTTTCATTTTTTCCTGGCGGGGGAAGCGGGGATGCGCCTTCATGCCCACATCATACTTCTTCACCTCTTCGTATGTCATCTGGTAAATATTCAGGCTGCTCTCCTCTTTTGTACTGACTTCCGTGCCATCGGGCTTTGTACTTATCTCATGATTGAAAAAAGGCTCGTGTGACAGGATCAGCTGTTTATCCTTGGTCATCACCACATCCATTTCGAGCGTGGTCACGCCCATGCCCAGCGCATGGAGCATGGCCGGAATTGTATTTTCGGGTATCAATCCACGGCAACCGCGATGGCCCTGTTTATCAAAGTTTTCCTGTAACATTTGTTCCGGGGTTGTGTTTAACACTTCAGGGACAACTGCTTTTTTACTACCTGTACAGGCCATCAGTAGAAATAATATCGGAAAGAGATGACGCATTCGTTTATACTTTGGCGGCGATCGTTTCCGAACCCATGTTCGCATTCCGCATCGAAATACTCCTGACTACATAAGAAGCAAATCCTTCAAATGCTTTCTTGGTGATCAGATCATCACTCATCATGATCGGAATGCCCTGGTCGCCCCCTTCGCGGATGCTTTGTACCAATGGGATTTGTCCGAGGAAGGGCAGATCGTATTCATCGGCCAGGCGTTTGCCACCATCTTTACCGAAGATGAAATATTTATTTTCAGGTAATTCAGCCGGGGTAAAATAACTCATGTTTTCCACGAGCCCGATAATCGGGATATTCAATTGTGCCTGTCCAAACATCGCAATCCCTTTTTTGGCATCGGCCAGGGCCACATCCTGCGGGGTAGTCACGATCACCGCACCGGTTACCGGAACGGTCTGCATTAATGTAAGGTGAATATCACCGGTACCAGGCGGCATATCCACTACCAGGTAATCCAGTTCATCCCAGAATACATCGGTCACAAACTGACGGATGGCGCTGCTGGCCATGGGCCCACGCCACACCACCGCATTCTTTTCATCCACCAGTAACCCGATACTCATCAGTTTTATACCATATCGTTCCAGGGGAATAATCATTCCTTTCCCTTCAATATCCATCATCATCGGACGTTCACCCCTCACTCCAAACATAATCGGTACACTCGGCCCATATATATCCGCATCCATCAGTCCGACTTTGGCCCCACCTTGTGCCAGCGCCAAGGCCAGGTTGGCGGATACAGTGGATTTACCCACCCCGCCTTTTCCACTCACTACGGCAATGATATTTTTAACCTTTGGCAGTACCGTCCCTTCATCCACCCTTTTTGTAGTGGTATTGGAAGTAAAATTCACGGTAACTTCAGCTTCCTTACTCACCAGAATTTTTATCGCATTGATACAGGCATTTTTGATCATATCCTTCATAGGACAGGCCGGGGTGGTCAAAACCACGGTAAAAGACACCTGATTGCCGTTAATTTCAATATCCTTGACCATATTCAGGGTCACCAGGTCCTTACCCAGGTCGGGTTCCTGTACATTACTGAGGGCTTCGAGTACTTTTTCTTTAGTCATTTTCCAAGTATTTGTTAAAAGTCCGGGAGAAGGGCAAAGGTAAACAGTTCCACGGGCAATTTTTTTACGAAATCAGCAACTTGTCTTTATTTTTGAGCCAGTGAAGAAATTTATACTAATTGCTGGTTTACTGTTGTTTCTCTTACCAAGGGAGGCCCGTGCCCAGTTCGAAACCTCCCGCGATTCTGTCGTGCAGTTATTTGGTATTATTATGACCGCAGACAGCCTGGTGGGTATCCCGGCTGTCAGTATTATGGTGAAAGGCCAGAACAGGGGAACCATTTCCAATAACCAGGGCGTGTTTTCCATTGTGGTGCTGAAAGGGGATGAAGTTGAATTCACCCACGTGTCATACCAATCCAAAACAGTCAGAATTCCGAAAACCCTGGAAGGAAATCAATACAGTGTGGTGCAGTTAATGGTGGCTGATACAATTTACCTGCCGGCAACTATTTTAAAACCAAGGCCCACCCCGGAACAATTTGCCCGTGATTTTGTCAAGAACCAGGTGCCGGATGATGAATATGAAATTGCCCGTAAAAACACCAGTGCGGCCAAACGCCGGATCCTGATGCGGACTACCCCCGGCGATGGCGGGGAAGCCACCCGGATCCAGTTAAACAAAGTAGCAACCCGGGCGACCTACCAGGGACAAACACCCCCGCAAAATATTTTCAATCCTGCTGCCTGGTCTGAATTTATTCAGGCCTGGAAAAGAGGGGATTTCAAGAATAAGAATTAACGAATCCACTCTTTCTTCTTCTTATTTTTGTCCTGCTGTTTATTACATTCATGACGTTATCCCTTCAGGACAACGTGTAAATCTTTCTTTATGATTGAATCAGGAGCAAACGTAGCAGTAATCGGTGCCGGCACTATGGGAAATGGCATCGCACATGTATTTGCCCAAAGAGGGTATAAAGTCACACTGATCGATGTTTCAGCCGACCAGCTGGAAAAAGCGGTGGCAACTATTGGCAAGAACCTGGACCGTATGGTGGCGAAAGAAATTATTCGGAAAGAATTGAAGGAAGCTGCCATAAAAAACATAACCACTTCCACTTCCATAGCCGAAGGAGTTAAGAATGCTTTATTAGTTGTAGAGGCTGCCACTGAAAACCTGGACCTGAAATTGAAAATTTTCCAGCAGATGGATGCGGCTGCACCTGCCGGTTGTATACTTTCCACCAACACCTCCTCTATCTCCATTGCAAAAATGGCCGCTGTTACCAGCCGGCCTGAACTGGTGATCGGGATGCATTTTATGAACCCCGTTCCGGTGATGAAACTGGTAGAGATCATCAATCACCCGGGCACTTCCAAAGAAGTGACGGACAATATTGTTTCGCTGAGCAAAGACCTGGGCAAAGTACCTTGCGTGGTCAATGATTTTCCAGGTTTTATCTCCAACCGGATCCTGATGCCCATGATCAATGAGGCCATTTATTGTTTGCATGAAGGGGTGGCAGGAGTAACCGAAATTGATACCATCATGAAACTGGGCATGGCGCATCCCATGGGGCCCTTACAACTGGCCGATCTGATCGGGCTGGATGTTTGCCTCTCTATTATGAATGTATTACTGGATGGATTCAACAATCCAAAATATACTCCTTGTCCCATGTTGGTTGAAATGGTGAAGAATGGAAAGCTGGGAGCCAAAAGCGGGGAAGGATTTTATGTGCATAAAGCAGGGAGTAAGGAATTGGTGGTGAGTGATTTAACTGTTCAGGCCACTCCTAGTGGCCAGAACAGTTAAATCACAGTACAATCCACCCCTCTCAGCTCCTTCAGCCTGAACAATACCTCATTCAACCTGTTCTTGGGTATGCCTGCATCAATGGAACAGAATAACTGTGTCTCCTGCCGGTGAACGGTGCAATCAAAGTGCTTGATCACCCGCATCACTTCATTCATTTGTGTATAATCAAACTGAATATGATAATTGAGCTGAATCGGTTTTGCTACAGTCGGTATCACTTGTAAGGCAAGCGCAGCTACCGTTTTATACGCATTTATCAGTCCGGGCACCCCGAGTAGCGTACCGCCAAAATAACGTACCACCACGATCAGTACATTGGTGATCTTTTTACTGTCGATCTGCCCGAGGATGGGCTTACCTGCCGTACCGGAAGGTTCGCCATCATCACTGACACGAAAGGTGTTGCTATCGAGTCCTAGCCGGTAAGCAAAGCAATGATGTACGGCTTTCGGATGTTCTTTTTTTAAAGCAGCCAGTTTTTCCTTGAAATCATTGATATCAGCCAGGGGATAGACATAGGCAATAAAACGGCTCCCCCGGTCTTTAAATTCCGCCTGCCCCGCCTGCTCAACGGTATTATAGTAAAAGGTCTCCGTATTATTCTCCGTCACGCTTTTCCTTTTTAATAAAGAGATAATAGAATTGTATCATAGTGATAACCCCGTTTGGTATAATAATCGGCAGGTTTATATCCAGCAAAACTCCATAAATAAGAAAGGTGATTGCCCCAAACATATTGATCAGTCGCACGGTCCTGAGATTAGATCCCATCATGAAACTGATCACCACCAGTCCGGCAGCCAGGTATCCTACCCAATCTATCCAGTTCATATATCATTGGTTTTAATCTGTACTGTATTTATCCAGGTTAGTAATTCATCTGATAAAAACTTTTCCTGGTTAATCCGTTGCTTGTTCATCAACTCCGGTGCAGCCAGTCCATTCCCGATTTTCTTTTGCATATTGGTAATTATTCTGGCCTCATCCCAGGCCCCGGCCAGTATGAAACTGTCCAATAGCCGGCGCCCCCCTTCAATCAGCACACTTTGTATCCTGAGCTGGTACAAGGCGTCCATGAACTGCGAAATAAGGCTTTTATTTTTTTCCAGCCGGTAATAAATCAGGTTGGGCGGCTCCTCTTCCTTTATCGAATTAAAGACAATGGTTTTCTGTTCCTTGCTAAACAATTTCAGCGAAGCCGGCAAACGGAGTTCCATGTCCAGTACCAGCCGCACCGGTGAGGGGCCGGTCCATAAACGATTCGTAAGCTCCGGGTCATCCAGCAAAGCGGTATTGGTACCGACAAAAATAGCATCTTCTTCACTCCGCCACTGGTGCACACGGCGGTTGGAATATTCATTCGTGATCAATAATCTTGGGCTTTCAGCTTCAGCGGCCATAAAACCATCAGCCGTTTGTGCCCATTTAAGGATAACATAGGGCCGTTGCTGTTCATGAAATGTAAAAAACCGCTTATTCAGTTCCCGGCATTCCTTTTCCAATAACCCTTCCACCACTTCAATACCGGCTGCTTTTAATTTTTCAATACCCTTACCATTCACCGCTTCAAAAGGATCCCGGCAGCCAATAACCACCCGGGGAATACCGGTGCGGATGATCAGATCGGCACAGGGAGGAGTCTTTCCGTGATGGGCGCAGGGTTCGAGGGAGACGTAGAGAGTGGTGTTGGAGGAGAAGCTACTGGTCAGGCCACTCAGAGTGGCCAGACCAGTAGCTTCTCCAATAGCACCCACCTCTGCATGCGCTTCCCCGTAACGCTGGTGCCAGCCTTCTCCGATGATCCGGTCGTCCCGCACCAGCACCGCCCCAACCATCGGGTTAGGCGCCACATAACCAGCTCCTTTCCGGGCCAGTTCGATGCAGCGGTACATGTATTTTTCGTCGGTGGTCATTTTCAGTTAATCCCGCAAAGATAAGAGAAGGTTGTTAGCTGTTAGTTGTTAGCTGTTAGGAGCCACTCAC
>JAKQJH010000268.1 GCA_029561255.1 Bacteroidota bacterium | reverse complement strand
TGACATCAAACTGCTGCATATAGTTCCAGAGTAGTCCTGGCACTTCTGCGGTGTTTTTCAGGGATGCTTTTTCCGGGTTACGGCCTGGATATTTGAACTCAATTGACTCTTTGGAAGACACTTCCATTCCGCCAATGGCATTGATACAGATAAAGGAATAGCTGTTCTCCGAAGAATGATGATCCGTGCTTTCCAGCAGAATCGTATCCCGGAATTTATCCCGAAGACGAAGGTAGATCCCCACCGGGGTATACACATCCGCCAGCATCCTTTTGCTCCGGGTATTGATCGTTATTTTCTTCATAAAGGTTCTCACGCTTGCTGCCTGTGGCAGGTAAAAAAAACAGGAGCCCCGAATACCGGGGCTCCTGAATGATATACAAATGCAGTCATGACACTACAGCCCCTTAAGAGTTGTATGCCACCACCACTGATTATTTGTTGTTGTAACGTTCATTGCTACTGCAAATATGTGGCGACAAATCCGAAAAAGCAAAAAAATCTTGATAGCTTTAAGAAAACAACGTCTATGACTATCCATCACAAACAAGCAGGAGGCAAGGGGCTATTCTTTGTGGGGGAAGAAGGCGCTTACCTCGCAGAAATGGTTTATACGCTGCCTTCTACCGATAAAATGATCATCGAACATACGGAAGTTAGTGAGGAACTCAGAGGTCAGAACGTAGGCTACCAGCTGGTGCAGGCCGCCGTAGAACATGCCCGGACCTATAGCATGAAGATCATCCCGCTTTGTCCCTTTGCCAATGCGGTGTTTAAGAAGAAACCGGAATATGCGGATGTGTTGTTTAGCTAAGAGAGCATAATACTGATTTGTAAAGTTGTATTCTTTATGAAAATTTCGCATCAGCGGGTATTCTGTAGATCCGCTATACTTTTGCTGGTCCTCCCCAGTTTTTTGACAATGCCTGTTTGTGCGCAAAAAAATCCGGGCCGGACCAGTTTTGAAGGACCACCCCCGCCGCCCGCTAACTGGAAATCTCCAAAGGGGATAGCCAATACCACCTCCCCGACTGACCTGAGTTACCTGGTACCCGGGATCAAACTGGTGCCAGAAAAAAAACCGGTGTATAAACCGAAAAGCTATTACATTGAACAAACCATTGACTCCAGTTTCTCGGACAGTGCCGGCTTTGCAATCCTTCCACGTGATTACCGCATTCAACCCATCCGTTTTGAAGGAAAAAAAAACTTATTATTCCAAAAATATTTTGAATCCGTAGTGGTTAAAAACAAATCGCTGCTTCCTCTTACCCTCGTCTTAAAAAGATACCAGATCGAGGAAAAACAAGTGAATAAAGCCGATCTGGATATCAGCCTGGCACTTTGCTTTGATGTCTATTGCCGGGTCGACAGCCAATTGTGCCTGATACAGCATATAGGGGACACGTTACAGGCGGAAGGCTATGTTGGAAGTAAACGCAAATACGACAGCCTGCTGAAAGTGCATATCCGGCAATTCCTTGAAATCACAGACGAATTTACAGGACCGTTTAAAGAATTTGTTGAGCATGCGGAAAACACCCAGGCTCTTGTACAACTGGCAGCACCTAAGGACGAAAGCGAGGATGCAGACACATTATACATCGATGATAAACGATACCTTCAATGGTCGGACTTCAGGGGAACACCAAAACAGAAAGGCATCGCTTTTGGTAATTACGGATTATTCCTCACCGCAAACATTCTCCCGCAGGACAACAAAGTAGTTGCCGCAATAACTATCTACCCGGTTTTCATCCGTAATAGCTCCTGGGCAGATGAAGACTCACGGTCCGGCAGGCTGCTCAACCATATCAATTATGAACTACTACTCACATATAGTCATGCCCTGCAGCTGAAAAAAAAACTACACAACCAGACATTTCCCGCAAACAAAATGAATGAACAGCTCAACAGACTGCTGGATCAGGAAATTGAATTACTTAAAATTGAACGGGAATTATATTTTAAAGAAACCCAGTCCGGCCAGAATGTTAAAGCTCAGGCTGAATGGGAAGAAAAGATAGGCAACGACCTTAAGCAATATTCCAAAGATCAATAACTCGTTCAACCATTTATTTTCAATAAAAAAAAGGAGGTCACCTTTCAAAGTAACCTCCTTCCTATTTTTATTCACTATTCCCCATTCCCCATTCCCCACTCTCCCTACCTTATCAACGTCACCGTCCCCTTCTTAAAAATCACATTCCCGTTATAATCCACCCCCTTGGCTTCCCATACAAACACATTGCTGTCCTGGGGTTGTCCTTTGAAAACGCCGTTCCATCCGCGGGCCGCATCCTGGGTCATAAAGACCAGTTCGCCCCAGCGGTTGTAGATCCGGAAGAATTGTAATTCACGAATACCTACGGGTATCACCACGGCCTGGTCATTCTTTCCATCACCATTAGGTGTGAAGGCGGTCGGAACATAAAGATCGGCTTTCACAAAAGCGGTGATCTTAATATCATCGCTGGCTTCACAACCATCGGCCGTACGGGCCGTAACCAGATAGGTTGTACTGCCCAGGCTGTTGAGGGTAGCCACAGGTGTTTTGACCAGGGCATTATTCAGACCGAAGGAAGGTGACCAATGGTAACTGGTGAATCCACTGTTGTTCATATCCTGTGCATTGAGTTGTAAAGGCTGGCTCAATGCGATCAGTGTATCATTACCGGCAAACACGCGAACCGGCGGCAACATCGTCACTTTTACCGTATCGGGTTTTAATGCCGGGCATCCATTGGCACTTACATTCAACACATACGTATAGACCCCGGCTGCGGGTAAAGTAACCAACGGACCGGCAATCGCCGTGCTGGATAAATAAGTAGCCGGACTCCACTGATACTGCAATCCGCCGCTACCGTTCAGCCGCAAGGTCTTACCATAACATACGATGGCATCCGGCCCTGCATTGGCTACTGGTGTTGGCATAACATAGACCGTACCGGTACGGATATCCCCATCGCATCCATTATTCGCATGCTCCTGGACGGCCAGCTGGTATACCCCGGCAGTAGTCCAGGTAATGGGCAACTCATGGCGGTTGCCGGGCTGGGTAATTCCATTTACTGTCCAGGTATAGGTAGAAGGTACCGACGCATCATTCACTTTGTAGATCCGGTTGGTTCCAATACATACAGTATCAGGCATAGCCACCTGGGCCATTGTCAGCTGAAAGCTGAACAGCCCCAGTAACCATGCACTGATATGTAGTATTGTTTTGGACATTGCTACAGTGTTCTTCCTAATACAGTCTTTATTAGTTATGTGTGATCGCTGATGTTACAGGTTTCGGTGTCACGGTCACGTTCAGGGTATTCGCAGCGGAACAACCGGAGGCCGTGATCGTTTCGGTAACTGCTACCGTACCTGCACCCGCTGTGGTCCAGCTGACGGTGATACTGTTGGTACCCTGACCGGATACAATCGTACCACCGGTGACTACCCAGTTGTAGGTATGACCTGCCACATTGGTTGTCGTATAAGTAGAGGTATTACCTGCTACACTTACGCAGACCGGTGAAGGACCAGTTACTACAGGTGTCGGCAACGGATTCACTGTTACTACTACGGGTTGGATCGTTGCGCATCCACCTGCTGTAGTACCCTTGATATAATAAGTACCTGCTGTGGCGGCTGTTGGTGTGGCATAAGGAACCGTCGCAGCGGCATCGGTCCAGTAGGTATACGTCAGACCAGCATCGGATCCGGCTGTTACAGC
>JAKQJH010000241.1 GCA_029561255.1 Bacteroidota bacterium | reverse complement strand
AGGGTAATGGCCAGACCAATGCCGATTAAGATTATTTTTTTCATACCCTTGAAGTTATTGCTTTATCTCAACTGCATACACATTTTCGATCCCTTCGAAATTGGCGCGGAAAATGATCCATTTGCCATCGGGACTGAAATGCACATTGGGTTCGAGTTTGTAATTGTGGTGTTTCATATTCACCAGGCGGGTGGCGTCAAAATGATCGCCATTGGGTTTAAAGAGATAGACCCAGCGGCCGTCTTGAGCCCTTGCTACCTGACCCGGATCGCCGCCATCGCCGCAGAACAGGGATTCGTCTTCATTACAGTTGAAATGGATGGACCATTCGTTGCGTTGCAGTTCATACCTGGTTTCATTTCCGGTCTTGAGATTGGTTCCGGCCACAAAGAATTTCACGCTGCGGGGCGTTTGCAGGTCAAACCAGATGGTCTTGCCGTTGGGGGCAAACCACTCATGTCCCGCGATCTCCATATCCATCGTGCGTTTATGGATCAGGGTCGTGTCTTTTGTTTTGATGTTGATGGTCCAGATACGGTTTACTTTATGCCAGGGACCTTCGTGACAAAACATCAGCAGGTCCGGATCGGTGCTGGAGAACTGTACGTGGTTGAGCCAGGCACTGTCGGTAAAGAGTTTATCCAATGCACCGGTCTTTACATTGATGGTAAACAAAGTCCGGGGCAGTTTGGCATCATAGATCAGGTTGAAATAACTGCCCTTGCCCGGATTTTGTCTTAATATCTCTTTCTCCTTATCATCCGATTTGGAACCGCCCAGTAAAGTCCCATTGGCATTTACCGTAGTAATGCTGGCTTTGAAATCATCGGGGAAGACATAGATCAGGCTGACATCCTTTGTTTTGACATTCACGGAATAAACAGAGTCTTTGATCTGGTAATATACGAAGCCGTTCTTTGCATCCACGATCTCGCCGTTCATGGGTAAGCTATGATTGGTCAGTTGTTCTGACTTTAGTGTTTTAAGGTCCAGTAAATGTATCTGGCGGTTTGGCGAGATGGCACTGGAGATTTCCTGTTTGGCGATGCTGTCGGTCTTGTTTTTATTACTGCTATAGAAGACCATTTTATTCCCGATAAAGGGATTGTTGTGGAAGTAGAAACTGAGATTACTTCTGCCCGGCATGCGGGTCAGTTTTACCACGCGGTGTTTGGTATCCTTATCGATCCATTCGTCCGGCATGGCTTGTCCGCCGGTTTCCATCACAGGTTGTGCGAAGAGGGGCTGACACACAAGCAACAGTACGAATAACCGTACAGTTGTTAGCAGTAGTTGGCGGGGCAATTTCATGTAGCAATCTTTAGCCTATAAAGTACGTTCATTGAGGGGGGAAGGGTGTCCTGCACTGACCTGTAGGGAACAGCCGGCCCCCAATTTGAAAAAACATCAAAGTGGAAGCCCTTCCCCCCGAAGGGGGGGGGATGGACCAGTATGAATTTTTATGTGGCGTAAGTGCTAAGGATAGCTGCTTAGAAAGCTAGTATTCTACGCTCTATAATTTTAAGGAATGTTCCTATCCCCCCCTTCGGGGGGAAGTAGTTCGAGCATAATGAT
>JAKQJH010000210.1 GCA_029561255.1 Bacteroidota bacterium | reverse complement strand
ACCGCCGGTCGGCATCAGGGCCAGCACATCTTTCCCGTTCAGTACAGACTTTATAATATCTTCCTGCATCGGGCGAAAAGCATCATAGCCCCAGTATTCTTTCAGTATTTGCTTCGGGTCTGTCAAGTGATTTATTGCAGGCGACAAATTACATTATTGTGGCGGGAGTTCCTTTTCCGGAACGGGATCAGATCCCGGATTTTGTTTTATACCACTTTCTTGACAAATAATCTCACCGAGTTGATTGCCAGTACCACATCACTCAGTCCCATAACCAGGGCACCAAATGTAGGTGTAAGAAAACCGAGCGCAGCCACCGGTATGGCCACAATGTTATACGCGAAGGCCCAGAAAAGGTTTTGTTTAATTGTGAGGTAGGTATGTTTGCCTAATCCCAGCGCAGTGGGCAGATTCTTCAATCCGTGATTCATCAGGATCACCTGGGCACTTTGTACGGCGATCTGAGACGCATCATTCATGGAGATGCCGATTGTTGCTTTGGCCAGTGCCGGGGCATCATTAATTCCGTCCCCCACCATAGCCGTAGGCACCTGTTCACTGAGTGCTGCAATCTTATGCAGCTTCTGCTCCGGAGACTGTTCGGCAATCACGGTATCAATACCGAGTTGTACGGCCAGTGCATTGCATTTTGACTGCCGGTCGCCACTCAGCAGAATGGTTTTTATGTTTTTGCGGTGCAGATAATCTACCACTGCTTTCGCTTCCGGACGCAGTTCATCTTTCACGTCGATCCAGCCTTGTAATACCCCATTACGAAGTACATAAACATTATGTTGGTCTTCTCTGGTCAGTCCTTCGGCGGATTTATAGGAACCGGCCGTATATAAATTCCCTTCTTTATCAGTGGCCTGCATACCCAATCCTTTTACTTCTTCCACCTTTGCCCACTGTAACGGGTCTTTTATCTTCCATTGTTCAGTTATGCATTTTGCAATCGGGTGGTTGGAATATTTTTCAAGCGAATAGACGATTTGTTTAAATCCTTCTTCCGTAAGCCCGGCTTGCAGGATTTTCCAATCGCCGATCATGAACTGACCTGTAGTGAGTGTACCGGTTTTATCAAAGACCACTTGTTTAATATCCTTAAAAGTTTCCAGGCTGGTGGCATTGCGGAACAGGATACCGGTTTTTGCCGCACGTCCCAATCCTACAGCAATGGCGGCCGGTGTGGCCAGTCCCATAGCACAGGGACAGGCGATCACCAATACAGCTATACTCCGCATCAGGGCCGGAGTGAATTCTTTTAAAACAATCCAGCTGATCACCAGGGTAAGTACTGCAATAGCCAGTACAACCGGAATAAAGATGGCGCTGATTTTATCGGCCAGTTGCTGTACGGGTGGTTTTTCTCCCTGGGCCTGTTTGACCATATTGAGAATCCCGGAGAGTACCGTGTCATTCCCAACCGCGGTAACCTGTGTTTTAACGGTGCCATCTGTAATTACGCTGCCACCAATCAGCAAGTCTTTTGCTTTTTTATTTACCGGCATACTTTCCCCGGTAATGATTGATTCATTCACATGCACATTCCCCCATAATATTTTACAATCAATCGGAACTTGTTCTCCGCTTTTGATCAGTAACAAGTCACCAACCCGCAGCGCGGTATTTTCCACCGTAAAAATCTGTTCTTTATGTTCATCGTCAAAAGCAATCATGTTAGCCATCACTCTTTGTGATTTGGCCAGCTTATTTAGCTCCCGTTGCGTGGAGGCGATAGAGGCATCCTCCATATAGTTACCGAAAAAAACGAGGGTGATGATGGTGGCAGCAGTTTCATAAAACATATACTGTTCTGCCTGGCCGGTCAGTGATCCATAGAGGCTGTAAACAAAAGCCGCTGTGGAACCCAAGGCGATCAGTACATTCATATTGGGCATCCCGTTCCGCAGGCTCTTCCAGGCGCTCTTTCCGAAAAAACTCATACCAATTATATAAACCGGGATGGTTAAGCCCAGTTGCACCCAATGATTCATCAGCCAGTGGATATGCAGGCCTGGGACCATATGGAGCATTAACAAGGCTGTAAAAGGCAGGCAGAACCAGAATCGTTGGAGGTGAGAGGTAAAGAATGGCGTGTCGATCTCATCGTGATCATGGCCATGTGCATGCCCGCTTGCTGAGGCAGTTATTACTTTGTATCCAAGGTCCGTTACCCCCGTGGCGAGTTTTTCTTCGGCTAAATCTGCGCTGCGGTCAAAACTCACATCGCCGGTGGCAAAATTGACTTTGATATTGGCGGCACCTTTTTTATCCAGGTATTTGTGAATGTTCAGCGCACAGGTGGTGCAGTCCATGCCCTCTACTTTCCATTGTACCTTTTCCATAGGGTAAAGTTACCAAAAGGGGGAAAGCCGGAGGTTCCTCAAGCGGGAATATGTTTACAACATGGTTGCTATAACGCCTTATTTTTGTGGTATGGAATGGAAATTT
>JAKQJH010000207.1 GCA_029561255.1 Bacteroidota bacterium | reverse complement strand
AAGAGTGGAAGACAATAAGATGGTGAACATGCAACTAACGAACGATAAGTTGGTTGATCGGGGTACCCGGATGCTTATGGAGCGGATTAAACTTGCTGATTATGAAAAAGCAAAAGATTTACTGCTCCTCCATGGCAGCGTAAAAAAAGCGGCAGATTCTTTAGCCGGATAATTTTATTTTCCCGTGATTGCAATGTATATTGCACACCTGTTAAAACAAGGTGGTATATCAGCACATCCATATTACTCCTCCTGCTTTGGTGAACAATTTCACCATCATTACTATTACCACCACAATCCCTTAACGGGATTGTATATTATCATATCAACACATGGGCGGTTTGCTGTAAGAAAACAAAAGGTTTTCTGTTTACCGTATTCGTCATTCAATATTCATCAGTATAAATAATCAAGCAATCATGCAGGTTTTAAAATTCGGAGGCACATCTGTAGCCAGCGCGGAGAATATCAACAAGGTCGTGGAGATCGTTTCAGCAACAATAAAAAAAGAACCCGCCGTAGTGGTGGTATCCGCCCTGGGTGGAGTAACGGATCTTTTATTAGGAGCCGCCACCCTGGCTGCGGCAGGGGATGAGACATACCGGGAAAAATTAACCACGGTGGAACAGCGGCACCTGGATGCGGTGAAACAATTATTACCCGTTGCGGGACAAAGCCAGTTACTCAGTCTCGTAAAAAAAGCCTGCAATGAAATTGAAGATATCTGTAATGGTATATTCCTGTTGCGGGAACTGACCGCACGTTCTAAAGACCGCATTGCCAGTTATGGGGAATGGCTTTCTTCACAGATCATTGCCGCCCGCTTCAATACCGGCGGGGTTGCGGCCCAGTGGATTGATGCCCGTACACTCATCCGAACCAATTCAAATTTTACCGCTGCTGAAGTGGATTACGTGGTTACCAACCAGCAGGTTCACCAGTATTTTAATAAAGCGGAAAGTGCTTTATTCATTTTACCCGGATTTATAGCTTCCGACTCTAACGGCATTACCACCACTTTAGGACGTGGCGGTTCGGATTTCACCGCCGCAATCATGGCTTCGGCCCTCGATGCCACCGTGCTTGAGATTTGGACCGATGTGAGTGGTATGATGACCGCCGATCCTCGCCTCACCAGCAATGCCCGGATTATACCGCAGATTTCCTACCAGGAAGCGATGGAACTTTCTCATTTTGGCGCTAAAGTGATCTACCCGCCCACCATTCAGCCCGTCATGGGAAAAGGCATCCCGGTATGGATCAAGAATACGTTTGCCCCGGCAGATGAGGGCACCCTGATTGAAGCCGTTACCCGCAAGGATGGTGATATCGTACGTGGTATTTCCAGTATTAATAACATCGCACTGATCAGTCTTGAAGGAAGTGGTATGATCGGTATCCCCGGTTTTTCCAAACGTTTATTCGAAGCCTTAAGCAGTGAAAAAATAAATGTCATCCTCATCACCCAGAGTTCTTCAGAACATTCCATCTGTGTGGGTATTGATACGGCTTCCGCCACCAAAGCCAAACAGGCTGTGGATGCGGCTTTTGCCAATGAAATTGCCCTCAGCAAAGTGGAACCCCTGCAAATCGAATCGGATCTTTCCATTGTTGCGCTGGTCGGTGAGAATATGAAAAGCCATCCCGGCATCAGTGGCCGCATGTTCAGTGCCATGGGACGAAACGGAGTGAATGTGAGAGCCATTGCGCAAGGATCTTCTGAGAAAAATATTTCTGCAGTGATCGCCACCCGGGATGTCCGGAAGTCAATAAACGTTTTACATGAGGAGTTTTTTGAAACCTCATACAAACAGGTCAATCTGTATATCACCGGAACCGGTAATGTGGGCGCCCGTCTACTCGCGCAGATTCAGCAGCAAGTGGCGTTTATGCAGGTGCATCAGCATTTACAGGTGAATATTGTGGGAATCAGCAACAGCCGTAAAATGCTGCTGAAGGAAGAAGGGATAAATATGTCCGACTGGAAAGCGCAACTGGAACAAGGTGAAGTGGCCAATCTTCAGCAATTCGTAGGTGAAATCATCAGCCGTAATCTGCGCAATTCCATTTTTGTAGACGTTACGGCCAGCGATGTGGTGGCAGGTGTCTATGCACAGTTATTGGAGAAAAGTGTGAATGTGGTGGCTTGTAATAAAGTGGCGGCTTCCTCGGCTTACAGTAATTATAAAAAACTGAAAGACCTGGCCCGGGCTTATAATTGTCAGTTCCTATTTGAAACCAATGTTGGGGCCGCTCTTCCGATCATTGCCACATTGAATGACCTGGTGAGCAGCGGGGATACGATCCATCGGATGCAGGCCGTTCTCAGTGGTACACTCAATTTTGTATTCAATAATTATGATGGCACCCGGAAATTTGCCGATGTGGTGAAACAGGCCCAGGATGAAGGGTACACTGAACCGGATCCACGACTTGATCTCAGTGGTACGGATGTCATGCGAAAGATTATGATCCTGGCCCGCGAAGCCGGACATAAAATGGAAATGGAAGATATATCCAATAACTCCTTTATGCCTGCTTCCTGCATGACCGGTACGGTGGCTGATTTTTATACCTCCATGGTAAAAGAAGAAGCCCATTTTAAACAATTACTGGAGAAAGCCAACGCGGCAGGTTGTAAACTGAAATTTGTGGCCTCCTTCGAAAACGGGAAAGCAGCCGTTGGCTTACAACATATCGATCCCAAACACGACCTGTATCATTTATACGGGAAGGATAATATCGTACTGTTTTATACCGATCGCTATAAGGAACAACCCATGGTGGTGAAAGGGGCCGGAGCCGGTGCGGAAGTGACGGCGAGCGGGGTGTTTGCGGATATTATTCGCGCGAGCAAGAAATAGTCGGGAGTCGGGAGTCAGGAGTCGGTAGTCAGTGAATTTTCAGAAGAGAATGATAGATAGGTTGAAAATGAAGCTAAAAGTTCAATGTTTAAACGATTTATCTAAGGAAGTATTGGAATTTGAATATTGATGCTTATTTGGATCTTGCTTGTCCACCGTAGCTTTAGCGAAGGTGGAGCATCTTGGTTCTTTTAATTATAAAGTATGAAAGAAATAATTGTAAAATGTCCGGGTACTGTAGCCAATCTCGTTTGCGGATTCGATATTCTCGGACTGGCCCTGAATGAACCATCGGATATTATGGAGGTGAAGTTACTGGATGAACCGAAAGTGATTATTCATAACCGGGATGCGTATAACCTGCCAACAGACCCGGAAAGGAATGTGGCCGGCGTGGTGTTTTTATCGGTGATGGAGAAAGTAGGTGGGAATATTGGATTTGAAGTAACGATTGAGAAGCATATCAAGCCAGGCAGCGGAATTGGTTCGAGCGCGGCCAGTGCCGCCGGGGCTGCAGTGGCCGCCAATCATTTACTGGGTAACCGTTTCAGTTCCGATGAAGTGGTACAGTTTGCCATGAACGGAGAAAAACTGGCTTCAGGTGTAAAGCACGCGGATAATATTGCACCCTGTATCCTGGGTGGTATCAGTCTTATCCGTTCCATCCACCCGCTGGATATTGTTTCCATTCCATCACCCGATCTTTTTGTCACCGTCATTCACCCGCAGATCGAAGTGCGGACCTCTGATGCCCGCCAGATTCTGAAGCAACAGGTATTATTGAAAGATGCGATCCGTCAATGGGGAAATATCGCCGGACTGGTAACTGGTTTTATGAAGAATGACCTGGATCTTGTGGGCCGTTCCCTCGAGGATGTGATCATTGAACCGGTACGCAGTATCCTGATTCCCGGTTTTGATGAAGTGAAACGGAAATGCAAGGAAGCCGGTGCCCTGGGTGGCGGTATTTCCGGCTCCGGTCCTTCCGTCTTTATGCTGAGCAGGGATGAGCCCACCGCCAGAAATGTAGAATCAGTGATGAAAGAAGTCTATACACGGATTGGTATTGATTTTTATACCTATGTCACCACTATTAATAAGAAAGGAGTTGAAGTGGTAGAGAAGCAGGTGTGAGTTGTCGGCTGTCGGGTGTCAGGAACAGCCCATTCTAAGATTATCTTGTATTAACCTCTCAAACCTTTTAAACCTCTCAAACCTTTTCAACCTCTTAAACCTTTTAAACCTTTTCAACCTCTCAACCAACCATGCAATTCTATAGTACCAACAAACAATCGCCCTCCGTCTC
>JAKQJH010000206.1 GCA_029561255.1 Bacteroidota bacterium | reverse complement strand
AGCACTTGTGTCGCTTTTTTTGCAATACGTTTATCTCCAAACGAACCGCTGAAGTCTGGAAATGAGCTTGTTAGTTCTGCCATTTGTCAAAGATCATCATTTATTCAATCCACATAAACTTGTGTCCACACCGTAGTCCTTTAGGAGAGGGGCAGGGGGTGAGGTAACTTACGCGGGACGTAAAGCTTGCCCTGAGTTTGTCGAAGGGAAGGGTGACGCACCCGCTTACATATAGATTCAAAAACTTCCCCGCGACGGTCCCCATTTTCCCGAAAATTCCTTTATATTTTAGTAGCAGAATATTCCTGATATGAAAATTCAATACTGCTCTGACCTGCACCTGGAGTTTCCGGAAAACAAGATCTACCTCAATAAAAATCCATTACCTGTGATCGGGGATATTTTGGTGCTTGCCGGTGATTTGGTGCCCTTTACCATGATGGATAAATACGCAACATTCTTTTCCTGGGCATCCGGCCATTTTGAACACACGTATTGGCTACCGGGGAATCATGAATATTATTACAGTGATATCAGAAACAGAAGCGGTGCATTTTTAGAAAAAATAAAGAGTAATGTAACCTTGCTGAATAATCAGGTCGTTCAGCTTGAAAACACCCGCCTGCTATTCTCCACTTTATGGTCGCATATCTCTCCCCTGCATCATCGGGTGATCCAACACGGTCTGTCCGATTTCCATGAGATCAGAAACGGAGAAAGCCTTTTTACCCCGGAACAGTTTAATCAATTTCACCAGGAGGCATTGAACTTTCTGTTCGGTGAGTTAGCCATACCTTATCCGGGTCAATCCGTGGTGGTTACTCACCATGTGCCAACCCTGCTGAACTATCCGGCCCAGTACAAAAACAGTGAACTCAACGGTGCCTTTGTGACTGAGCTATTTGACCCGATTCATGACTCGGGTGCCGATTACTGGATTTATGGTCACCACCACCAGAATACCCCAGAGTTTAAGATCGGTCATACCCGTTTGCTAACCAATCAACTGGGATATGTGAGGTATCGGGAAAATAAGGGATTTGAAGAGGAGCGATGTATAAATTTACTATAATCATTTGAATTATAATATAATAAACTTATATTTGTGTAATAAACTTAATAGGTTTATTATTTATTATTTAGTTTACTATTAAACAATAATGGAAAACTTCAGGGATTACCTAAAAGAGGTGCTGGGCATTTCAATTACCCTGTTTCCGGAAAATAAACCTGAAACAGACCGCCTGCCTTTTTATATTAAAGAGTCTTTCAGGTTTTCAAAGGCTGTGCTATTAAATCAGTCAGTCATTTTTGCAGAAAGTCTGCCCGATCTGGCATTTACCAGTCTGCAATACGAGAAAATGCTGGAGCTGGTCAAAAATATAAATGGGAAAGAAGTTATCCTGGTGCTGGATCAGCTTTCGTCTTTAGAGCGAAAAAGACTGATTCAACGGCGTATTAATTTTATTGTACCCGGTACTCAGCTATTCCTGCCATCACTACTGATAGATCTGCAGGAAAAATATAAACCAAAAGCGGAAAAAAGCGGAAAACTACTTCCATCAGCCCAGTTCATCATACTATATAGAATTCTACATGGCGAAATCATGGAAACGCTTCCGTTAAAAGCGTTAGCGGAAAAACTGGGTTATACACCCATGGGTATCAGTAAATCGGTGGAAAATCTGAAGAAGCTCAACCTTTGTACAACGGAAGGAACTAAAGAAAAATATATCCGCTTCAATAAAAACATACAAACTATCTGGCATACCGCACAATCCTTTCTCAGCAGCCCGGTATTGAAAAAAATATTTGCAGATGAGCTGCCAGCCAATTATCTGCTATTAAAATCAAATGAATCGGCCCTGCCAGAATATACTGACATGGCTGAAGCAGGACAAGTTTACCTGGCCATGGGAAAAGGTAATTACTATGCCTTACAGAAAAAAGGGCGGTTGAAGAACGAGAATGAATCTGAAGGTATTTATTGCATTGAAGTTTGGAAATATGACCCGGTTATACTTGCCAACGGTATTTCAAAAGAAGGAAATGTGGATCCGCTTTCCTTATTCCTGAGCCTGAAAGAAACAATGGATGAACGGATTGAATCTGCCAGAGAGCAAATTATTGAAAACTATATTATAAAATGGTCAGGGGATTAGAGAAGTTCAGGGAGTATTTTACTGACTTTCCGGATAGCTATATAATCATCGGAGGTACTGCTTTAGATAGGGTGATATGCAAATTGGAAGAAAAGCAGATATGGCCGCTTTATTTGAACAGTTTAAAACAAACTTTCTGTTTGATCTTTCATAAAAGCCATTGATACTTTCCGCTTTAGGTGCAAAGAATCTTTCCTCACCCTTCGGCACGCCTGCCTGTCCGGTAGGCAGGGAGAGGGGGCAGGGGGTGAGGTAATGCAATCACAACCGAAACTGCAACCCGATCTCCCCATACGTATGAGTAGTGGCACCCCTGAACTCCGGTGTATTCATATACTGGGAAAGCGTGAGCTGAAAGCCTGGTGAGAAATAGACAAAGCCTGTGTTGAGCGTACCAACCAACTCTTCTGTCTCCAGATCCGTGCTGGCAGGAGCTGCGGCCGTTTCAATCTGCAACTGCCGCGTATCAAACATCCGGTTGCGGTGCACATAACTCAGCACCGGACTGGCGAAAAAATAAAACCCTGTTTTCTTACTGCTCCCCGTGGCAAATGCACCCCGCTGCCGCAGAAAAGGAAAGACATCATTCCCCGCTTTTACTTCTACCCCAAATTGCAAGCGATTATAAATGGTTCCGGTCTGGAATGATTTCAGCATGGTAAGCGCCACTCCCTTCTGCTGATACACCAGCCGGCGGAAATCGAGTTGCACCTGTAACAACTCACCGAGCTCCAGCACCTGGTGCCAGCCACGTGGCAACTGATCCTGTATGAGTTTATGAAAACCGGTCTGCACTTCCCCTGCCGCAGATGATCCGCCCGTGGTACCCGCATCCACCTGCACCGTAACACTGGCCTTGCCCTGGCGGAATAAACGGCCCTGCCGGTAACTGAGGTATAATAAACCATTGTACGGATAATCACCCGCCGTATAACCCGGTACCGAAATCTCCGATGGCGTATAGATCTTCTGCTGTACCGCCACCGAATGAAAACGATCCGCTTTCTTCGGATTGCGGAAACTCAGACCAATGCGGTGTCCGCCGGTATAGTACTTGTCTGTACCCTGGTAATTGAAAAAATCATTGTGCGCGGTAATATCCAGGAATAGCTCGCGCTGGGCATGGACCGTAAACGTGCTCAGGACAAAAACAAAAAGTAAAACTCTGTACATAGGCGTTTATTTGAGGCACAGGATTCCCTGTTCCGCTCTTCCCTTCGCTCCGGAACCCTGTTAGCCCGTTGTTCTATAATTCGGGTAAAAGGACAATGAACACATTGTCCGCTGTATGCTGTTCAGGTTACAAAATTGCACCTGAAAGAGCCTTTCAAAAAGGGAGAAAGGGCGGCAGTTCTGGTCGAAATGTCGCTTTTGTTGTTTACATCAACTGCTGACGGCGATAAGACATGGGCGTGACACCCGTATGCCGTTTGAAGAATTTACCAAAGACAGAAGGATCTGGAAAATTGAGGTGATGGGCAATCTCTGCAATCGTGGTATCCGGATCATGCAGGCAATACCGGGCTTCGAGCAATACCTGTTCATCAATCATCTCACCGGCTGTCTGCCCGGTTAGTTCTTTTACTGTTGCTGAAAGATACTTGGCGGTTACATGCAGCTGACGGGCATAGGCCAGCACGGACCGCTGTTTTTTATAGTGCTTCTTTACCAAGGATGAAAACCGCAACAGGAGGTTCTCCTTCCGGGACACCACAGCCGTTAATCGTTGGGTGTACTTCTTCCGGAAACCGGCCATCTCATATAAAAAAATGGAAAACTGGTGATACAGAAGTTCCTTCCCGTAATTATGCGCACTGGTCTGTTTTGTATAGGCTGAAAGCTGCCGCAGCAAGACCATCAGGGTACGCATATCGCCGGACTCCAGTTCCCATAACTGGTCAGTCGCCGAAGAAAGATACTCCACCAGCTCACTGAACTGTTTGGGAAATCCCATCGCCGTAATAAAACCGGGGGTAAAACTCAGCATGGAAATCCGGGTACCCGGCTCCAGGTGCACGAGTTGCTTGACCTGTCCCGGTGATAATAAAACCACATTGTTCTTACGGGCCACACATTCCCGGAGATTCACTTTGCAGACCAGTTCCCCTTCGGTAACCAGTACAATGGCGATAAAATCAGAACGTGACTGACGACGGTAATGAGCCAGCTGCTCCTCCGTCATAAATGTATGTACCGAAAACCCCTTGGTATAGGCATCCGCCGCCCCTTCTGGCATATTTAAGGCCGCGTGATTAAAAACGGATTTTCTTTTCGTGGTTTCGGGCATTCGTGCCGGACAGTAGGTTAGTCCGGGGCAAATTAACAACAGGCGGCTTTCAGATATGGGGACTTATATCACAATCGCTACGTGCAGCGTCACCTTTTTGTATAATTATGTTTGTAATAAATCCAGATCAATTTCAACAGGGCCTTATCCTTTTATTTTGAGAATTTATTATCTTGGGCCGAACCAAAACTTTATCCGCATGGAAGAAAATTTATCCGGCCCGCAGGAAGAACAACACCTCTTTGATAATTTCCAGTCCGTCGCCCTGACACAAGCCGGTTCCGGTAAACGACTGGCCAATTATATTGTCGATCTGATTTCATTCTATGTTTTCATGTACTTTTTCAGCTATGTGATCGTAGAGGTTAGTATGGACCTCGCCATTATAATGTATGCTGAACCTGAATATGGAGGACGTCCCCTCCTTGCTCAACTGATCAATATGGGCTTTTACGGCTTCTATATGGGACTGCTGGAAACTTTGTTCCGTGGCCGCTCCCTGGGCAAACTGATTACTGGTACCATCGCGGTGAATGAAGATGGCACACGCATCAACGGCAGAAAAGCCCTGCTCCGCGGACTGTGCCGTGCGGTTCCCTTTAATGCACTGAGTGCTTTGGGCACTCCCTGCTATCCCTGGCATGACAAGTGGAACAATACCTATGTAGTGGGATACGCTGATTTTTCGGCTAACCAGTAATAAGATCGTTTGGCTCTTCCGTATTAGAACTGCATCTGTACTGAAGAGCCTTCCCGCTCTCTACTCATTACTGATTACTCATTTAACTATCACCTCATCCACAAACACATGACTCCCGCTCCCCGCACTCTCATGCCAGGCCGGTAACGGGCCGCCTGTTAGCGCGGTGAAACGGAGATATCGGGTTTTTGCATTGACGTACTGACCGAGTACCTGGTGTACCGGTCCTTTGACATCCGTACCCACTTCATTTTTTATAACGGTTAAAAACTGGTAGGTCTTGCCATCGTTGCTGGTCTCTACCATCAGTTCTTGGGGATATACAATCCAGGGACTCACTTCCTGCAACACATGCACGCCTACATATTTCACGGGACGAACAGTATGCAGGTCGATCACAGCTTTGAAATCCTGGTCATAATAACTCTGCCAGTCACCGGTCTTCCAGTTCTCATTGCCCATGATTCCGTCAATCAACGCTTCCTTACCACCCGCGGTATACATGGGATGTACCTTGCTCTTTACCTCAATACTGATATTGGCGGGTACTTTATAGAAGACCCGGTAGATACGGGGACTGCTGATGCCATTCTTCATGGCCCAGGCAACTACCGTATCGGTTTTAGTTAAACTGAATGGTTTTATGTAAGTGGGAAAGGTATGTACCTGTTTGTGCTCACTCTTTACTTCATAATAAATTTTCGCCGCCGGATCAATATGCGCCAATTTCACCTGTGCTGTGGACTTAAACTTATAACTCTCCATATCAAAATAAGGGACCGCTACAAAGTTTTCATCGGCTACCTTACTATGTGGCATATCTGCATCTTTTATTCCACGCTTCAGGGCCGGCTTGTCCGACATATTGAAAAGGATCTCGGCCCCATTGGCCAGGTCACTGTGGCGGAAAAAGCTGGCGGGATGGTCTTTGCCATTGAGCTGCATACTTTCCACATAAAAATTTTCCGGGCCGTGGTTTTTGGCCTTGATATAAATATGTTTCCCGTTTTCCAGGCTGATATCGATCTTATCAAATAAGGGTGTACCGAGTGCATAAACATCACTGCCGGGGGTCACAGGATAAAAACCCATTGCACTTAATACGAGCCAGGCACTCATTTGTCCGCAGTCCTCATTGCCAATCAGTCCATCCGGGTTATTGGGATAAAACTCCGTGCAGATCTGATGCACGATCTCCTGGGTACGCCAGGGCTGTCCGGCATAATTAAAGAGATAAGCCATATGATGACTCGGTTCATTGCCATGCGCATACTGGCCAATCAGTCCGGTTACATCACTCTGATCGCGGCCACTGAGTTTTCGTTGGGTAGTAAATAGTTCGTTCAATTGCTTCGCAAAGCCGGCCTGACCGCCATAGAGTTTTTTCAATCCGTCAATATCCTGTTGTGCGGTAAAACTGTAATGCCAGCTGTTGCCCTCGGTAAAAAAGTTATTGACTTCCGTAGCATCAAAGGGCGAATACCAGAAGCCCTGAACTTTACCGCGGATATGTTTTACGCGGGGATCAAATAAATTCCGGTAGTTCAATGCCCGCTTGCGGTATTGCTCACTGATCTTCGTGTTGCCGATCTGGGCAGCAAACTCGGAGATGCACCAGTCATCATACGCATATTCCACCGTCTTGGAGGTACTCTCATGATCATCTTCATTGCTTACATAACCTTGTTTGATATAAGCAGGGAGGCCAAATCGGCTACTCTCTGCATAATCGATCATGGCTTTTAAGGCCAGTTCCTTATCAAACCACTGCACGCCTTTTTTCCAGGCATCCACAATTACCGGTACGGCATGGTAGCCGATCATACAAAAAGTTTCATTGCCACTCAGTTCCCATACGGGTAACATACCTCCGGCCTTGTATTGGGCCAGAAAGGTTTTGATCCAGTCATTCGTGCGTTGCTTATTAATAATGGTCTGTAATGGATGCTGAGCTCTATGTGTATCCCAGAGGGAGAACACGGAGTAATTGGTAAAGCCATCTGCTTTGTGCACTTTGAGATCCGTGCCCCGGTATTCTCCATTCACATCTGTATAGATATTCGGGGCAATCATGGTATGATAGAGGGCCGTATAAAATGCCACCTGCTGATCATGCGTTCCGCCCTTCACTTCAATCTTACCAAGTTCATTGTTCCAGGCATTCTCCGCCTGTTGTTTCAACCGGTTAAAATCCCAGTGACTGATCTCCTGCTCCAGGTTCTGCTTCGCATTCTCCGTACTCACGCCGGAGATGCCGATCCTTAACCGCACGATCTTTTCCTCGCCAAGATCAAAAGAGAAATAAGATTTGATGTTTTTCCCCTCGAGTTTATTCAATCCATTGACAGGCTGGTCATCGAGGGCCATGCGGTACCGTTTGATCGGTTTTTCAAAACGGATATAAAAGAACAAATGCTGTTCTTTGGCCCATGATTTACTGATCCTGGATCCTTTTACTTCATATTCATTGACCAGTTCCAGGGAGGAACCCAGCACTTCATCACGGTGCTGCAGATCGAGTAATACTTTGCCCTCGGCAGCTGAAGCATCATAAGTGTATTGGTGCATACCTGAACATAGGGAGGTAGTCAGGGCCGCCCGGATATTAAATTTATCCAGCAGCACTTCATAATAACCCGGACTGGCTTTTTCATTTTTATGGGAAAAGGGAGAGGCATACTCTTTGTTCTTCCACTTCACCTCGCCGGTAAACGGCATCAGCAATACATCACAATAATCGGCAATGCCAGTCCCACTCAGATGCGTATGCGAAAATCCATAGATCGCACTGTCGGAGTAATGATAACCCCCGCAGCCATCCCATCCTTCGAGCCGCGTATCAGGACTCAGTTGCATCATCCCGAAAGGCATCGTGGCCCCGGGAAAAGTATGGCCGTGGCCGCCGGTACCGATAAAGGGATTGACGAGGGAAGATGGTTGGGCGGGTAATGTGTTGTAAACTAATATCAGGAACAAGGAGAACCATAACCTTTTCATAAATCAGGATTTGATTATGCGAAGGTCGGGAAAGAAGTTGAAGTAATGCCTCACCCCGTACAACCTCACCCCTCGAAAGTTTATTAAAGTTGAAAATTCACTCACCCCTCTCCCTGCCTACCGGACAGGCAGGCTTGAGGAGAGGGGGAGCAACATACTTTAAAGCAGTAAAATGCTAAGCAGATACTGTTGGCGCAAATAAATACTGTTTGATTTGAAGCTGCTTTAAACGACCTCGCTACCCCCTCTCCTCAAGCCTGCCTGTCCGGTAGGCAGGGAGAGGGGGCAGGGGGTGAGGTAGACAGGAATGGCGGCAAAATTTTTCCGGTATGCAGTAAATACCCTAAATTGTATTTCATCACCACCATTAAACTATCATTGAATGAAACCAACCCTGCTGGCCTTTTGCCTCCTTCTATTTGCCCAATGTGTACTCGCTCAGGTAAAAAAACCGGTTACTCCCGTTAAGACCAAACCTGTTATCGACTCGGTGAAAGCGCTGCGTGACTCCACCTGGAAAGCACAGACAAAAAATAAACAGAAAACAGAAGGTCTTTTTACTTTTTACCAGGATACTGTCAGCGGTTCGGCTACCATGTATATTCGGAAAGACCAGCTCAACAAGGAGTTCATCTACCAGAGTTTTTCCATGGGTGGACCTGCCTTGCTCTTCCTTAATCAGAATATGATCCGCGAGACCTGGGTGTTCAAGATGCGGAAAGTGTACGGGCGGATGGAGTTCATGCGCTGCAATACCAATTACTACTACGATAGTACCAATGCCGTAAGCAAGGCAAAGGACGTGGATGTGAGTGATGCTGTCTTCCACACCGGTGCTGTAAGAGCCGAAGATAGTCTGGGTTACCTGATCAATGCCGATTCACTGTTTATCAGTGAAAAACTGGATATGGTAAAGCCCATCCTGCCACCCACTGTTCCACCCACCGCTGTTTTCAACCTGGGAAACCTCGTTACCGATAAATCCGGTTTTGAAAAGATTCGCTCATTCCCGCAGAACTCCGATGTGGTGGTTTCACTTGCCTACGACAATCCCGCTCCTATGAACGGCGGCGATCGGTCGATCACAGATGCCCGATATGTGCGGGTCAGGATGCAGCATAGTTTTATTAAAATGCCGGAGAATAATTACCAACCCCGGTTCGATGATCCCCGTGTTGGTTATTTCACCACCGAATCAGATAATTTAACCAGCCTGAAGTCAACGCGCTATCATGACCTGATCCATCGCTGGAACCTGGAGAAAAAAGATCCAACTGCCAAACTCAGCGAACCAGTGGAGCCAATCACCTGGTGGATCGAGAATACCACGCCGGTGGAATTAAGGCAGCTCTTCCTGGAGGCTGGTGCCCGGTGGAATGAAGCCTTTGAATATGCCGGATTTAAAAACGCAGTGGTGATGAAGATGATGCCGGATACCGCCAGCTGGGATCCCGCCGATATCCGCTACAATGTGATCCGGTATGTGGCTTCCGACCTGGGTTTTGCCATCGGTCCGAGTTTTGTAAACCCGCGTACCGGGCAGATCTTAGGTGCCGATATCACTATGGATCATGGTTTCTACAAAGGCATATTGGACGAGCAGTCTGTTTTTAAACAGGGGACTCATCCGGCCGGTATGAACCATAAAAACTTCAGCTCCTGCACTATAGCCAGTGGCATGATGAAGGAGTTTGCCGCAGGCTATGTATTTGCTGAACTCTCCGGTATGCCGGCCATTGAACTGACCCATCTCCGCGAGCAGTTCTATACAGAACTTGTTATGCACGAAATGGGTCATACCATGGGACTGCAGCACAATATGAAAGCCAGCCAGATGCTCAGTCCGGCCGAATTACTGGATACGGCCATTACCCGTAAATGGGGCGTCATTGGTTCTGTGATGGATTACTCCGCGGTGAATGTTGCACCGGACCTCAAACCAGTGGATTATTATACGACCAAAACAGGTCCTTACGACTGGTGGGCCATCGAGTTTGGATACCGGCCCTTTAACAAGGGAGAAGAAACAGCAGGGCTTAAAAAAATACTGGAAAGAAGTACCGAACCGAAACTGATTTTTGGGAATGATGCGGATATCGCCTCTGATCATACCGGGATCGATCCGCGGGTACAGGTATGGGATATGAGCAGTGATATGGCCAGTTATGCCACAGGCCGTTTCCAGCTGGTGAATAACCTGATGGGTAAGCTGAAAGATAAATATGCAGTAACCGGCGAAAGCTATGTTGATCTGCGCCGGAAGTATAATGCACTCTTTGGCCAGCGCTTTGGCATGGCCGTGGGATTATCCTATTATGTAAGCGGGGTCATGGTCGACCGGAGTTTTGTCGGACAACAGACATCGGCAAAACCCTTTACCCCGGTACCGGATGAGTATAAACGAAAAGTATTGTCTGCCCTGGGCACCTATGTATTTGCCCCCAATGCCTTTGACAGCGATGCTTCTTTATACCCTTACCTGCAAATGCAACGTCGTGGGTATAATTTCGGGGATGGTACCGAAGACCCCAAACCGGAAAATGATGTAATGGCTTTGCAGAACACGGTTTTATCAGGCATCCTGAACAATACAGCTTTAGCCAGGGCCAGCCGTTCCACCTTGTATGGCAATGGCTTCACCCCCGCCGTGATCCTGAATGAACTCAGCAGCCTGATCTTTGATGCCGACCTGAAAACGGATGTGAATCTTTACCGTCAGAACCTGCAATATGCCTATATCAGCAAACTCATCAGTATGATGAAGGACCCTGCCTATGATCATGCTTCCGCTTCAGCATCCTTTGACAACCTGAAGCAACTGCGGGCAAAAATGGATAAACTAAATACGGGCAACGAACAAACAAAAGCCCACCGGGAAAGATTGAAGTTTATGATTGATAAAGCGCTGGTGGTAAAGTAAAGTACGAGGTTAGAAGTACGAAGTACGAATTGGATTTCGTAAAACGAGAGCTTTGTTTTTAAATGAAGAGGTTGTGCTGGCATTTCGAGCGCAGCGAGAAATCTTGTATTTCCCTCTTCTCTCCCCAACCTTGCCGTCATTCCGAACGAAGTGAGGGACCTTGTATTGTTGCCGTCATTCCCAATGAGCGACGAACCTTGTTTCGTTACCTTCATTCCGGATTTGCAACGAACAATGTATTTGATTGTAGCGAGGGATCTATGGAAGGATTCTTTATTACAATTGTGTCACCCCTTCGGGGCTAATGGGCACATTTATTCTTGCCGGGCTATAATTGTAACACCCCTTCGGGGCTGAGATCATCCGGTTATTATGATCATTCCGACTAACGAGGAACCTTGTATTTTTTAAGTACGAGGTTAGAATCCCGAAATCTCGGGACGAAGTATCGGGATGAACCGGATTCCATAAAACGAGGATCAGTACGTTGTGTAAGTTATCTTTTCTTAGAAGGGGCTGTTTTGTCATCCCGGAGTTTACCCTGAGTTTATCGAAGGGAAGGAGGGATAAGACAACCAATAACTAATACCACATCAATCCCGACCGAAGGGAGGGATCTGACTGTTCTACGCAATTTCGTTTCTATACAAGATTCCTCCTGCGGCGGAATCTATATCCATTTTATTACTGGCCGTTCTACCCCTCCCTCCGGTCGGGGTGACAAGTTTTCTAACCGAACTGTTTCTATAATAATACCAGCCCTTCAGGCTTAAACAAAAACCTCCTCAGAACGGGCTGTTGACCTGCCTACCGGCAGGCAGGCTACTAACTACCGACTACTAACTACTATCTAACTACTGCTTGTACCAACGGCATCAACCTAACCGCCCACTTCCTGTATTCAATCTTCGATGGATGCAAACGATCGGATGCGAGTAAATTCAGATCATACAGCGCCTCCCGGGTGGAAGCTGTGATATCGAGGTAGGCACATTGAGACTGTGCGGTTACACTTTTATTGATTGTGTTGAACCAATCCAGCTCCAGTCGTATGCGGGCTGTATCGGAAGAAGCAGCAAAGGGAGTTACGCTATAATCGGGGATCGACAGCACAAATACATTTTCTTTTTTACCACGGGCGAGTTGAATTGATTTTTGCAGCAACCCCGTGAACCGCTGCCGGTAACCGGTGGTATCATGGGTCTGGTACTGATCATTCACCCCGATCAGCAGACTCACCACATCATATTGTGGAGGATTTTGCGATTGAACCTGATTGGTCAGCACCCCGCTGGTCCAACCGGTGGCGGCGATATAATCGGGGTTGTTCATATTAATACCAGCCTGAAGCAACAGGTTCACCGTCTGGGTGGGAAAGCGGTCCGCGGCATCCACCCCCTGCCCGATGGTATAGGAATCACCCAGGGCCAGCCAGGTTTTCCCCGGTCCCCCGGGTGGCGGCGGCGGGGGCGGATTGTTTACCGGTACCCGTTCCGAAGTGGAACAGGACAATAGCGAAGAAAAAATCATATAAAGGAAAAGGAGCCGCATTAATCAATTTACGTATGAATCGTAAAAAAAGTTCATCAGGTAAGCAGATAACGCAGGTCATATGCCATTTTTGCGCTATTTTTTACTTTTGATCAAAGTTTAAACGTTATGCAGATTGCTGTTTTAGGTGCGGGTATGGTAGGCCAGGCTATTGCGATAGACCTGGCTAAGGATTTTGAAGTCACCAGTTTTGACCTGAATCCCGCCAATCTTCAGGAACTCCATAAACGCAACAAAGCGATCAAAACGCTTACGGTCAACCTGAACCAGTACGAGCAGTTTGAACATTGGCTGGCGCCCTATGACCTGGTCGTTACTGCCGTTCCTGGTTATATCGGGTACCAGACCCTGGAAGCCGTGATAAAAGCCGGTAAGAATGTGGTGGATATTTCCTTTTTCCCGGAAGATGCCCTGCAGCTGGATCATCTCGCGAAAGAAAAAGGCGTAACGGTGATTACGGATTGTGGCGTGGCACCCGGTATGAGCAACCTGATCCTGGGTCGTTACAATAAAGAAATGGAGGTCACTGCCTTTGAATGTTATGTGGGTGGATTACCCAAGGAACGAAAACCACCCTTTGAATACAAAGCCCCCTTCTCCCCGGTGGATGTGATCCAGGAATATATTCGTCCGGCCCGGCTGGTGGAAAAAGGAAAGATCGTAACCAAACCGGCGCTGAGTGAAAGGGAACTAATGAAGTTTGAAAAAGCCGGTGAACTGGAAGCCTTTAATACCGATGGATTACGTTCATTGGTACATACCATGATTCATATTCCGGATATGAAGGAAAAAACCCTTCGTTATCCCGGTCATATCGACCTGATCATTGCCCTGCAACAGGCCGGATTTTTTGATACCACCCCCTTACGTTTCAATCAGACAGAAATTTCCCCGCTGGATTTCACCTCCCGAATTTTATTAAAGGAATGGAAACTGGAACCCGGGGAAGAAGAGTTCACGGTAATGAAAGTAATCGTGATCGGAAAAAACAAAACTATTACCTGGGATTTATATGACCAGTACGACCCTGTCACCAGGACCTCTTCTATGGCCCGCACCACCGGCTACACCTGTACCGCCGCCGTGCATTTAATTACCGATGGCCTTTTCAATGAGAAAGGCGTCTTTCCTCCCGAACTGATCGGGGATAAGAAAGAGTGTTTTGATTCTGTGATGCTTTATCTTAAAAAAAGAGGAGTGAACTGGATGATGAAGGAAAGCTAGAAGCTAGAAGCGAGAGGCGAGAAGGGAATAGCCCCCATGCTAGTCGGGAGTTAGTAGTTAGTAGTTCGTAGTCAACAGCCCCTACTGAGAAGGTTTATCTAATGGATCGTACTGATGCTGCTATTTCGAGCGCAGCGAGAAATCTTGTATTTCCCTTTATGTCCCCCCTTTAGCCCGTCATTCCGACGAAGGAGGAACCTTGTATTTTATATGTAAGAAGTACAAATCCCGAAGTGTCGGGATGAACGGGATTTATTTCATCTCAATAATTTCGAGTTTGTACTTTGTATTTCGCAGTAATAAAATACAAGGTCCCTCGCTATGCTCGGAATGACGTGGCGTGAGAGGGAGAGAAAAGGGAAATACAAGATTTCTCGCTCCTTGCACTCCGTAGTGAAACGAAGGAGTGGCGCTCGAAATAGCAGCATCAGTACGATCCTTTAGATAAACCTTCTCAGCAGGGGCTGTTGACCTGCCTTTGCCGGCAGGCAGGCTACCAACTACTAACTACCGACTACTAACTAATACTAAACCGGTCCCCATCCTTCAAAAACGGCAGCTTCTCCCTCACCGTATCCAGCTGCGCTTTATCGATCGTGATAGTATGAATATCCTCTTCATCCTTCTTTGTATATAACACTTCACCCAACGGATCCACGATCATGCTGTCACCACTGTGATAGATATTATTCCCGTCATTCCCCACGCGGTTCACGCCCACCACATAACATTGGTTCTCGATGGCCCTGGCCTGCAATAATGTTTTCCAGGCATGACTACGGCGCTCCGGCCAATTAGCTACATAAATAAGGAGATCGTATTCGGACTTGTCCTCCGAAGCTTTAGCGAAGGAGGATTGGCGGGCCCACACCGGAAACCGTAAATCATAACATACCTGCAGATTGATCTTCCATCCCTTTACAGATGCAATCAAACGTTTATTGCCTGCGGTATAATGCTGATCTTCTCCGGCAAAGGCGAAGAGGTGCCGCTTATCGTAGTACCCGTATTGCCCGTTGGGGAGCATCCAGAGGAGGCGGTTGGTGAAACTGTTCTGGCCACTTCGAGTGGCCTGAACAGTTTCACCAGTGGCCAGACCAGTAGCTCCCCCAGCGCACGCCACGCTCCCCACCAACACCACCTTCCTTTCCATCGCCACCCTTTTCATCCAGGCCACCGTTTCCCCCTCCATTGTCTCCGCCAGTTTTTCGGGCTGCATGGTAAAGCCGGTGTTGAACATCTCGGGCAGTACCACGATCTCCGTCTTTTCCTTAATGCCAAATATTTTCTCTTCCAGCATTTTCAGATTGGCGGGCTTGTCTTCCCAGTGAAGATTGGTTTGTATGGTGGTGATCGTGAGTGTGGACATGACAATATGATTATTGAGGTAAAATTAACGCTTTGGAAGACCTGAATTCTCCTGACTGCTGGGGAAATGTATAAATTTGATTGCGCCTTAACGTTTTTCCATGAAAGCTTATTTGATTTTAGCTGTTCTTATTGCCTTGTTGTCCTGCAACAGCCATTCCTCAAAAGAGAATGCAGTGATGAGGCCTGAAACCATAAAAGTGCACGATACCATTTACCTGCCGCCTGATAATTATGACTGGCAGGAGAGCTTTGGCCTTACGCACAATCCGGAAATAGACAGTGTCTGGAATAAGCCGGTCAGCTATTATATATATGACAAGGACTGTTCAGGTCTTGCTTTTGATTTCTATCACGGAATACTACGGCCTTCTGACAATGGCAGCACGACCGAATTACTGAAACTGGCAGTTACAGAAAACAGAAAGCTCCGGCCTTTTTACCGTTGGTGCCTGAATAAAACGCTGATCGTTTCAGATGGCGCACTTGGTGAATTAACAGGTGTTCCCGCCCGTCAATATGCGGAGAAATTTCCGGATGAGTTTTTTGAATACCTGGATAGCACCGATGATGGTTCAAAATATAAAATGTGGACCGAAGCGATTGCTTATAGTGGTTTTTATGATTACACCGATTACAACAAAGAGAAAATGAACTGTAAAAGACTGGAAGAGAAAATGGCTGGTAATCTTAAATCAAGAACACCAAAGAACATACTGCGTGTAAAAAAATTTGCCAGGGATTGTACTACCTTTCCATTTTAATAAAACGCCTTTAAAAGTAAAGTTGAAAAATCGTAGTTCTGTCATACTACTGATTTCATGCGTATGCATGGGAATGCTGCCGGCCTGTGTTCATTGGGGGTACAATGGTGGACCCACCTATAAAAAAATCACAACGGATAAAATCCGCTATATCTGCAGTGCTAATGAATTCCGTTTAAAGAAAGCGCCAGCTACAAAAGCATCCATGTATTGCTATAAAGGGAATGAGCTGCTTTATCGGCGTATAGTTGTAAATAAAGACACGCTCATACAAGATGGGTTTTTAAAATTACCAAATGACCTGATTGCCTTACCAAAAAATACGGCAATTAAAGTAGAAATCATTCTTGACGAGAAGGACTACTATGATTTCATTATCTCAAGAGATTCATGTGTAAACGACAGCATTTCAGGATCCTTCAGAGTTTATTAAAAGCTCATTAAAATCATCTCCAATAAACCCGTCACGTTCATCAATTTCAAACAACAGTTTTCCATTATTAACCACTTGCAATATCCTGTACTTTCCACCTCTGAAAGTAGTTTTTTGCAAAACAGACAGCTTTACTCCATCCCTTTTTCCTTTAAACGTCCATTTAATACACATTCTGTAATACTGAATTGTCAGATACCCTGTGTCGGCAATAATAAGGATTACACGTTTTTGAGAAACAAAAATCAACAACAGGATAAACGAGAAGACAGCAACAGGTTTCCAACTGGCAAAGGGGGAAAAAGGCGTCACGCTTAGAAAAAATAATACTAAAAGGAAAAATATAAATCCAGCCAAACGGAGCCAGTAATCAGCTGTTGATTTTAATCGAACCATTCTTGTAATATGATATATTAGCAAATCAGGAAACGCATCTTCTATCTCTGTCTTAAAAAACTTTACCTCGCCAGGCTAACTGCCTTCCGATAATCAGTATTTTGAAATATACAAAAAAAAGCAGCGACCCCCAACCAGGGCCGCTGCAACCATTAACCTTGCTCTTAACCTAAGCTATTTGAAGATATTGTAGCGCAATAATACCTCGTGGGCATTGGCGCCATTGTCAAATACGCTGATGGGGGTTTTATAAATATCATAAGAATACCCGATGGTAAATTTCTTATTCAGGTGTACACCGGCAGAGAGAATAAAACTCTGCTTGGCGCGCAGGGACATGCCCCACCAGAACAGTTCACTATGCTCTACCCGGAAACCACCCTGGAATTCCAGCGGGGCATTAGGCAGATAGATGAACAGGAAGCTGGGGGTGATGCTGGTCTGCGGATCCACCGTCCATTTATAAGAACCATGGAAATAATAGTGACGGTACAAACGGGCTTCTTCGCCATTACCGAGTACGGCAGAATTAAATCCGAGTTTGGATTGTACCAGCTGGGCCACGGAAGCGCCTAACTGGAGTTTTTTACCGGTATAAGAAACACCAAAACCTGCATCAAACTTGAAGCGGTTATCGGCGGTACCTAAAGCAGGATCTGAACCGAGTGAGGCAGATAATTTAGCGCGGTCGATAGCGTACTGCAAGCCGCGGGCTTCAATACCTACAGAGAATTTAGCACCGTTGGCCATGGGAATATGCTTGGCAAACTGCACCGCAATACCGGTACGGGAGGTAGGTCCGGTTTTGTCGTTGTAGATATAACCACCCAAGCCGATTTTCTGTTCCGGCAGGTCAAAGGAACCAAATACCGTGGCGGTCTTGGGACTGCCACTGAGTCCGCTCCACTGGCTGCGGTAAGTAGCTCCCACCATGCCTTTCATATACACACCGGCGGTGGAAGGATTATGAAGGACTCCCTGCATATCATACATGGAAGAGGTCTGGAGCTGCTGCGCCTTTACAGAAAAGGCAGCCCCCAGGATTATTACAGATAATATATAGCGTTTCATTGTGTTGCTTTTAGTGGTTGATTATCTTAAAATGGTTACATCCCCTTTTACCGTTACAGAAGCGCCATTGATCAGGCGATAAGTAATCACATAATAGTAAGTACCATCAGCTACCGGCTTACCATCATAACGGCCATCCCATTTATTGGCATAGTTGTCGTCTTTGTACACGATATTACCATAGCGGTTAAATACGGTTACATATACCTGTTTGGTACAGGAACCACCATTATTGGTCACCACCCATGTGTCGTTCTGACCATCACCATTCGGAGTGAAGGCATCCATTACTTTCAGGCAATAAGGCAATACGGTGATCACCACATTATCGGAAGAGGTACAGCTGGCATTATCGCGAACCGTCATCGTATAAGTAGTGGTTGCATTAGGTCTTACTGATGGAGTGTAGGTATTTGCACCAGTCATTCCGGTGGAAGGTGTCCAGGAAATCAGCTGCGTTCCACCAGGACCGGTTCCTTCAAACGTAAAGGAATCTCCTTCTACAACGGTCTTGTCTTGTCCGGCACTGATGCTGGGCAACGGCTTAATCCGGATATTCACTGATTTGGAACGGATACATCCGTTGAGTGTGGCAGTCACTGTATACGTGATATCCTGGTTAAGGATCGCTACCGGATTGGCAATATTGACATTTGAAAGACCACCAATCGGTACCCAGGTATAACTGGCTCCTGTGCCATTGGTACTGGCGAGCAGGGGAACCGGGGAACCGGAACAAACCAGGGTATCAACTGCCGGAATGGTATTAACCACCAGGTTGTCTGTGAAACCGATATTGACTGTTTTAGTTACCGTACCACAAAATGCATCTTTGATCGTGATGGTATGAGCACCTTGTGTAAGACCAGTCAGTACATTGGAGCTCTGGAAAGCACCACCATCCGCACTAAACGTATAAGGAGCTAATCCACCCGTTGCGTTTACGGTTACACTTCCACCACTCAGGTTAGTACAGGTGGCGTTGCCGATTACTTCAGTAGAGTTTACATCCACATTGGCACGGTCACCGTACTCAAGAATATTATTACTGAAAGCCGTTACGGTAAACAATTTGCGGTTGGCAAATGCAATACCGGCCGGTACTTTCTTAGGAGCAAAAGCCATGCTGATCTGGTTGGATCCGCTGGCAGGGAAATCCAGTCTCCAGGTAACACCGCCGTTATTAGTAACGAGGAAGCCACCGGCACAACCCACATAACCATTGTTGGCATCATGGAAAACCACGGAGTTGAAATTACCTACGGGGAAAATAGCCAGTGCATTACCCGTGATATCCTGCCAGGTATTACCACCATCCAGTGAACGGATAATGACTTTACGGGGGAATCCGTTTCCTACCAGGAATACCGTATTGGCATCCAGGGCAAACATATCATTATACGTGATCTGAGGTGTTACACCGGGGAAAGGCAACGGGAGTTTATTCCAGGTCACACCCGCATCAGTGGTTTTCCAGATCGTATCTCTTGTTCCTGCCACATAACCGATGGTATTGGTGGGGAATTCAATATGACGGAAATTCTGGAATAAAGAACCAACTCCGAAATTACTATAAACACTCCAGGTTAGTCCGCCGTTGAATGAACGGTAAACTTTAGGAACACGGTTCGCAGTCGGTACAGAGAAACCGGTATATCCGCAAGCCCATACACTGTCGTTACCTACTGTAGCCACATCCCATACCTGATCCAGCGGATTGGCATACATCGGATCCATTACAGCAGCCGGAGTATTAATATTCGTTGATTTATAAATGGTACCCGTACTGGTGGCAAAATAAGCCGTGCTTGGATTTCCGGGTACATAGGTACCGGAATTAATAGAAATATTCAGGGCCTGGAAATCGGTACGGATAAACTCCGTCCAGGTTTTACCGGCATTATTGGTAATAGCAATAACGGAAGTTCCCGCTGCCATACCATTATTACAATCGGCAAAATCAATTTTATTATAGGAACCTACTGCATCTACTTCATAGTTACTTCTCCAGGGACTTCCTGATACGGAATCCGCAACCACACCTGCTTGTCCTGCAATCACTATACGTCCTGAAGGAAGGATATCCATAGCAGCTCCACCATACTGACTGTATTTACGGCCGGTCGGCAACCAGCGTTCTTCAGTCCAGTTAACTCCATTATTGGTAGAGGTCCACATGCGGTTAGTCGGACCGATTGTCGGTGATAAAACCGGTACGAATAATTTACCATTCGCTGCCCGCATCATATTGGTGGGGTTGGACATGGCAAATACCGGGTTGGCCGGAATCGGTGCTCCCAGTACATTCGAGTTATTAGTAGGGGGTGATGGCGCATTGAGCAGTGTATATTTCCCTTTTTCATATACACCTGGCACATTGATATTTAACGTACTGTCATTTTTACCCGTATTGATACGGATTATAATATTATTATTAAAGGAAGCAATCAGCAACGTGGAATCGTTGATGATATTCATAGCCCTGTAAGTCTGGGTATGAATTGTATTGGAAGCAAAACGGTAAGAACAGTTAGGGGCTGTATTGTATATACCATTATAACCCAGTCTTTCTTTACTGACCGAATAGTCGGTCAGCGAACCATTTGTAAATTTCCATACCAGGCTGGCGTCACCTGCATTGGTAGTAGTGGTAGTGTTGTTGGGTACACAGGTGGTAGTGTTAACAGCAGGGTGACGGGGAAAATAGTTACCGCCGCCACTGGCCGTTGTCCCGGTGATATATCCGGTTGTGGGGTTCAGGAATTCAATCCGGGTAATTTCTTTTGCTTTAGGGGTGATATCCGCTACAATCGGTGCATAACTGGTATTATTTACATAACCATATACAGATTTTCCACCAATGGGCGACACCAGTGAATCCCAGGTAGCACCGCCATTATTCGTTACATATAAACGGGGAATAGAATCAACCGCATTCCACTGCCCACCGATATACCCTTTATTATCATCCAGGAACCAAACCGCATTGATCGTACGTCCGGTATTATAAAAAGTCGTTCTGACAAAACTCCAGTTCGCTCCACCATCCGTTGATTTAGCCATGGCACCCGCAGAACCCACCGCATACACTACGTTGGCAGATGCAAAATGTACATCATTAAATGAAGTGGATGCCTGAATACCGGTACGGTCAATAAAGGAGAAGTTGGCATAATTCCAGGTGGTACCGCCATCATTTGTATAAGCAATACCGCCATTGGCTCCAACGGCCACGCCTCGGGTGTCATTTACAAAATCAATATCGATCACATTGAATCCGAATTGTCTCGGATTGGCAAACCGCCAGTTCTTGATATCGTAAAAACTCTGCTGACCGGAAGCCAGGAGGGAAGAAAGGAAAAACAGGATCACCGGAAGGTATCGCAGGATTTTCCCAAAGCAGCTCTTCTTCATTTTAGTTAAATTTAGTTTTGGTGGAAATGAAATGAGCGACAAGGATACCCCCGATAATGAATTCTGTTTGTAGAATTAATTCTACTGTTTGAGCAATCGATTTGACGGAATATTGAATCCTGATTGAAGAATGCGAAAACCACTAACATTTGTAAGTGTCCTTTTATTACTGCTTTGCGGTTCATTCCTGCATGCCCAGGATAAATCCAACAAAGGCAAGGAATTCTGGCTGAGCTATGGATACCATTGGACTTTCGACGCCGAAGGACCACCCTTCAATACACAGGATCTGGTGCTCTACCTGAGTACCGAAGCCGCCGCCACTGTTACTGTATCAGTGACCAATACCACCTGGAGCCAGACCGTCAATATACCAGCTAACACCGTGAATGCAAGCATCATGATCCCAAAAACAGGAGCGGATGATGCCCGTATTTTCAATGAAGGACTGCTGAATAAAGCCGTGCATATTGTGAGTGATACCGCGATTGTGGTTTACGCCCACTCCTATAATACCATGACCTCAGCCGCTACCATGCTGATGCCGGTAGAGACCTATGGCTATAAATATTTCTCCCTGAATTATTCCCAATCCACTTCCGGATTCAGTCCGCCCACCAGCACCTCCACCACTACACAAAATGGTCCGGCCTGGTATTCCTGGTTCTATGTAATTGCTTCAGAAGATTATACCCGCTTACAAATCACTCCTTCCGATACCACCCGAAATGGCTGGCTCAGCACCCAGACCTATACCGTTAACCTGATGAAGGGTGAGATTTATAACGTGATGGGCAAGCTGAGTGGAGGTAATCAACTCTGGGCGGCCAGTAAAGATCTCACAGGAAGTAAAGTGGTTTCCGTTCCCGGCGCCGATGGCGTTTGCCACCCGATCGCCATGTTCTCCGGAAGCAGTGGTATCCGACTATGCCGCGGCGATGGTGGTGAAGTCATGCAACAACAGGTATTCCCCACCCAGGCCTGGGGTACCCGATATCTCACTTATCACATGCTGAATAATACCAGCACCGATATCAATGAACCCTTTAAGAATTTTTACCGGGTGGCGGTAGAAGATCCGTCGACTATTGTAAAAAGAAACGGAACGGTTTTAACAGGACTGATCAATAACTTTTACTACGAATTTCTCGATAGTCTTGGCGGCGATTTTATTGAAGCAGACAAACCGATCCTGATGGCCCAGTACACACCCGGAGGTAACCGGTGCTATGGTTCGAGTCAGACCGCTTATGGCGATCCCGAAATGTTTTACCTGAGTCCGCTGGAACAGGGAAGAAAAGATGTGCTCTTCTATGCCACCCGTAAGAGTACCATTGATTATAACTATGTTCATGTAATTGTACCTACCGCTGGCCTGAATTCCCTGCGACTGGACAATATCGCCTTTGATCCGTTGAACACCCGTACACATCCGAATCATCCCGGTTATTCAGTGGCCGTAGCCCGTATTCCCGGGGCCGCTGCCCAGCACCGGCTCACCTGCGATTCCATATTTACCGGTACGATGTATGGGATTGGTTATTTTGAAAGTTATGGCTACAATGTGGGAACCTTTATCAATAACCTGAATTATTACAGTGAAATAAAAAATACATTCAGCAGCACAACCACTGACTCATTTACCTGTCCTAAAACACCTGTACGACTTTTTGTTAAAGTAGGCTATCCAGCCACCCGCATTCACTGGAAACTCAGCCAGGTACCGGGAATGACACCTGCCACAGATTCAATCATAGTAAACCCTGTACCGGTTCGCACTGAACTACTGAACGGAAGAAACTATTTTGTATATACGTTACAACAGGATTTCAGTTTTGCCACATCCGGCACCTACTACATCCCGGTTTCTTATTCAGCAACAGTGATCGAAAACTGCAACCAGACCGAAAATGCCCAGGTAAAAGTAGTAGTACGCCCCGGACCAAAAGCTGATTTCACCTTCCCCTCACCTTCCTGCCTGATCAATACGATTCCCTTTACCGGCACTTCGGTTCCCGGCATATTTAATATCAACAACTACACCTGGTTCTTCCATGATAACACCACGGCCAATACGGTAAATGCTACCAAGCTCTATCCGGCTCCTGGTAACTATGATGTACGGTATCGCATTCTTTCCGACAACGGATGCGCCGGTGATACCACTAAAACAGTAACCATACTGGAAAACCCCACTGCGGCTTTTAGTATCAGCGGGAATATCTGTACCAAAGATTCGGTTCGCATTACCGATGCCTCAACCGTTCCGGTGGGTACGATCAGCAGCTGGTATTGGAACTTCGGAGATGGCAACAGCAGTACCCTCACTAACAACACGCCTTTCTATCATCAATACAATACAGCAGGTACTTATACCATTTACCTGGTGACTACCTCCTCCAATGGTTGTAAGAGTGATACCACCCGTATCCCTGTAACGGTCTTACCAAGACCAACAGCCAGTTTCACTACGGGGGGAAATGTCTGTCTTGGTGATTCGATCCGCTTCATCGATGCCTCCACACCGGCCGCATCGATCAGCAGCTGGAACTGGAACTTTGGTGATACGCGTTCGGAGATACGGACCAACAATACGCCTTTCTTTCATACTTATACGAGCACGGGTAATTTTAATGTGACCCTGGTAGTAACGGGCACGAATACCTGCGCCAGCGACACCTTTCGCTTCACCGTGAATGTGAGCAGTAAACCACCCTCCACTTTTACAGTTACAGGAAAACCATGTACAGATAGTTTATTCAGTTTTACTTCTTCCGTACCCACCGGTGGGGCTAATCCTCCTACCTGGTATTGGAATTTCGGAGATAACCAGACCGGTAACTCCTCCGTATCGAACAGCATTACCCACGCCTATGCCAATGCAGCTACGGGAATTGTGGTGAAACATTGGGTCAGTTATGCAGCAGGCTGTGCCAGCGATACCGCTTTCATGAACCTGCCGGTGATTATTGCCAACCCGGTTGCTTCCTTTAGTATCATTGGCGATACGCTTTGTGAAAAGAAGCCGATTACGCTGACTTCCACAGTGACCGGTACGCATTTCTGGAACTGGAGCCTGGGGCCCACGACAACCAATGCCACCCCGCCCTTCACGCACCAGTTTACGACTGCAGGCACTTACGATATCCGACTCTTTCTTTCCAATCCGGAAGGATGTAAATCGGCCCCGGTGAGTCAGTCCATCACGATCAACCCGATTCCAGCTATTAATGCCGGCCCGGATAAAATGATCAATGCGGGATCATCGACCACGATTGACGCGTCTATCACCAACCCCGGAAATTATTCTTTCATCTGGACGCCTTCCATTTATCTTGATGCGGCTACAATCCTGAATCCTGTTTCCACACCGGATAATACCACCACGTATACCATTCAGGCTTTTGATAAAGTATCGAACTGTATCGGTACGGATGAAGTAATCATTAGTCCTATTACCGGTCTGTATATTCCTTCTGCTTTTACTCCGAATGGAGATGGTAAAAATGATAACTGGCAGATTCCGGGGCTCGCTCTTTATCCGGATGCAGTAGTGACCGTATTTAACCGGGCCGGACAGGTGATCTTTAATCAGAAAGGATATACAACCAGTCCCTGGGATGGAACTTTAAAAGGAACGCGTCAGCCGATAGCGGTCTATGTATATGTGATACGGCTGAATGATACCGCCAATCGGGTGCTGAAAGGAACCGTGAGCATTATCCGTTAATGCGGAGTCAACCTATTTTATTTACGCATGTTCCCTGTTCTCCGATATAGTCTTTTGCTGACAGGGATCTTCTTCCTTTGTTTCAACACCCACGCACAACCGCAAAAATCAAATAAGGGAAAAGAGTTCTGGCTGGGATACGGACACAATGTCTTATTTACCCAGGGAGGCAATTCCCAAAACATGGTGCTCTACCTGAGTGCCGAAGCTGCAGCCACTGTAACGATTTCCGTAAATGGTACTTCCTGGAGCCAGACGGTTTCAGTACCTGCCAACACTGTGGATGCAACCGTAATCATTCCCAAAACCGGTCCTGAAGATGCCCGTATACTGAATGAAGGACTTTCAACAAAAGGCATTCATATCATCAGTGATACTCCGATCGTAGTCTATGCCCACCAGCAGGGAAATGTTTCCTCCGGTGCCACCATGCTGATGCCGGTGGAAACATACGGTTACACCTATTACTCCCTCAACTTCACCCAGCTCTCCAATTATCCGGATAGTTACTCCTGGTTTTTTGTAGTGGCTGCGGAAAATAATACCCGTTTAGAAATCACGCCTTCCGACTCTACCGAAGGGGGCTGGTTACCGAATCAGATCTATACTGTCGACTTGAACAAAGGCGAGATTTATAATGTCTTTGGTAAAAAAACAGGAAACTATACCGGCAAGGATATGAGCGGCAGTAAAATCGTCTCTGTATCGGGTGCCGATGGCAACTGTCATCCCGTAGCGGTATTCTCCGGCAGCAGCCGCAATATCATCTGCTCACAAGGCAATGGAGGCGAAGTGATGCAACAACAGATTTTCCCTGCAAACGCCTGGGGTACGCGTTATCTCACTTATCATACCGTCATGAA
>JAKQJH010000196.1 GCA_029561255.1 Bacteroidota bacterium | reverse complement strand
ATTCCGCGTAGCAGATAGAGGTCACGGCGATTCATATTGCCATAATTCAAATTCCTTAACGACAAAAAACCAGCTGGGCGTCATAAAAAAAAAAGCCCTCCGTTGACCGGAGGGCTTTGTATAAAGTGAGTGGATACTACTTCATCTTAGTGAACCAGAACCAGACCAGAGATTACTTTACCGCTGTACTCATGGGCTACTTTCACCACATAAGTTCCGCGGGCCATTCCGCTAAGATCAAAGTTCATGCTCAGGTAAGGCGTAGACCGGTAGTTCAGGTCAAATGTACGGCTGGTGATCAGCTGGCCTTTCGGATTGTATATGGAAACAATACGCTTTTCAGCAGTATTGCCTGCATAGTACAAACGTACCTGGAAGGCACCTGGAGTCGGGTTCGGATAGATCCAGAGTTTATCTGAAGCTTCTGCACCGATTACCAGTTGGTTAGATGTATTTACACAACCGTTCACATCCGTTACAGTAGCCTGGTAAGTTCCCAGTGCATCCACTGAAGCCGTTTGTGTGTTAGTATTACCAGTCAGCGGAGCACCATTCAGTGTCCAGTTCCAGCTGTTTGTTGCAGCGGCAGCAGGTGTGCTTGAACCGGTAACATTGGTTGTTGTACCCGGAACCACATTCACCACAGGTGAAGCGATTGTTACAACAGGCAGTGCGTTCACAGTCAAGGTACCAAAGTTGGTAGATGTGAAGCTTGCACAAGCACCGCTGGAGGCAACCACTCTGTAGCGATAACCAGTCATACCAGAAGTTACATTAGAAACAGTCAGTGTTGCTGAAGTAGCACCGCCGATATTGCTCCAGGTCAGACCAGCATCGGTGCTGCGCTGCCATTGATAAGTGGTATTAGTACCGCCTGTAACGGTAGAACCGAATGTAGTGCTACCACCAAGACATACGGCACGTGTGGCCGGAGTAACAGTTGCAGCAGTAATCGGAGCGCTGACAGTAACAGGGACTGTTGTAGTTGCAGAAGTACATGGTGTCGGTGTAGTGAAAGACACGGTGTAATTGTTCACACCTGCGGCAGTCGGCAACACATACACTGAAGTTGCAGGAGTTCCTGTATAAGCTGTGGTTGCAGCGGCATCAGTAAAGATCGTACCGGCAGGACCAGCCCATGTTCCTTGTGCAAAGTTCGGTGCAACATAAGTAATGGCGAGTGACCAGCCGGTCAGGGTTCCTGCGTCACCGTTAAACCAGTCAGACAGACCGAGGTTCCAGGTACCGTTAATGGTAGTCAGGAGTGTTGGCCAGTCCATACCGGCTACAGTCTGATACCCTGTTCCTGAACCACCAGGTCCTACAGAAGGTCCGTAGAACTGGAGACGGTCAGCCCTGAAAGTACCAGTACGTGGAGCAGCAAAACCACTCAGTGCAACTGTACCAGTAGAACTGATCACCGTATTGGTAAAGTTGTCAGTACCATTACTACCTGTACCACCATCCAGCTCAGCTATCAGGTTCATGTTTGCACCATTCGGAGCAAGCAGGTTGATTTCGAGGTCACCTACCCATGTATGGTTGATATTAAGGCGGAGACTTACGTCTGTAATAACAGAACCGTTAGGAATACCACTTACGTTCACTGAATTCCAAACACCATTAGGTGTGGCATCAGGAATAGCCAGTGGCAAACCAGCAGAAGCTGTAAAGGTTGTTGTAGTCGGTGCAGATACAATATTGGTTAATGACAGTTGCTGAACACTACCCAGACAGATGCTGGCAGAAGCAGGGCTCACAACAGGTTGAATTGCATTAACTGTTAAAGTAGAAGTTGTTGAAAAATCAACAGCTGAACAACCACCGGAAACTAATGCACGGTACTGGTAGCCGTTGAAAGCAGCAGTAACGTTTGTGAGAGTCAGTGTTGCAGTAGTTGCACCTGAATAAACACCACCATTGGTAACATTCTGCCAGGCAGAAGTACTATTTGGTCTCCATTCCCATCCGTAAACAGGAAGTGTACCGGTAGCTGCCACAGTAAAGCTGGCATTGCTGCCGCATGTAGTGGTTACACTTGTTGCGGGATTGCTGGTAATTGTAACAGGAACACAAGGAGCAATCGTTACATTATAATCTTCTGTTTCACCAAAAGTGATTGCAGAACAGGCCAGGCCACTGGTCCAGGCGGTGCTGAAACGAACCCTTACCCGCATACGGGTAGTGATGTTTGGCAGTCCGGCAGGGATTGCAATATTGGCAGTGATTACTCCTCCATTACCTACGTTACTTCCAACGTTGGTAAACTCAGACGCTTCAAACTGACCGTTCTGGTTATAATCGATCCATACTGCAACTTGCTCTGTCCAGGTTGTTGGAACATTTACAGTAATAGGATTCGCTGCGCCAGAATAAACGATCGGTGCAGGTAATGTATTAGTATAGTTACCATAGCCATTCGGGCTACAGGCAGATGAATTGTCTAATGTGCTGATACGAACCCGGGTGATCACATCATCGTCAGAACAATCAGATGCAGCAGGCGTACAATAACAACCTGAAGGAGGTGTCAGGGCTACCTGTAATGGATTGGATGCAGTGGTATTACCAGAGCAGGTTACATTACAACGGTAATAAGTGGCAGCTGTCAGTGTAGTTGTATATGTGGCACCAGTAGCACCCGAGATGTTAGACCAGGTGGTTCCATCAGGAGAAGACTGCCACTGATAAGTTACACCAGTACCATCTGTCAGATTCTGAAGAGACAATGTAAAGTTTGTACCCGGACAAGCCGTAGATAATGTAGAAAGGGTATTACCCGGTGCAGGAGTACCGGCACAGGGGAAGTTGGCAGAAAGAGTTACACTACCGCCAAAAAATGCGGGGGTGTTACCAGAAGGCAATGCTGGAAATACTCCGGCATAACCCACATTCTGGGCTGCGATCTGTGCATTACCAACTTTAAGGCTTACTCCGCTTACTGTAAAAGTATTCGGTGTTGGTGTGGGTGAAAAAGAAAATGCCATACCCGTTGAAGCTACCACTGCAAAACGGTATTGGGTATTAGCGGGAATTAGAAAAGTCATACCTGTTAAAATAGGTACAGTAGCCAGCGCCGCAGGAACCGTAGCAGTACCTGTGGCAATCTGAATCCAGTCAGGTGCACCCACAGTAGTTACAGGTCCGGATAAAGAAGCGGAACTGTAATAAAGCGTGATGTTAGAAGTAGAACCGGCAACAGAGGTGAAATAAGGAGCCATCTGCATGCTCAGATCTGTGAATACTCTCGGAGTGGCATTCGCATTTTCAATAACGAAAGTCTGCACCAGGGGTGCAGGGTTGTTAATGGAGTAATCTCCATTGAAATTTGTACCAGATGCAGTAGAAACTGTCTGGGCATTTGTGGTCCCTGCAAAGAGGGAGAAAACAGCAATGAACAGCGGGGTTAGGAAATAAAAAACCCCACGTTTTTTAAGCGTAAATTTTGGTTGCATAGAAACAATTTTATGTTGATAAGCACTCCTTGAGAAAGGAGAAAGTCCATAATCCGGAACTAAGTTAGTTTTTTTTTGTTATCTGCGAATAAAAAGTGAAAATTTCTGTAAAATTTACGCAGACGAAACATATATAATAAAAAAAGCACCTGTTTTTTCAGGTACTTTTAATATAAAATCGTTGATAGATTACCATTTATCTACTTCTTCAGCTGCTGTTCCTGATTCGGTGCCTGACTCGGCAACCGGGGCTGAAGAGGCAGGAACTTCATCAATGGAAGCTGAAACTGTTTCCTGTGTACTGGCTTCAACAGTCCCGCCTTCTATTCCATTATTATACTCATCTGAATCTTCATGGTTGAATGCGTCAAAATCAAAATCGGGCATCAGTTCTGTCTTCACATAATCTACGGCCTCACCAAGGGCTTTGATAAACTTATTAAAGTCTTCCTTATATAAGAATACCTTATGACGGTCATAGCCATTATCATCAAACCTTTTCCGGCTTTCTGTAATCGTGAGGTAATAATCATTGCCACGGGTAGCTCTTACATCGAAGAAATAAGTTCTTCTTTTTCCGGCACGAATCCGTTTACTGTAGATGCTCTCCATTTTCTTATCATTGTTCTCGTACGCCACTGTATAAGTTTTTAGCAGTTAATGAATTACTTTGGTTTTGGGTGCTACAAATATAGAGATGTTTTCGAAACGGCCAAATCGGCATCCGACTTTGTTTCAGCGGACAGTAAGGTCTTTTATTAGGAAAAAGGTCAGCTTACCGGGGGGATTGGTTCAGTATCCTGCTGTTGCTTCCTGTAAAGAGAAGCATAATAGCCGTTCACGGCCAGCAATTCTTCATGAGTGCCGGTTTCTGTTATTCTGCCATTTTCCAGCACCACTACCCTATCAAAATTGAACAGTGAGAAAATACGGTGGGTGATTATAATGGCTGTTTTTGCTTCCAGGTATTCGTTGAGCCCACTGATAATGGCTTTTTCGGTACTGGCATCCACGGCACTCAGGCAATCATCAAAAATGACTATTTCCGGGTTCTTGATCAACGCTCTGGCAATTGAAATCCGTTGTTTCTGGCCCCCGCTAAGCGTTACTCCCCGTTCCCCGATCATGGTCTCATAACGTTCTGAAAATCCCTCAATTTCCTTGTCTACACTGGCCCTGCCGGCAGCCCCCTCCACCTGGGTATGGTCATAAGCAGTAAGCCCAAACCCGATATTATTTTCAACCGTCTCGCTGAACAGAAAGACATCCTGTGGCACATAGCTGATCTGTCCCCTTAAATCAGCGAGGTTGATTTGCCGGATATCCTTCCCATCCAGTTCAATACACCCTCCTGTTACATCAAACATCCGGAGCAGCAACTGGGCCAGGGTGGTTTTACCACTTCCGGTACGACCAACAATGGCAATTTTTTCTCCCGGCCTGATCGTAAGACTGAAATCCTGAATGGCCCGGATGCCTGTATTCGGGTAAACGAAATCAACCTGATCAAATCGGATAGCACCTTTCAGGGTGGTTTTCTCACCCGTTTGTTCATTCCTGACCGCCGGTTCAGTTTCCAAAAATTCATTGATTCGTTTCTGGGAAGCGGCAGCCCGCTGAATCATACTGGCCGTAAGCCCGATAGCACTCACCGGGAAAGTGAGCATATTAATGTACATCACAAATTCGACGATAGTATTCACACCGATGCCATGTCCTCCTTTAATATAATACAACCCGCCAATCATAATAGTGAGCAACGTACTGAGTCCGATGAGCAATGTGATCGAAGGGAAATAGATCGCCTCCACTTTTACCAGTCCAAGTACATTTTTTTTGAACTCCTCCGCATTTTTTGTAAAAAAGCCCATCATTGCTTTTTCCTGCACAAACGATTTTATTACCCGGATCCCGGAATAGGTTTCCTGGGCATTGGTGGTCAGTTGGGAAAGCGACTCCTGGATTTTTTCACTTCTGCGGTGAATGGTCGTATTTACAAAATAGATTGTAATGGCCAGGATTGGTAACGGGGCCAGCACGTAGAGGGTGAGCTCCGGATCCCGCTTCAACATAAAGAACACACTGAGTGAAATGACCGAAATGAGGTTGGCCAGGTACATAATAGCCGGACCGGTAAACATCCGCACACGGCTGACATCCTCCGCAATCCGGTTCATCAGATCGCCGGTACTCTGTGCTTTATAAAAAGCCATATCCAGTCGCTGGTAATGACTGAAAACCTCATTTTTCTGCTCATATTCAATGTACCGGCTCATCACAATGATCGTTTGGCGCATGAGAAACAGGAAAAATCCCCGGAGCAGGGCCAGTACCAGGATGGTCATCCCGCAGATTGCCACAATTTTCCCGATCGAATACCCTGATCCATCCACCGAAGTGATGAATTTATCGACCAGCATATCATAATCAGGCTTTTTTTCCGGGGCTTTATAACCGGGAAGGTTCAGTGAACGTTGTACAAAATCAATCACAAAACCGGTTACCTGGGGGGATAACACGTTGAAATAGTTGGACAGGAATACAAAAAGAATCCCTCCGCCGAGCCGGATCCGGTATTTCCAGAAATACTTATTGAGGGCGCTGAGGTGCTTCAATTGTAATGATTTGAAACAAAATTACTTGAATAGCGAATAATTTTTGGAAGATAAAGTGCAAGCCGTTTATTTTGCACCCGGAGAGATGGCAGAGCGGTCTAATGCGGCGGTCTTGAAAACCGTTGACTGTTACAGGTCCGGGGGTTCGAATCCCTCTCTCTCCGCCTTCGCCCTTCGAAGCTAAAGCTACGAAGGGCTTTTTGTTGAATTTACCTCCTCAGAATGATTTGTTTGAGGGCTACGGCGGATAAATCCGCTAAATACCTTCGCCCTTCGAAGCTTTAGCGAAGAAGGGATTCGCCCTCCGTAGCTAAAGCTACGGAGGGCTTTTTGTTGAATCACTTTTCTGAAAAAAATTACCAAGGGCTTCGGCGGACAATCCCACCTTTCTCTTGTTACCAGCGGCATTTATATCATATTACTATTATATTTCGCCCCGCTGGGGCTCAGTGGAGCTTTTCTAACCTTTCGGCTAATTGTATGTCGCCCCGCTGGGGCTAAAGGCAGATTCTTCGTATTATGCTGATTCTACAAATAAGATTGATTGGATTTTAACTGGCAAGTAATAATAAACTGCCTGATCGGGCTAAAGGCAGTTTCTTTGATTTATGTGGTTTCTGAGCGACTAAAAACCGATAGATTTCAACCGGCTGAAATAAAAAAGCCGGTCCATTGCTGGACCGGCCCGAATATTTTTCATTGTTAATTTTAGAAAGAAAGGACTCCTTCCCGGAAACCGGTCGTCTTCTCGGTCACTTTAATCGTTACTTTCTTACGGGCCTGCAGGGCCTGTTCAAGTTTTTCTTTAATATCTGTATAGACTGATGCCGGATAATAAATACTCACCATCCCTGCTTCCCTGGCCACAGCCAACGGCACCTGCTCCCCTTCGGAATAAAATACCAGCTGGTAATTCCCGGCTTTGGGATCGGCCATCACCAGGCTCATCGTAATCCGGAGGGCGTGCTTATAACTGTTCGCACTCCCATCTGCTGTATTGGATGCAGCAAAAGACACCACCCCGATACTTTTTACATCAAAATTCTCGGTTTTATCTGCCGCCGGATTCTCCGTCTTAAACACGCGTTTTCCCATTGCCGCTTTTCCCTGTATCACATTCGGATCCTGCTCAAATTGCTGACCCTGTGCCTGTGTTACGAAAAGACCTGCTGCCAGCAGGATCGCGATTACCTGTTTTTTCATATCTGATTGATTATACATTTAGCTGACAAAGATAACCAAAGCAGGTTAAAGTCAACGGATGCGGAATGCTATCCCTGCTGCTTTTTATTTATAACAAGGCGTCCTTCCATCACTATCCGGCGCACCGCAGTAGGCGGTTCCTGCTTATTAATAAGCTGCAACAATACTTCTGTCGCTTTTTCCGCCTGCTGGTACGGGAACTGTTCAACCGAGGCGGCTGGAGGATGATCCAGGTAACTGGTTACCGGCAGGTTGGCAAAACTTACAAAATCAATATCCTTATTGATATTCAACCCAAGTTGCTTTACATACTTCATGGCATCAAGCGCCACATAATCATTAAAAGTGATAACCGCGGTCGGACGGTTCCTTAAAGCCAGCAGTTTATGTATCGCATCAGCGGTTTTTGCCGCACTGAGGTCAGTGGATACCACATAAGAAGACTCCGGCTTAATACCATGTTTTTTCAGCCCCTGCTGATAACCGAGTAAGCGTTCACGGGTGGGCAGCAATGTATCAGGACCTTTAATGAACCCGATCTTCCGGTGGCCCTGAGCTGTCAGCCAGTCCACGAGCTCAATTGAACTGTTTTGCAGATTACAGGAAACCGAATACATATCCGGAAGATCCGGAATCCGGTCAAAGAAAACGACCGGTATATTATATTTTTCCAACTGGGTAAAATGGTCAAAATTTTTGGTGGTTTTAGCTAAGGATACCACCAGGCCATCCACCCGGTGGCGGCGCATCGTATCCACAATCCGGGCTTCACGCTCGGCACTATCCCTTGACTGGCCGATGAGTACCGTATAATTATTGCGGCTCGCAATATCTTCTATCCCATTAATTGCCAGTGAAAAAAACTCTTCCTGCAGGTTGGGCAATATGACGCCCAGGGTCATCGTCTTCCCCTGTTTGAATGAGATAGCGGCCTGATTGGGCTCATAATTGAGTTCCGCTGCCAGTTGTTGTACCTGCATTTTTGTCCGCAAGCCGATACTCGAGTGATTATGAAGCGCCCTGGAAACGGTCGAAACCGAGACATTCAGTCGTTTCGCTATCTCTTTTATGGTTGTGGGTTTCTGCTCCATCCGGACCGTGGTGTTTACAACCGCAATGTTACAACATATTAAGTGAGAACTACTACTTAGCTGATTACCGGGCCTGTAATTTTACGGCCTTCTAAAAAATGATTTTGTATAAACCTGTTTATTTTGTAACTTTTGCATCAGAAACATACGCCATATGATTAATGTTGCGACTGTATTAAACAGAAAAAATTTTAAGCCGGTTACGGTTGCCCCGGATACATCTGTTATAGAGGCCCTGGGAATCATGGCCATAAAAAACATTGGTTCCCTCGTCGTTATGCGGGGTGAAGAGTACCTTGGCATAGTTACGGAACGGGATTATTCACGCAAAGTGATTCTGAAAGGAAAACATTCCAATGAAACAAGAGTGGAAGAAATCATGTCCACTGACTTACCCCATATCAAACCGTCCGACAGCATTGATCATTGTATGGAACTGATGTCAGGCCAGAATATCCGCTATATGCCTGTGTTTGACAACGGAAAATTAACCGGAATTATATCAATGACCGATGTGGTGAAAGAAACAATACTGGCACAGAAAGAAACCATTAACCAGTTACACAGTTACATCAACAGCTGACTTACCTGCTCATTAAATAGCAACGAAGCCCCGTAAGGCTTCGTTTTTTTTATTTCGTATCTGCAGAGGGATCTGCTACTTTTTCTTTCACGACCACCAGTCCGGCAAGATCAGTCTGAATGGGCAGCATTCCGATTTTTACGATGGCTTTTTTACCTCTTAATTCAATCACTTGTCCCACCTGGTGATTTTTTTTCATTTTCACTTTATCACCTACCCGGATCTCGCCTCCCACTTCTTTAAACTTTTCGTCTATCTTCTTCTGCATTTTACCAACCACTTTCGTCTCATCTTTCTTAAAGAGGAGTGCCTCCATTTGTTTGATCACTTTCTGCTTATTTTCCGCTCTCCGCCATTCGATCATGATCTGTTTCAGCTTCCGCTCCATATCCTTCATATAAGCGATTTTCTGTTCAGCCACCCGGTTCTGTTCTTTTAGTAATTCCACCTGCTGACGGTGCTTTTCCTTTTCCAGTACCTGTTGCATTTCCTTCCGGATCTGTTCATTTTCTTTCAGGGTATGACTCAGCTGCTTTTCCTTTTTTTGCAATTGCTGCAGGTCCTGCTCAGTGCGGTTCAATAGTTTATCGAGCCGGTACTGATCCTCATCCACTAACTGGCGGGCCCGGTTGATCAGTTGTTTATCCATACCGATCCTTTCCGCAATGGAGAACGTGTAGGAACTGCCGGGCTTCCCCAGCACCAGTTTATATAATGGCTGCAGGTTTTTCTCATCAAAACTCATGGCGCCATTCATGATACCCGGTGTTTTACCGGCCATCACTTTCAGGTTGAGGTAGTGGGTGGTCACCACACCAATCGCATGCTTTTTTACCAGTTCCTGAAGGATCACTTCCGCAAAAGCCCCCCCCAGGTTCGGATCCGTTCCACTCCCCAGTTCATCGATAAAGAATAAAGTCCGTCCATTGGCATGCGTGATAAAATCTTTCATATGCAGCAAATGACTGCTGTACGTACTCAGTTCAAATTCGATGCTCTGGGTATCCCCGATATGGATCATCAGTTGTTTGAAGATGCCAAACCGCGAAGAAGGATGCACCGGCACCAGCAAACCGCTCTGCACCATCAGCTGCAACAACCCGATGGTTTTCATGGTCACCGTTTTACCACCGGCATTGGGTCCGCTGATCACCAGTATCCGGCTGGATTCTTCAAGGGTAACTGAAACGGGGACGGTTTCTTTATTCAGCTTACGGTTGTACAGGTACAATAACGGATGGCGGGCTTCCACCAGGTGAACGCCGGCCTTGTCCATAATCACCGGGTATTCCCCGTTCATATCTCCGGCAAGACGGGCTTTGGCCCTTATAAAATCATACTCACCCATTACCCGGTGGTACGTACTGAGTAACGCGGCATAAACGGATAATTTCGCAGTCAGTTCTTTTAACAACCGGATCACTTCTTTCCGTTCGTCGTTTTCAAGTTCATGGACCGCGTTGTTAAGTTCAATTGTTTCTTCGGGTTCCACAAAGGCTGTTTTCCGGCTGTCACTTTCCCCGTGCAAAATCCCTTTCACCGTTCTTTTCTGCTCCGCAAACACCGCTACAACCCGTCTCCCGCTCATAAAACTTTCTTCAATTTCAGCAAGATATCCCTGCTTATTAAGTTTGGAGACAATCCGTTCAAAGACTTTCCGGAGTTCATTTCTTTTGCGGTACAGATTCATACGAATGTTCCGCAGATCATCAGATGCATTGTCCTTGACCTGTCCTGATTCATCCAGCACGTCGTCAATGAGTTCCACAATGACTTTTTCATAATAGGTATCATTGATAACCTTTGTCAGCCCCGGATATGCCAGGCGGCGTTCATTATCAAACCATCGGAAAATAGCAGCTGTATTTTCACAGAGTTTGCGGATGGCAATAAACTGCTCCCCAGTCAGCATGGCGCCTGGAATCGATAACAGTTTTAATTCTTTTGAGAGGTTCAGGATTACTTCATTCGGGAAATAAATACTATTGGCAGACAGCTGACGGTATTCATGAGTCTGCCGGAGCTCCAGTTCAATAAAATCCCGTCTGGTATGCACACGTAGTTCCTGCGCTTTGGCCCGGGCATGATCGCTCTGACAGTAAAGGGCCAACAGGTCCCTGACCTTGTTAAATTCCAGTTGCACCTGCGCCGAATCGGGAAAAAGCTTCATTCTTTGATTTTAGTGAACCATCAATGGGGAGCAAATTTCGGATATTCAACGCATATTGTCATGTCTAAACAGACCGGATTCCCGGGCCCTTGACAATACTATCCCGGCCGGCCCGCTCTCATCCCCCAAAACTTCCGTTCATAGAAATCCTTATCTTTCTGATCTTCCTGTCCCTTATTCTTGTTAGTCCTTTCAAATTAAAACCCAACATATGAATAGAAAAGCACTTCTGATCCTGATCACCACAGGTACGATGCTATCTGCTGTAGCACAAAACAAGCAGGCTGCGCCCTCTCAGCCACCAGCTCCGACAGATAGCGTAAAAACCAAAAAACCAACCGGCATAGCTGACAAAGTGAAAGGCAGTAAGAAAATGGAAGGCCTTTTTACGATATACCAGGATACCGTTACCGGAAGTGTGCAGCTTTATATTAAAAAAGCGCAGCTGGGTAAGGAATATATCTACCAGAGCTTTTCAATCAGTGGGCCTACCCAGCTGTTTCTGAATCAGAGTATGCACCGGACGACTTTTGTATTTAAAGTGCAGAAAGCCTACGATAAACTTGAATTTTCGCGGGTAAATACCTCTTTTTACTACGATGAAAATAATCCGGTCAGCAAGACAAAAAATATAGACAAACCGGAAGCTGTATTCCTGGCTGAGAAATCAACCGGCGAAGATTCTGCCGGATACCTGATCCAGGCAGATGGATTTTTTATCAGCGAAAAAATGGACGCAGTGCGTCCAGCTAATATCCCAGGCATGCCCATGGGCATGAGTTTTTCCCTGGGCGGACTGAATCCCTTAAAATCAAAATACAACCAGATTCGTTCCTACCCGGGCAATACCGATGTGGTGGTGGACCTGGCGTATGATAATCCAGGTGCGTTTGTATCAGGAGGACCGGATATAACCGATCCCCGTTATGTGAGGGTACGGATGCAGCACAGCCTGATTGAAATGCCTTCCAATAATTTCAGACCCCGGGCAGATGACCCGAGGGTGGGTTATTTTATGCAACAGGTTACCGATCAGACCAGCATCAGCCCCGTGCCTTATAAGGATATGATCAACCGCTGGCATCTGGAGAAAAAAGATCCTTCCGCAGCAATCAGTGACCCTGTTGAGCCAATCGTATACTGGGTGGAGAATACTACACCGCTGGAATACCGCCAGACTATCGTGGAAGCCGGCCTGAAATGGAACGCGGCTTTTGAAAAAGCCGGTTTCAGCAACGCTGTGCAGATGAAGATCATGCCGGATGATGCTGATTGGGATCCGGCCGATATCCGCTACAATGTGATCCGTTGGGTTTCTTCGGCCCAGGCCTCCTACGGGGCCATCGGCCCCAGTTTTGTGAACCCCAAAACCGGACAAATACTGGGAGCTGATATTACGGTGGAATGGTTCAGCGGCAGTAACACCCCGATTATTGATGAATTATTCAGCGGGGCACCGGCCAATCAACCTGCTCCTGTTTTCAACATACCAGGCATGGACCACCAGCACCTGGCCAATTGCACGATGGCTCAGGAACTGAAAACACAGCTTATGACCGGAATGACCGTTGCTGATATTACGGATGCAGGACCGGCAGAGATCAAAGAAATGCATAAGCAGTTTCTCTATTACCTGATCATGCATGAAATGGGTCATACGCTCGGACTCAACCATAATATGAAATCCAGCCAGATGCTCTCCATGGCTGAACTGAATAATAAAGAGATCACCCGTAAACAGGGATTGATCGGATCGGTGATGGATTATCCGGCGATCAATATTGCCAGTGATAAATCCAAACAGGGCGATTATTATACCACGCTTGCCGGGCCTTATGATATCTGGGCCATTCAGTATGGGTATACGCCCTTCAATGCCGCCGAAGAAGAGGCAGGATTACGTGCTATTCTCAGCCGCAGTACCGAACCACAACTCGCTTTCGGGAATGACGGGGATGATATGCGTATGCCCGGAAAAGCCATGGATCCGCGGGTGAATGTTAATGACCTCAGCAGTGATGCCATTGCCTATGCAGAAGACCGGTTGAAACTGGTTAATTCAGTAATGGGTAAGCTGGTACAAAAATACAGTAAACCGAACCAGAGTTTCGCTGAACTGCGGGCGCGTTATGGAGCATTGCAGGGACAACGGAACAGTATGATTGCCGCAGCCAGCCGATATATCGGCGGGATCTATATTGATCGCAGTACACCTGACCAGCGTTCCGGCAATAAGCCATACACACCGGTTCCGCTGGCCACCCAGAAGAAAGCAATGGAATTGCTCAGCAAATATGTTTTTGCCCCGAATGCTTTTGATGCCGACAACCAGGTACTCCCCTACCTGCAACCCCAGCGCCGTGGATTTAACCAAAGCAGCACAGGTGATGATTACCGCATTACCGGGGTGGTACTGAATCAGCAGGGAGCCGCTGTTGCACATATCCTGCATCCGGCAACCGTACAGCGGATCACCAACAGCCGGCTGTATGGGAATCAATACAGTGTCGCCGATGTGATGAATGATCTGGTGAAAGCCTGTTTTGAAGCTGACCTGAGAACCAATGTAAATGTGTACCGTCAATACCTGCAAACAGCCTTTGTTAAGCAAGCCGCCTTTATTCTTGATCCGAAAAATCCGGGATATGATGATGTGGCAAGGGCCGCAGCACTGAACACATTAAAGAAACTGAAAACCCAGCTGGCTGGAGCTGTTTCCACCAATGAAGAAACAAAAGCACACCGCGGGAACCTGGTTTTCCTGATCAATAATGCAATGGAGCCCAGGTAGACTATCTTAGAATTTTTGACTCACTAAAAAGGCTCTTTGGTTTCAAAGAGCCTTTTTTTGAGTCAATAGTAATTAGTCGTTAGTATGAACCTGGAGTTCTTCCCAGGGGGTGGAGCCGTCCTTTTCGCGGGTGAACGTATATTTATCCGTATACATAAGAACGATTTCGGCCGTTGTATAAACCTTGCAACCGGCTGTCAGGTGTCCGCCAATGGTTCGGCCGGTGCTGTCGCTGATACTCAGGTGCAGGTGCGAGCCATTCACACTTACAGTACCGGTAAGACTTACAATTTCGAAATGGCCACTTCCGGCAGATGCATCGGGCTGATTGGCGAAGCGGATGGCATAATCAGTCAGGCTGCCTGAGCAGGTCGCCACCCAGCCGGCACGGATGTCTTTTTCCCGGACTATTTTCTCGATTCCGGCCCTGAGATCCTCGCCGGGTTTGAGCCGGAAAGCAGTAGTACTGATTTTTTCAGGAGTCATGGTCTTGGTTTTACAGGCTGAAAAAAGGATAATTGTTAAAAGAATTAGAACAATCCGCATGCGGCATCTGTTTTAATGATTGGTCCGTAAGTTAATGGGTATTCCGTCAACCTATTCAATAATTCACGAAATTTAACCACTTGAAACAGCGAATAAACCTGAAGCCGATGCTGGCCGTTTGGATGACGGGACTGGTCACCCTGGTGGCCTGTGCCCAGAAAGCACCCGGCACAACTGAATCTAAAAAAGAAAAGCAAACTATGATGAACTCCGCGCCCTTACCCGCCACTGCTGCCGTGGCTACTTTTGCCAATGGTTGCTTCTGGTGTACTGAAGCCATTTTTGAAGAACTGGATGGGGTGATCAGTGCCGTATCCGGTTACACGGGTGGCGAAACGATCAGCCCTACATACAAGGAAGTCTGTGATGGCAACACCGGGCATGCCGAATGCCTGCAGATCACGTATGACACGTCCAAAATCAGTTTTGATGAATTACTGGAAGTGTTCTGGCAGACGCATGACCCCACCACACTGAACCGCCAGGGGGCCGATGTGGGTACCCAGTACCGGAGTGGTATTTTTTACCACAACGATGAACAAAAAGAAAAGGCTGAAAGCTATAAAGCAGCGTTGGATAAAAGCGGGGCATTTGACCGCCCGATCGTAACGGAAATCACCCCTTTCAGTATATTTTATCCGGCCGAAGATTATCATCAGCAGTATTTTGAATTAAATGGTAATTCAAACCCTTATTGCCGGGTGGTGATACAACCCAAGCTGGAAAAGTTCCGGAAAGTATTTAAAGACAAACTAAGAAAAGACCGTTGATGTATAAAAAAGAAAGGGCTGTATCCGCGATACAGCCCTTCTTATTCAAATGAAACCCCTCTTTTTTATTGTACGACTACTTTCCTGGAATATACTACTGCCGGCGTCCTGAGTGCCACAATATAATTCCCCTTAGCAAAGTTGTCAAAGCCATCGACCGCGATACTGTTAGAACCAGCCTGCAGATTTACTTTCTGTTGTTTTACGATCCGTCCGGACAAATCGGATATCAGCACCGTTCCTTCTGTTTTTTCAGCAAGAGCAACGGCCAACGTGGCCCCTGTCTGAATCAGTGAAGGATAAACGTTCATTTCATTCTTTACCAACCCACTTACTTTAACCGCGATAACACTGCTGTATTCTGTTTTTCCTTCCAGGTTAGTGGCACATAAACGGTAAAACAGCTGGCCACCCTGCACATCGGCATCCGTATACCCTGAATGATCAAATGAACCACTGTTTGCCTCATATACTTTTGTGAAATTGGCAGATGTGTTACTTTTTTCCAATACCACTTTGCTGTATTTATTGGCCGCCAGTTCCCAGGACAATTTCACTTTATTATTTACTGCCACTCCGTCAAAAGACATGAGTCCGGAGATAGCCAGGGGAAAATGCTGATACGTAAACTTTTTATAATAAAGCGATGCATATCGTGTACTGCTTCCGCTTGTTTCGTTATTAGAACCTATCCGGTAAGTCATGCTACCCACATTGGTATTCGTTACAGAGAACATCACTTCTTTGGCCGTTGTATCTACCAGCGCCCCAAATAAATTGCCGGTATAGTTATTACCACTTACCGCAGTACCGGACTGAGAAACAGTCAACTCTGCATTATACGAGTTAAATTCATAAGAGCCACCGCCCATATCAATCCGGTTAAACTCTTTCAGTGAATTGCTGCCGCTGGGACTGCCATCGATATCAAGACCTGTGGCAGAGACAATGGGCCTGTTTGAAGTAGTGCTGGTGCCACTGTTTACAAAACGAATCTGAAATTCTATATATCCATTGGTATTGCCATTGATCCGGTATTCAGGTTGAAAAGCTTCACCATAACCATCTATCGTACGATCGATATTACGCAGGGTGATACCGGATGTAACAGCACTGATGGTAACCAGGGCATCCACACCGGTGGTTACATTTGAGAAACGGTAAACGGCACCATTACTCAGGGCTGTACCTGACTCTAAAGAATATGAACTAAAACTGAAAATGGGAGCTGCCTGTGCTTGTGATTTTTCGGTTGAAAAGATGACAAAAGATACAATGGTCATCACCACGGCGAGGAGACGCGTTTTCATAAAAGGGGTTTTTGTTTTACAAAGGGTTGTGATCGTTGGTCGCTCGAAGGATCTGGATTAATCCGGAAATGTTCCCATGAACTTTACGGAGATATTCTGCTTACCTACTCCGTATATTTCGGATACATCAAAAGTAATATGCACATTTAAAATATGCAAGCTTTTACGACAAAAAATTAATAGTATTTACTTAGTAGATTTACGTATACACATATACGTTACTGAAGATCAATCCCTTATTGAAATCGGGTGGTACGTAGTTCGAGCAGGTTTAATGCATTGGCACGGAAACCTACGACCCTTGTTTGTACCAATCGGACGGCTTTATCATACCATAATGGCACTACCGGGGCGTCATTGATCATAAGCTGATCGGCCTGGCGGTAGAGTTCGTAGCGGATTGAATCATTGGTTTCAGCAATCGCTTTTTCGAACAACAGGTCAAAAGCCGGATTATGGTAACGGGTATAATTGGGAGGAGCGGGATTCTTTGAATAAAAAACAGAGAGGTAGTTCTCCGCATCCGGATAATCGGCAATCCAGCTGCCCCGGAAAAAAGCGGCCCTGGAGCCGGAGGTCATATCTAATAACAGTGATTTCTGTACTACTTCCACCTGCACCGGTATGCCGGACTCTTCCAGTTGTTTGGCAATAAAATTGGCCATATCCGCATAGATCGCAATCGTGAGCAGCTTAATGACCGGCAACCCTTTCCCCCCCGGGAAACCGGCTTCTGCCAGTAACTGCCGGGTTTTAACCGGATCAAAATGATAGCCCCTGACCACTACTGAGTCAAAAGAAGGAAGTCCGAGTGGCACAAACCCGGACTCTGCCGGTGTACCCAATGAATTACGCAGGTAGAGGGTCATCTTACGCCGGTCAAATCCATAGTTGATGGCCTGCCTGATTTTTTTTAACCGTAACGGAGAGCCGGCAAGAAGTGGATTGGTGGTATCCATTAAAATACCCAGGTATTCAATATTAAGATATGGGCTGGCGATCAGCCTGATCTTACCCTCCCACTCTTTTCGCAGGGTACCGGCCTTGGTTAGCACTTCATCCTTAAACGATGCTTCAATATCATTAATAAAATCAAGGTCCTTTTGCCGGAATAATAAGAATTCCGTGGCCTTGCTGTCATAAAAACTCACTTTAACCCCATCCAGGTAGGGCAAGGGGTTACCCGCACTGTCTTTTTCAAAATACTTTTCATTTCGTTTCAATACCAGGGCCTGTCCTTCTTCCCAGGCCACCATCCTGAACGGACCGGTGCCGACCGGGTGCCGGCGGAAATCATTCCCGTAGTATTCCACGACTTCCCGGGGAACAATAGAACAATACTGCATTGATAAAATGCCCAGGATCGGGTTGTACGGGTAAAGTAAATTGAGCCGGAAAGTGGTATCATCCAAGGCCTCGAACGGTTGCAGGGTGTCTGTTTTCCGGCTGAAGATCCAGGCACCCGGACTGGCCACTCTTTTATCCATGATCCTGGACAGACTATACACAATATCGTCAGCCTTCATTTTTCGCCCCTTACCACCAGGAAACGCCGGGTCATCATGGAAGTAAACATCATTCCTGAGGTAAAAAGTATATACAGTCCGGTCGGCGGAAATGTCCCAGCGGGTGGCCAGGGAAGGAACAATATGAAGACTATCATCAATTTCCACCAGGGTATTGAATAGCTGGTGCGCAGGCCACATCGTTGCCTGACTTTTGGCAAAGGCCGGGTCCAGGGTCGGAATACCGGAAAACTCATTGTAATGGAAAATATTCTTTTCCTGTCCTGTCTTGTTATAACAGGAGCTCAGCAGGCAGATCGCCAGTAAAAAAGGAAAATATTTTGTTAAACGGTACATGAGTTAATAAGAGTCGGACTAAATTAGCAAAGTATCGCTTATAAAACGTTTAACCGGAAAGAATGTACCGACACTCCCGTATTTTAATTGTGCTCCCTTTCGTTTTAATATCCCTTTTTAGTGGCGCCCAACCGCTCAATAAAAAGGAAACATTCACCCGGCAGGATACATTGCGTGGCAGTAACGGTCCTGGCAGAGACTGGTGGAATGTTATTGAATATGATATACAGATCACGCCGGATTATTCGTCAAAGAAAATAACAGGCAGTGTTCAAATCCTTTTTACAGTACCCCAAGACTGTACGGACAAAATCATGCAGCTTGATTTACAGGAACCGATGCGTATTGATAGTATGAAACAGGGAAATGAACCTCTGACCGAATACCGAAGAGAGGGAAATGTGTATTTTATTGACTTTGGGAAACGGAAGTTTCAAAAACACCAGCCAGCGGAACAGAACTATACCTTTTTTTCAATTTCAGTCTATTTCTCCGGCAAGCCCCGTGAGGCGGTCAATCCACCCTGGGAAGGAGGCTGGATCTGGACTAAAGATAACCGCGGCCGGCCATGGATGACCGTTGCCTGCCAGGGTTTGGGCGCCAGTGTATGGTATCCTTGTAAAGACTACCAGGGGGATGAGCCGGATAAAGGCGCTTCCCTTACGGTTACCGTACCAGACAATTTAACAGCAATCGGGAATGGACGATGTATCAATAAAAAAGCAGGTAAAAACGGAACAACCAGCTGGACCTGGCAGGTTAAGAATCCAATCAACAGTTATAATATCGTCCCTTATATTGGTAAATATGTACATTTCGCTGATCGTTATACCGGGGAAACCGGGGAGGAACTTTCGCTTGATTACTGGGTCCTCGATGTAGATTCAGCCAGGGCGGCGAAACAGTTTGGCCGTGATGTAAAGCGTATGCTCAAAGCCTTTGAATACTGGTTTGGCCCCTACCCTTTTTATGAAGACGGATTTAAGCTGGTACAATCCTCGCACCTGGGTATGGAGCACCAGAGTGCGGTGGCCTATGGCAATCATTTCATGGATGGTTACCTGGGCATGGATTTATCCGGCAGTGGCTGGGGAAAGAAATGGGATTATATTATCATCCATGAAAGTGGCCACGAGTGGTTTGCCAATAATATCACCTCCAATGATATTGCGGATATGTGGGTACATGAAGGTTTCACCATGTACTCAGAAGTCTTGTTTACTGAATTTTATTATGGTAAAGCGGCCGGTGATGCCTATCTGCAGGGAATCCGCAATAATATAGCCAATGACCGTCCGCTGATCGGGCCCTATGGCGTGAACAAAGAAGGCAGCGGGGATATGTATAATAAAGGCGCCAGTCTGCTGCATACCATCCGCCAGGTGATACATGATGACAGTCTCTTCAGGAAAATAATGCGCGGACTGAACCAGGAATTCAGGCATAAAACGGTGGATTCAAAAGAAATCGAAACCTATATGTCCCGGGTTTCCGGCAAAGACCTTTCTAAAATATTTGACCAGTATCTACGTACCACACAGATCCCTGAACTGGAATACCGGTTAAATGGCCAGGAGCTAAACTACAGGTGGACAAATGTGGTAAAGGGATTCAATATGCCTCTGCAGCTGATGGGGAAGCCGGGTTCCTGGCTGTATCCGGAGACCGGCTGGAAAAAGATTACGTTACCCCCCGGCACCGGTATTGAACAGTACAATCCCAATTTCTATATTACCCTCAAAAAAGGACAGTGAACCTGATACCTGACAATTCCAATCAGTCCTTTACCTTTACCAAATGAGCAGTATCCGGCGGCAAAGTATTATTTCTTCATTGGTGATTTATATCGGGTTTGGCGTTGGCCTGCTGAATATTTATTTGTTTACCCGGAAGGGTATTTTTCTTGAACCGCAATACGGTTTATATAACGCGTTTATAGCGATTGCAACACTTATGATGGCTTTTTCCAGCTTTGGAATGCCTACCTACATTTATAAGTTTTTCCCATATTATAAATCACATCTGCCGGATAAAAAGAATGACCAGGCAGCCATTGCCCTTTTTACCGGTATTATCGGGTTTATTGTAATTATTCTTGCCGGCATCCTCTTTAAACCCCTTGTGATAAAAAAATATATCACGTATGCCCCGGAAATCATTACTTATTACAACTGGATTTTTGTACTTGGCTTCGGGCTGTTGATTTTTACACTCCTGGAGGCCTGGGCCTGGCAGATCCATAAATCCATTTTTACCAACTTTCTGAAAGAGCTTGGCTGGCGGCTCTTTACCATGATCCTGATTCTGTTGTTTGCAGCACAGTTGATTTCCTTTGACCTGTTCATCAAGTTGTTTGCATTCAGCTATCCTTTTATTGCAGTCATCTTGCTGGCTTACCTGCTCTATACCAAACAGATTCATTTTAATTTCAAACTCAGCAAAGTTACCCGCCGTTTTTCCGGTAGTATTCTGAAACTTAGTTCTTTTGTTTATGCAGCACTCGTTGTTTTTAATATTTCCATTGTTTTTGATTCATTACTGATCAGCTCTGTCATGAAGGATGCGCTGGCCCAGCTGGCCGTTTATTCCGTAGCCCAGAATATCGCGGCAATGATCCAAGCCCCTCAGCGGGGAATCATCAGTGCCTCTATGATTCACCTGGCTACAGCCTGGAAAGAAAAAAATATGGAAATGATCCGTAAAATTTACCAACGGTCATCAATTAACCAACTCTTATTTGCCTGTGGCTTTTTTTCACTCGTAGTTTTGAACCTGCAGGATGCTGTGGTCACTTTTGAATTAAAAGACACTTACCTGAAAGCATTTTATGTCGTGATCTTCCTGGGAATGGCCAAGTTAGTGGATATGGGAACCGGTGTAAATGCGCAAATCATTGCCACTTCCACTTACTGGCGTTTTGAATTGTTTAGCGGCATTATCCTGCTTTCGGTGATGTTGCCACTGAGTTATATCCTTACCAGGGAATACGGAATCGTGGGCACGGCAGTGGCCCAGCTCATCTCGATCAGTATCTACAACCTGATCCGGGTACTTTTTCTCTGGAATAAATTCAGGCTGCAACCCTTCTCCCGGCAAACCGTATATACCATACTGCTGGGTGCGGCCTGCTTTGCCCTGAGTTACTGGCTGTTCATGGATCTTCATAGCTGGACCGGCTTGTTTGCCCGGAGTATTTTCTTCTGTGTTGTTTTTGCAGGCGGGGCTATCTACATGAATCTTTCACCCGACATTCAGCCAGTATTAAAAAACCTAAAGAGTAGAATCGGTTGGAAAAGCTGAGGCCTATTCAGCAGATACGATTTGTTTGTCATCGATCCTGCCTGCCCCTACAAAACGGCGGAGATAATAGTTTTCAAAGAGGTCACTGACCATCACGCCCCTGGAGACAGATGCGTGAATAAATTTATTATTGCCCAGGTATACACCTACATGCGATACCCCCCTTCCATTTGTATTAAAGAAAACCAGGTCTCCTTCTTTCAGTTCGGTGGTGGAAATCTTACGGCTTAACCGGTATTGGTCACGGGAAACCCTGGGTAATGTCATCCCATAAGCGGCGGCATATACAGCTACGGTAAATCCGGAACAATCCACTCCGCTTTTAGTATTACCTCCCACCCGGTAACGGACACCATACCACTCATCCACCGCATCCAATAATGTTTTATCAGGGAGGGATTCCACTTCGGTATCCATGAGCACGGAATATTTAAAGTGAACCGGTGTAGCTGATTCCACAACTGGTGTGCCCCTTGAAGTCAGGTTATTCCCGCTTGCCGGCACAGGTGTTGGTACCGGAGCCGGATCTGTAATCTTTTTAGCTGGTTTACTTTCCGCCGGGGCCGTTTGTTTCACCACTGGCTTTTCCCAAATATCCGGTGCTGCTATTTTTTCAGCATCTGCCTGCGGGGTTATTGTAATTTCTTCAATAAATTTGGTCTTTGCAGGTGCGGGTGTTTCGTTCAGGTTGGCAACCGGCTTGTTTCCGGAAAAATTCATTTGCTTCAGTGCTGTACAGCTGCTGAAGAAAACGATCAAAAAAATGAATGTTATTAATTGCTTAACCATTGGAAATGCTGCAAAGGTTGAATTCATAGGCGGTTAAAAAGGTAATCGGTTTGTAACTCAGCCTCTCCGGAGAAAGGCCAGCAAAAATATACGATATTCCCCTAAAATCGGGGTATTCATTAAACGAAATTAGGCGCTTAAAATTGCCGGAAGCCCTAACCCGCTGAAAACTAATCAACTAAAATCCAATCCTCAATTTTTTTTGTGTCAAATCATCCGTTAATCGGATGGGTTTTATTGAATATCATTAACTTATCCTTTTATTATGCAAATACTATTCCCTTTTTTCAGTTTCCTCATTTTGAGTACGAGCTGCCAGCAAGCACCAGCCCGTCAGATTTCTATGCAGTCGATTATTGTAGAAGCCTTGCCCCTTGATACGATCCCTCAAGTGCTTCAGACAGCACCAAAACCATACAAATCAATAATTTACGAGAAGAAAGAAGTCCTCAAAGCTGCTCCCGGCACCAAATCTGTCCTTTTCAACAGCAATGGCTCAAAATTGTACGCCATGAACCTCGAGGGGATGAGTGTCTACGAGTTTGACCAGTCCACCAGAAAAATCGTCCGGGAATTTAAATTTAAACCCACCCGGGGTACGGGTTGGGATTATACAAAAAGCAAACCCATTGCTTCTTTCCAGGAAAAGCCGGTGGAAGCCTGCTTCAGCCATGAGGATAAAATTCTCTGGGTTTCCCTGCACAATGCAGAAGGGATTGTTCCGATCCGGCTGGATGATCTGAAAAAGAATACAGCCAACCCGGCTAAAGGCCAGCTGACCAAACCCGTTATTGTTCATTATCCGGGCACTGCTAAAAAAGATTCCTTTCTGGTGCCTTTGATTGAGACCGGCAAGACCCCAAAAGTTATTGCCCGCTCGGCTGACAGCCGGCACCTGTTGGTCAGTAACTGGCATTCCTATAATGTAAGTATTCTGGAAATGAATGAAACCAGCTCGCCATTTGGAAAAGTGATTGCCACAGTACCTGTTACAGCCATTCCGAGGGGTGTGGTGGTTGATGATGTGAATAAAAAATCATTTGTGGCAATCATGGGAGGCTCATCGCTTGCGGTCATCGATAATACCACCTGGAAAACAGATACCATCCTCCAGGTGCAGAACAGCCCCCGGCATATTGTTTTAGATACCAGTGGCCATTTATTTGTTTCCTACAACAGGATTGGCAAGATAGCCTGCCTGGATGCTAAGTCCGGAAAGTCCCTTTTCAGCACCTCCACCCACGCCCAGCCCAGGACCATTGCCCTGTCCAAAAACCACAAATTTATTTTTGTCACCTGTTATACCAGTGACTTCGTGGATGTGTACAAAATCAACGCCGATAACTTTGAGAAAGTGGCATCTTTGCCCTGTGGAGGACATCCTGTAGGGGTGGACATTTTTGAAAGTGAAAACCGGCTGGAAGCGTGGGTGTGCAGTTACCAGAAAGGAGAGATAGTCGTGTATAGCTTTCTGAAAAAATAACTTTGTTTCAGTCGGCAGGCAGCAGTTGGCAGTCAGCAAATGGCAGGTCGCCTTTGTCATCCTGAGCTTGCCGAAGGATGATCAGTAGAAAACAGTTGGAAGTCCTTCACGGAATAATATTGAATCAACAGAAGTGAGATTGAAAAGGCTATGAAGTTTTCGCATTTACACGTACATACACAATACTCCCTCCTCGACGGGGCGGCTTCGATAAAGAACCTGTATAAAAAAGCCATCAGTGACGGAATGCCGGCGCTGGCCATCAGTGACCATGGTAATATGTTCGGCGCTTTTGAATTTGTGGCGGAAGCTTACCGCAACAAAGATGAAAACGGGAACCTGAAAGTAAAGCCCGTGGTGGGTTGTGAATTCTACATCACCGAAAACCGTCATCAGAAAACCTTTACCAAGGACCAGAAAGACCGCCGGATGCACCAGATCCTGCTGGCCAAGAATGAACAGGGCTACCGCAACCTGGTTAAACTGACATCCCTGGGTTTTATTGAAGGGATGTACAGCAAGTATCCCCGTATCGACAAAGAGCTGATCTTAAAATACCATGAAGGACTGATCGCCACCACCTGTTGCCTGGGTGCATCGGTGCCACAAGCCATCCTGCGCAAAGGCGAAGAGGAAGGGGAAAATGAATTCAAATGGTGGCTGAATATTTTCCAGGAAGATTTTTACGTGGAACTGCAACGGCATGGCATGGCGGAGCAGGATAAAGTAAATGAAGTACTGGTAAAACTGGCGCGGAAATACAACGTCAAGATCATTGCCAGTAATGACTCTCATTATGTGGAACAGGATGATTTCAATGCCCACGATATTTTACTTTGTATCAATACCGGGGAAAAACAGGCCACCCCTGCCCTGCGTGATTTTGCCGATGATGATGTGAGCATGAAGGACCGGCGGTTTGCCTTTCCAAACGACCAGTTTTACTTCAAGAAAACGGCGGAAATGAGCAAGGTATTCCACGACCTGCCTGAAGCCATTGACAACACCAACGAAGTGGTGGATAAAGTGGAATTGCTGAGTCTGACCCGTGATATCCTGCTGCCGAATTTCCCGGTGGAAAAAAGATTTGAGATCCATACGAAAGAGGAAACCATCGGAAAGTATAAAGTTTCCGCTGAATCGCAGAACCAGTGGGAGTACCTCAAACATATTACTTACGAAGGTGCGGCCAACAGGTATACCGAAATAACGGATGAAATCCGGGAGCGGATCGATTTTGAATTGTTTACCATCAAGATGATGGGATTTGCCGGATACTTCCTGATCGTTAGTGACTTTATTAAAGCCGGGCGTCAGAAAGGCGTATTTATCGGACCGGGTCGTGGATCTGCAGCAGGCTCGGTGGTGGCTTTTTGTATCGGCATCACCAATATTGATCCTATTAAATACAATTTGCTGTTTGAGCGTTTTCTGAATCCGGACCGGAAGTCAATGCCCGATATCGATACGGACTTCGATGATGAAGGCCGTCAGAAAGTGATCGATTATGTGGTGGAGAAATACGGCAAAAACCAGGTGGCCCAGATCATCACCTATGGTACCATGGCCGCGAAAATGAGTATCAAAGATGTGGCCCGAGTAATGGACCTGCCCCTGGCGGAATCCAATGCGCTGGCTAAACTGGTACCCGATAAACCGGGAATAGAATTAAAGCGGGTGTTGCATGCCCCGATGAAAGCGAAAGAAGGGGAAAAGTCACTGGAAGAAAAAGACGGATTAGGAAATGATGAACTGGAAAGTGTAAAGAAGCTGCGTGACATATATAAACAGGTGGATACACCCGCCGGTAAAGTACTGCACGAAGCGGAACGACTCGAAGGTTCGGTCCGTAATACCGGTATCCATGCGGCGGGCATCATCATTGCGCCGCAGGATCTGACCGACCTGATTCCGGTGGCCACTTCCAAAGACTCCCATTTATGGCTGACCCAGATTGAAGGAAGTGTGATTGAGGAAGCCGGTGTAATCAAGATGGACTTTCTGGGACTGAAGACCCTTACCATCATTAAGAATGCGTTAGTCCTGATCAAGCAGAACCATGGAGTAGAAATTGATATTGACACCATCCCACTGGACGATGAAAAGACTTTTGAACTTTACCAGCATGCTTCCACGATTGGTACGTTCCAGTTTGAAAGTCCGGGTATGCAGAAATACCTCCGTGACCTGAAGCCCGATAAATTTGGTGACCTGATTGCGATGAATGCCTTATATCGTCCCGGTCCCATTGCGTATATTCCTAACTACATTGACCGCAAACACGGACGCGAAGCAATCAGCTACGATGTGCCGGAAATGGAAGAGTACCTGCAGGAAACCTACGGGATCACGGTGTACCAGGAACAGGTGATGTTGCTGGCGCAGAAACTTGCCGGCTTCAGTAAAGGAGATGCGGACGTGCTGCGAAAAGCGATGGGTAAGAAGCAGAAAGCGGTGCTGGATAAAATGAAGGCTCAGTTTATCAGCGGTGCAAAAGAAAAGAACTTACCTGAAGATAAACTGGAGAAAATCTGGACCGACTGGGAAGCGTTTGCCCAGTATGCCTTCAATAAATCGCACTCCACCTGTTATGCCTATGTGGCTTACCAGACGGCCTACCTCAAAGCGCATTACCCGGCCGAGTATATGGCCGCTGTGCTGAATAACGCCGGCAGCATTGATAAGATCACTTTCTTTATGGAAGAGTGTAAGCGGATGGGGTTAAAAGTATTGGGACCTGATATCAATGAATCGTTGAAAGGATTTGCCGTGAATGAAAAAGGTGAAATCCGTTTTGGACTCGGTGGCCTGAAAGGCGTGGGTGAAGCCGCGGTGGAAAGTATCATTGAAGAAAGAAAGAAAAACGGCTGGTTTAAAAACATCTTTGATTTTATCAAGCGGATCAATCAGCGTACGGTGAATAAAAAAACACTGGAAAGTCTCGCTTATACCGGAGGGTTTGATTGTTTCCCGGAACACCACCGGGCCCAGTTTTTCACCATCCCCGAAGGAGAAACCGTTAACGGGCTGGAAAAAATTATCAAATTCGGGCAGATTATGACGGCCCAGAATGCCAGCAGTACCAATACGTTATTTGGTGATTTACCGGCCAGTATGGAAATTCCCCCGCCCCGGATTCCGGATTGTCCTGCCTGGTCGCTGGTGCAACAACTCGATCACGAGAAAGAAGTGGCGGGCATTTTCCTGAGCGGGCATCCGCTGGATAATTACCGGTTTGAAATGAAACATTATGGAGTAACCACCCTGACTGATTTTAATGAATTCAAAGAGAGTATCCGGATGCAGCCCAATCCGGGCCGGCCTTTCCGGATTGTGGGCCTGGTGGCCGATGCCCAGCACCGGATCGCCCGGAGTGGCAATAAATTCGGAATTTTTGTTATTGAAGATTACTCCGGCAAAACAGAGATTGCCCTGTTCAGCGAAGACTATATGCGGCTGACCCCGATTCTTCAGCCCGGCAGCACTGTGCTGATACACGGCTATTTTAAACCCCGGTATAATAAAGAAGAATTTGAGTTTAAGTTAACGGCGGTCAGTCTGGCGGAATCGATGAAAAAAACCATGACCAAACAAGTAACGATTGAAGCCCATCCGGGCGTATTCAATACGGAAATGGTCAGCTTTATTGAAAAAAACATGCGTGATTTTCCGGGCAAATCAACCCTGCGGATCAACCTGGCAGAGCCCAGAAACAAGATGAAAATCAGCCTGGTGACGATGAGTGGCGGCTTTGAAATGAATGAGGAAATGATTCAGTTCCTGGAAAATAAGCCGGAACTGGAGGTGCAGGTACTGACCAGCTGACAGGTACTTAGTACGATCTTTTAACAGCTGTTAACAAGTTTCCCTGACAAGTTTTCAACCGTGGAGCCAAGTTTTACACAACTTTGTGCCAGTATCACATGTTATCAGGGCAGGACTTAAATTTGCTATCCTTAAAAGAACAAAACAAAAAAACTATACAATGGCAAAAGAATTCACCGACGCAAACTTTAAAAATGACGTATTAGCATCTGATAAACTGACTGTGATCGATTTCTGGGCAGAATGGTGCGGTCCCTGCCGCGCTATCGGGCCGGTTATTGAAGAACTGTCTAAAGAATATGATGGTAAAGCAAATATTGGTAAACTGAACGTGGACAATAACCCTGAAGTTTCCATGAATTACGGGATCACTTCTATCCCGGCTATTCTCTTTATTAAAAACGGTCAGGTAGTCGACAAATTAGTAGGCGCTCAGCCGAAAGCAAATTTTGTAAGAAAGATTGAATCACATATTTAATTTTCTATAAACAAATATTAAAAAGCCCGGACTTCCGCTGAAGCCCGGGCTTTTTAGTATACAGAGATGGCTAATGTTGCGGATTTAGTTCATCCGGATTGTGTTTGTGCTTGAATAGCAGGGCAAAAAGGACGCCTACTACAAGGGCATAAAGAGCAAAATAAAGCCAGATATTATGCCAGTCTTTATCACCTGCTCCAATGGTGAAATACTGATCGATTACATAGCCGCTAATCTTACTTCCCATATAGGCGCCAACTCCATTGGTCATCATCATAAAGAGCCCCTGGGCACTTGAGCGTATAGATGAACTGGTGGTGGTTTCAACAAAAAGGGAACCGGAGATATTGAAAAAATCAAAGGCCATTCCGTATACAATACACGACAGAATGATCATCCATAATCCGTCGGTCGGATTCCCGTAAGCAAAGAGTCCAAAACGAAGCACCCAGGCAATCATGGAGAACAGCATTACTTTCTTTATACCGAATTTTTTCAGGAAGAACGGGATCGTCAGAATAAAAACGGTTTCCGAAATCTGGGAAATAGACATGATAATCGTGGAATATTTCACTACAAAAGATTCAGGTCCGTATTCCGGTATTTTCCTGAAATCATCAAGAAAGGAATCCCCATACATATTCGTCAGCTGCAAGGCGGCACCCAAAAACATGGAAAAAATAAAGAACAAGGCCATTTTATATTTCGAAAACAGTTTAAAAGCGTTTAAACCCAGCTGTTCAATCAGGCTGGCATCTTTTGAAATGGATCGCTGGGGCGGGCATTTTGGCAATGTAAACGCATAAATACCCAGGGCGATAGCCGCTACAGCCGCAATGATAAACTGGTTGGCATTGGCCTTACTGCCCGTCAGGTTGGTGGTCCACAAGGCAACAATAAATCCGATTGTTCCCCACACCCGAATGGGCGGGAATACCTTTACCACATCATAGTTGTTATTCTTCAGAATGGTATAAGAAATGGAATTGGACAGGGAAATGGTAGGCATATAACAGATCATGGCCGCGAAAATCACATAATACAGGGTATCCGGGTCATTCACCTGGGGGACAAAAAAGAGTACTACACCATAGAGAATCTGCAGGATACCATACAATTTTTCCGCATTCATCCATTTATCTGCTATGATCCCGGTAAGGGCAGGCATAAACAAAGAGGATAGTGCGAGGGTTGAAAAGATGGCGCCAAATTGGGCACCGGTCCAGCCTTTTGCATTAAAACAATAGGTGCCGATTGTCAGTAACCAGGCACCCCATACAAAAAACTGCATGAAACTAAGTACCGTTAACCTGCCTTTAATATTCATACGGAAAATTTAAAATGAACACTTTAAAAAAGAAAGATATGAATTTTTCCGGCCCGGAAATTTTTCAGGAATTCAGAGCCGGAACCTGCTTAACTTTGCCTATTAATCTGTTTAAATCATGGTGACCGATATTGTTTTAGCGCCCGAACTGCAATCCATCGCAGCCAAGGTAAAAGCCGGGGAACGTATTTCCGACGCGGACTGTCTGACCTTGTTTGAAAAAGCCAGCCTGGGTTTTGTAGGGAGCCTGGCCAATTCCATAAAAGAAAGGTTACATGGCGACAAAGTCTATTTCAACCGCAATTTCCATATTGAGCCCACCAATGTCTGTGTATTCAGCTGCAATTTCTGTTCGTACAGCCGGCTTTATGCCAATAAGGAAGAAGGCTGGGAACTGACCATACAGCAGATGCTGGATATGGTAAAAAAATACGATGGCAAGCCGGTCACGGAAGTGCATATCGTGGGCGGGGTACACCCGAAGATGGACCTGAATTTCTTTGCCGATCTGCTGAAACAGATCAAGGCCCACCGCCCCGAATTACATATCAAGGCCTTTACCGCCGTGGAATATGATTATATGTTCCGGAAAGCCAAACTCTCCGTGGAAGAAGGTTTGAAGTTCCTGATTGAAGCCGGCCTGGACTCCATTCCGGGTGGAGGCGCAGAAATTTTTCATCCCGAGATCCGGCAAAAAATCTGTGCGGATAAAGTGGATGCGGATGGCTGGCTGAAAATACATGAGACGGCGCATCAGCTCGGGCTGCATTCCAATGCGACGATGCTGTATGGTCATATTGAGCATTATACCCATCGGGTGGATCATATGCGTCGGTTACGGGAGTTGCAGGATAAGACGAAGGGCTTTAATACGTTTATTCCGCTGAAGTTCCGGAATATGGACAATGACATGAGTAATATAGCTGAAAGTACGCATATAGAAGATATGCGACTCTACGCAATTGCCCGGATCTACCTGGATAATTTCCCTCATCTCAAAGCCTACTGGCCCATGCTTGGGCGTCAGCAGGCCCAGTTATCCCTTTCCTTTGGCGTGGATGATATTGACGGTACCATTGATGATACCACGAAGATATACAGTATGGCCGGCTCTGAGGAACTGAATCCATCGATGTCAACGGCGGACCTGGTCTCCCTGATCCGCCAGGCGAAAAGAGAACCCGTGGAGAGAGATACCCTGTATAATGAAATACAAAATTTCGGGAAAACAGGAGCTATCAATTCCCCTGAACTAAATTAATCTCCTGTTTATAAAAGAAAGAGGTTATCACGGAATGTGATAACCTCTTTTTATTTGTTGGCCAGACAGCTTAAGCTGAAGCGTCTTCCTTATTTTCTTCGTCATCCGTAACATCGTCAGTCGTGAACCCATTTCCCTCTTCGCCTGCTTCCTCATCGAAAGTCAGGACGGTCTGGGTAACTTCCACTTCACCTTCCGGAGTACTAAACACTTCGGTGATTTCTTCCACCATTACAGGAACGACTGTAGCTGCAGGAGCGGGTTTGGGTGCCGGTGTTTTTTTAACCACTGGTTTTTTGGCCACCGGTTTTTTTACCACGGCTTTAGGCGGGGCGGGTTTTACAGCTACTGTTTTTTTAACTACCGGCTTTTTAGTTACTGGTTTTTTAGCTACTGGTTTTTTGGGAGCTGCCTTTTTGGGTGCTGCTTTTTTTGCGACTTTTTTAGGCGCTGCTTTTTTTACCGCTTTCTTCACCACTTTCTTCGCGACTTTTTTTACCGCTTTTTTGGCTACTTTTTTAACGGCTTTTTTCTTTGCTGCTTTTTTGGGCGCTGCTTTTTTCACCACTTTTTTAGCGGCTTTTTTAACGGGTTTCTTAACCGCTTTTTTTGCCACTTTTTTTACTGCTTTCTTTTTTGGAGCAGTTTTTTTACGGGCAGCCGGTTTGGCGACTTTTTTCTTCGCTTGCTTTTTAGTAGCCATGACAGATAATTTAGAATTGGATAAAATCAGGTTTTGAAGTGAAATAAATTTACAACATCCTTTTTGTTATGTGGTAACTTATTCCAAAATTAATATAAACAACCGGGAATTACATAACCTTTCCCATGGCTCAGCACTCCGGTAAGCTAAGCGGAACATTAATGGCCAGTCCCCCATCGGCGGTTTCCTTGTATTTGTGGTTCATGTCCAGGGCCGTTTCCCACATGGTTTTGATCACCGCATCCAGGGATACTTTAGCAAAATCCGGGGTACTCTGCAGGGCCAGCTGGGAAGCCGTAATGGCTTTGATGGCCCCCATGGTATTCCGTTCGATACAGGGAACCTGTACCAATCCCCCAATGGGATCGCAGGTGAGTCCGAGGTGGTGTTCCATCGCTATTTCCGCGGCCATCATCACTTGCTTCTGGGAACCACCCATACATTCGGTCAGTCCGGCAGCAGCCATAGCCGACGACACCCCGATCTCCGCCTGACAACCACCCATGGCCGCAGAAAGGGTCGCCCCTTTTTTAAATATGCTGCCGATTTCCCCGGCCGCCAGCAGGAACTGAACTACTTTCTCTTCCCGGTTCCCGTCGCAAAAAGCGATATAATAATGCAGCACAGCAGGAATCACGCCGGCAGCTCCATTCGTGGGAGCCGTCACTACCCGGCCAAAGGAGGCATTCTCCTCATTCACCGCCAGGGCAAAACAACTGACCCAATCAAGGGTATATTTAAAATCATTGCCCCCTGTACGGATCGCCGTCAGCCAGCTGTCGTAATCTGAATAATTTTTCCCGGCCAGCAATTTCTGGTTCAGGGCAGCGCCCCTTCTTTTTACATTTAATCCACCGGGTAAAATTCCAGATGTATGACACCCGCGGTACATGCACTCCTTCATCACCCGCCATATATTCAGGGCTGAGTGGCGGGTCTCCTCCTCTTTTCTCCAGGTATTTTCATTCTCCAGAACAATATCGGAAATACTCATCCCGGTTTTCATGGACCAGTGCAGCAGATCGTCAGCGGTATTGATGGGGAATGGCAATTGCACGGAGCTGCCTGCAGCACGTACTTCCCCTTCCTTAATAACAAAGCCACCTCCCACCGAATAATAGGTTTCGGCAACAGCGGTATCATCATTCAGCTGTACTAAAAAGGTCATGGCGTTGGGGTGAAATGGAAGGGATTCAGCAAAGAGAAATTCGATATCCTCCGCCGGGTTGAACTCCACTTCGTGGTTGCCGTTCAATATCAGTTTATGCATGCTGGCAATATCCCGGATACGGGCATCGATCTGATCCACCGCAAAATTCACCGGGTCTTCTCCGCCAAGTCCGAGTTGTACTGCGATATCTGTTCCGTGACCTTTTCCGGTCTTGGCCAGGGAGCCGTATAATAAAACCCGGAGCTGTGTGACTTTCGGTAACTGTCCATTATCCTGCAGGGATTGTACAAAACGCCGGGCAGCTTGCCAGGGCCCAAGGGTATGGGAGCTGGAGGGGCCAACCCCTATTTTGAAAATATCGAAAACTGATATGGCTTCGTATGGCAAAATGTGGTTTTGATTTCAAAAATACAGGAAAAAAGAACCCCGCCACTGCAAGCAGGACGGGGTTAGCAGAGCATAAGCAGTAAAGGCTCAGCAATTATTGAACATCTACAAGTTGAATCTCAAAATATAAGACTGCATCCGGCGGAATCGCACCCGCACCTGTACATCCATATGCCAGGGAGGATGGAAGAATAATCCGGATTAACCCGCCTTCCTGAATCAGGGGAACGGCCAGCTGCCAGCCGGGTATCACCTGTCCAAGGGGAAAAGTTACTGGTGTTCCGGTAGCGGAGTCAAAAACGGTTCCGTCCATCAGTTTACCAGTATAGCGTACGGAGACTGTTGAGCTTAGTGAGGGGGTTTGCCCGGCTCCTGCGGAAATAATCTGGTACTGGAACCCGCTGCTGTGTTCGGTAACCGTCAACCCGTTGGCAGTGGCATAAGTCGACATGGTAGTACGCTCACTGTCCACTGATTTTGCATTACAACTATTATCCTTCAGGCAACCGGTGCCGGGCAAAATCAGCAAGCTTACAAAAACACTAACGATAAAATTCTTCATACTCAACAATTGGTGCAAATCCGGAATAAGACCTCCTTAAACCCTGATTCGCTGCAAATAAAATAAAAAAATCAGTCTTTTTCTTCTTTGTGCAGAAGCTCCCGGTACCGGAGTTCATTCTGCTCCCATCGATGGCGGGCAGAAAAAATGACGATAAAGACCACGATGGAGAGGGCGGCCACCAGTAAAATGATGATCAGCGAGGAGTTTTCCCGGAACAGTACCATCTGGGCCCGTCCATACCAGCCGGAGAACAGGTTTGCGAAAATGGCTACCACCAGTATCATGGCCAGTGGCAGTCCGGCGTACAGCTGTTTCAGCACCCGTTTTTTGGACAGCCTGTTTTCCCCCCAGTAGGTCACAAACGCTTTTTCTTCAACACTTAGCATAATTCATGCAAATTTAAAGTATCCCGACCAACAGTACTTGTCACAATCCTATAAAATCTATATATTGTAGTCTGTAAAAATCCAAAACATTGAAACTAGCACTGCTCCTGGCTCAGTATCTGTATGCGAATAAAAAGCTGGACCTTCCCGGCATAGGGACTTTTCACCTGGATCCCTCTGTGGTTATTGACCCTGAAACCGACAAAAACACCAAACCAGAACCTATAAACGGGATCCATTTTGATTACAACACATCCATCAAGGAAAATACTGAATTAACGGATTATATCGCTGCTAAATCCGGTAAGATCAAGGCCCTGGCAGCTGCTGATCTGGATTCACATCTTTGGCTGGGCCAGCAGTTTCTGAATATCGGGAAGCCCTTTGTGCTGGAAGGCATTGGCCAGTTGACGAAAACCCAGGCGGGTGCCCTTGATTTTTCTGCAGGCATTCTTCAACCCGAGGTATTAAAAGACCAGCAAAACTGGCAGCCCATGGCCGATCACAGTTCCCAGGCCGGGGAAAATGACTACAAAGATTTATTGAATAACCGGAGGGACACTGTTCAATGGAAGAAACCCGTGGCTATTATTATGATTATTGCCGGCATCGGGGTGGCTATCTGGGGCGGTTATACTGTTTATAAAAACAATAGTGCAGAAGCTGGTGCCGACTCCCTGGCAAAGGAAAGCACTACCACGGGTATACAACCCCAGGTGAATTCGGGCATAACAGGGAACACTTCCTCCCCTTCAGATACCAGCCATTCTACCTCCGTTAATGAAATATCCGCTCCGGCTACCCCGGCAGGTATGTATAAATTTGTGGTGGAAACGGCTGGTCGTCAGCGAGCCCTGACCCGTTATCAGAAATTAAAGGCCCTGCCCACGGATGTGAAAATGGAAACACCGGACTCCTTGAATTTCAAACTCTATTTTTTATTACAGGTCAGTCCGGCAGATACGGCAAAAGTTTTAGACTCCCTGCGGACTTATTATACACCGAAGGGGAATAGGGCGTTTATTGAAAAATAACAAAGGACAACCCTTAATTCAAGGGATCAATACCCGTGCTAATGATCCTGTACTCATTGCTTCAAAAGCAAGTTTGCTTTCTTTTGTTTTTCCAGATTCCGGAAGTACCCCCGAAAAAGAAAACTATGCTTCATGGCTTCCATGATTTCATTAAACCCGTCAGTTCCCTCCCGGATATTCAATATGCTTTCCCGCAAATTCCTTGCAAAGGTTGAATCTTTCAGTAAAACATTGGCCGTTCCCCCACCCCTGTCCAGGTCATCCTGCACCTGGCGGGTCAGACTATTAATCGTTTTGGCCAGTGTATCGGCGTCTGCCCCCACTTCATTGATACGAAGCAGGGCAGCCTGAAGGTTCTGTGCAAAGCTGCTATCCGTAATAATAGCTCCCAACGAACCTTTCCCATCCCGAATATCCGACAGTACCAGTTGAAGATCGCTGATCAACCGGCTGGCTTTGGCGGTGGCTGAACGTACATTGATCAGTGAGGACCGGATATGCTGTGGTACCGTTTTATCATCAAGTATTTCCCAAACAGCTGTGCTGCTATTAATCCGGAGTACGGTATTTTTTAACTGGGAAGCGATTACTGCGACATCTTCATTTGTTTTGGCCAGGGTCTGCATCATATCATCCACGCTTTCCATTTTCTTTACCGGCAGGATATCATTATCCCCGACAAGATCAGCCGTACCGGCAACCGGTGTAATATTCAGTACATGGTTTCCCATCAGGCCATCCGTACCGATAGAAACGACTGCATTTTTACGGATAAAGTCTTTCATTTTTGTTTCAATCAGCATTACCACTTCGATCAGGGTATCGTTCAGAATCCGCACTTTTTTAACGGTACCCACCTGTATACCAGCATACCGTATATTATTGCCTGAGGTCAGGCCCTGCACATTACCAAACTGGGCCCGCAAGCGGAAAGTAGAACCAAATAAATTCTCATTCTTTCCGATCATATATAATAACAGGATCAGGAAAAGGAGGCCGGTTATCACAAACACCCCCAGTTTTATATTTGATATCGTTTGCTTTGCCATAAAAATCTATTCAAAATATTCCTTCACTCTCGGGTCGGCGGACCTTTTCAGTTCATCGTAACTTCCCTGCACGTAACATTTACCATCTATCAGCATAACCACCCTGTCTGCGGCCATACGCACACAATTCATATCATGAGAAATAATCAGCGATGATGATTTATATTTTTTTTGAATATCAACCATCAGTTCAATAATCTCTTTTCCCGTGATGGGATCCAACCCCGTGGTTGGTTCATCGTACAGGATGATGTCGGGTCGGAGGATCAGCGTCCGTGCGAGCGCGATTCTTTTACGCATGCCCCCCGACAGTTCGGCAGGCATCAGGTTGATTGTATGAGCCAGTCCCACATCATCGAGTGCATTCAACACCAGTTCATCCACTTCCTGTTGTTCCATCCGGATCGAATGCCGGCGTAACGGAAACTCCAGGTTCTCCTTCACTGTCATCGAATCATACAAGGCATTGCTTTGAAAAAGAAAGCCCACTTTCATTCTTATTTTATCCAGTTCTTCATGGGAAAGATCAGGTATATTTTTCCCAAATACCTGCACCAGGCCCTGGTCAGGCTGCAGCAACCCGATGATGCATTTGATCAGTACCGATTTACCTGAGCCTGATTTTCCCAATACCACCACATTCTCACCAGCAAACAGCTGAAGGTTAAAATCAATCAGTACCTGATTCGTACCGAATGATTTATACAAACCCTGTATCCGGATCACTTCTTCCTTTTTAGTCCCCGTAGCAACCGGTTTAACTGGTATAATAAATGCAGTTTCCATTTTCAGTTTAATTCAAATATATCCGTAACCTGTACTGCGATCAGGTCAATAATGAAAATCAGGATGGAGGACAGTACCACGGCCGAGTTAGCAGAACGTCCCACCCCTTCTGTCCCTTTCCTGGAATTATACCCTTTATAACAACCCACCACACCCACGGCAAACCCAAAGAAAAAAGATTTGATAAAGGCCGGCAGGACATCACTGAACGAGAGATTGTCAAAGACCTGCGTCCAGAAAAGCTGGAAACTGGTCACCCCCCTGATATTGACCCCGAGGTAAGAACCATATAATGAGATCGCATCACCAAGCATCACCAGTACCGGAAGCATCAATGTGGTGGCCAATACCCGGGTAACCACCAGGTATTTGAACGGATTGGTGCCAGATACTTCCATGGCATCGATCTGTTCGGTCACTTTCATAGAACCCAGTTCAGCGCCAATACTACTGCCGATTTTACCTGCAAATATTAATGCGGCAATCACCGGACCTATCTCCCTTACAATTGCGATACCCACCATTGCAGGCAATTGTGATTCCACCCCATAATCGATCAGCGAGGGCCTCAGTTGCATGGTCAGCACCAATCCCATTATAAAACCGGTGAGTCCGACCAGGGGCAGTGATTTATAGCCTATAATAAAACATTGCCTGAAAAATTCAGCCACTTCATAGCGGGGTCTGAACCACTGGCTGAAAAAGCGACCGGCGAAACGGGACATATCACCAGCCTCATCGAACCAGTTCTTCCAGTTTTTAATCTGCATTATTTCTGTACGCTTACTCATCTTCATAAGCAACAGGGCCTTCCTCCCCGTATTCGTTTCTTTTATATAACCCGCTGTATTCCCCGAAAGCCACAATATGACTGGTCACCGGCATATTCCAAAGCAGCCAATGGACCCAGGTACCACCGGGAGCATCCGGATCTTCCTTTATTAATGCCAGGCAAACCGCCTCCTCCGGTATATGATGAATGATAAACGGCGGACTGATATTTTTCCCATCGCAGGTATATCTTTCAGGAATCAATCCTCCTTCGGGGAATGCGGTGCACTCCACACGCAACCGTTTATAATCAACCGCCCTTACTGGTTCAGAAGTTGTTGCATTCATATTAACCGGTTCAAAAAATTAAACAATCAGGGACCCTCCCCAGGCGGGGGTGGAATAAATGCAGGTTCCGTTTCTTCTTCCGTTTCCGGATCAATAATAATATCAGGATCATCTTCCGGCAACTGCAGTTCTTCATCGCCGGTATCCGGAATCGTATCGGGCCGTTTACCCGGATACGGAATTTCCGGACTTATGAGGGGTTTAAGATTCTTTGCCATCGTACTTAATTTAATAAAGTGATCAGACTCCAAACGGGTATGTTTCCGGTATTTGTGTACTATCCGTGGCCCTTGCATCACCAATATGCGTATTGTGTTCCCAAACCACTACTTTGGCATTCCTTCCATGAAAATCCAATAATGCATCAAGAGTATCCGCCATGTGACGGTCCCTGACATTCCAGCTATGTGGACCACCTGTTACCATTGCCCGGTAATATTTTTCTGCATTCACAGCAATCCGTGCATTTTGCCCGGCACTGAAAACATTTTCAGTATCGGTATTGTAACCAGCTGATTTCTCCTGTATAGTTTTTAACAAGGACACTACTTCCTGCTGACACAACTCCGGCACAAACTGTGCAGCCCTGGCATAATCACTACCTTCCCCTTTCCGGAAAGGTTCGAAGCAGCGAAATGCTTCTTCAGCAATTTTCAATGCTTCGGGATCCGTTTTTGAGAGGTATTGCATAATATTCTCCATACTCTCCCATAAACTGTACACATCCAGTCCGTAAAAACCCACCCGCTTATTGGCCGGCAATTCCGAATTAAACCGGTGCAGCCATTCTGCTAAAGCCACCATCTCCCAATTCGCCCACATCCAGGTAGGCCAGCGGTTAAACACATGCAATACGTCAAAAGCACTTTTACTAGTCTTATCCAGTCCTTTAACAAAACGGTTCAGCCGGTAGCAATCCGGCCAGTCCCCTTCAACAGCTATTAACTGAAAGCCCTTCTCCTCCACCAGTTTCCGGGTTATATATGCCCGCCACGTGTAATATTCATGCGTACCATGACTGGCTTCACCCAGCATTACAATCTTTGCATCTCCTATTTTGTTAAACAGTGGTTCGAGGTCCTTTTTAGTATTAAGCGAGCAGGACCTCTGTTTTAATAAATTAACGGCCTCTGTTTCGTTAAACCGTGCAGATTGTGTGAAATAACGTCGCATGGTGATTTATCCCCTGTTTTTGTGAACAGACGGAATCCTACTCAAAGCACGTTCTATTTGCCACCTGTTTAAAATGAGGCCGGTCACTTTCAGATGTGATGATCATCATTGGAAACAGCTGCTAAAGAAAGGTAGATTGTATCTGCTAAACATATTATTATGACAACCAATGATACAGCCATCTCTAATCTTCACCAGTTACTGAAATCCGATATTTGTCGTCAGGCCAGTGCTGAAGTGCAGTTACATAAGGTTTTACCCGGTTGGGCCAGCCTGGCTACATCACTGAAACTAAAGGTCGTTATTCAGAAGTATCTTGATTTTGTAGTATTACAAAAGCAGGAAATCGACCAGTTTATTGAAATGGAAAATATCAACCAGTTGCCACTTTGTAACCGGGTAATGCAGGCTTTTATCCTTGATACTGAAGAAAAAGCAGGGTATTGCAGTGACTCCGAAGTAAAAGATGCCTGTTTACTTGCATCTATCCAGGAAATCAATCATTATAAAATCAGTGCTTATGGTACAGCCGCGGCTTTTGCCAATACACTGGGGATGGAAGCCACCGCCCTGGTTTTCCGCAAAGCAGAGGTAAACGAAAAACAAATTGATGACAGGCTTTCACAACTGGCAGAACATGAGATTAACCTGAAAGCCCGGACCCCGATTGTTTTACCCGGTTAAAAAATAAATCATGGACTGGCGTTTAAATGATACAGTCATCATACCGGTGCAAAATAGCTTTGTTTACGGCGAACTGGAAATTCCGCTTCATGCTCAATCAGTTGTAATTTTTTCACATGGCAGTGGAAGCAGCCGGCTGAGCCCGCGTAACCAATTTGTGGCCCGGTATCTTCATCAACAGAATATCGGGACCCTGTTATTTGACCTGCTTACTGAAAAAGAGGATCTTAATTATCAAAACCGTTTTGATATAACCCTACTAACAAAACGGCTGATCAGGGCAACTGAATGGCTGGTTGAACAACCAGTCGCCAGGCAGCTGAGTTTAGGTTATTTCGGAGCCAGCACCGGTGCCGCTTCCGCAATCAGGGCGGCCTCCTTACTTCCGAATATACAGGCGGTTGTTTCGAGAGGTGGACGGCCTGACCTGGCGGGCACAGTTTACCTGATAAAACTGGAAGCCCCGTCTTTGCTTATAGTCGGAAGTCTTGATACTGAAGTAATCCGGCTCAATGAATGGGCGGCGGCTCAGATAAAAGGGAAAAATAAACTGGAAATTGTTCCGGGTGCCACCCATCTTTTTGAAGAAGCCGGTACTATGGATAAAGTTTGTGAACTGGCTGCCGCCTGGTTCAGGCATTACCTGATACCAGTTGAAGCCTGACTTAACAATCCGGGAATTTTTTACAAATAAAAAAATGCAACTATGTTCCGCAACAGAACCGATGCCGGTACCCGGTTAGCTGAAAAACTGAAAAAATTCAAGAAGGAGCCCGGTATAATAATGGCAGTACCCAGGGGAGGCGTACCGGTAGCCTATGCCGTGGCCAAAGAACTGAACCTGCCGGTTGAGCTTGTACTGACAAAAAAAATCGGCCACCCGCTAAATAAGGAATATGCGATTGGTGCAGCAAGTCTTACCGATTATTTTATTATTCCGCATGAAGGGGTGACTGATCATTATATTGAATCTGAATTGCAGCTAATACGCAGCCGGCTGAAAGAAATGCAAAAAACGCTGCAAGCGGATACGCTTCCTGAAAACTATGAAGGGAAAACCTTACTCATCATTGATGATGGTATTGCTACCGGCAACACGATATTGGGAACAATAAAACTGCTGCACAAAAACAGGCCGGGTAAAATTGTGATCGCTGCGCCTGTTGCCTCAGAACCCGCCGTGGAAATGCTGGCAAAAGAAGCGGATGAAGTGATCGTATTACTGATCCCCTCTGAATTTTATGGTGTAGGGGCATTTTATGAAGATTTCAGGCAGGTGAGTGATGAGGAAGTAATGTATTACCTGAATAAATTGAAAGAACTCAGGAAAGCCGGATAATAATAAAACGGAGTTACCAAACAAAACTCCATTCAATGATCTTAGAATAAAAAAAAATTGTATACCATATAAAGCGCTGAAATCCCACAGTCTTTACCCTTTATTCTGGTGGTTTCATATCGCGGCAGGATCCATCGATACGGACACAGGTTTTTTTCCGGGATCATTGCGGTGCTACTTCATGATGAATTTCATTGCCTGCCTGCTTCCACCTGGGTCATGAATAACCAGGAAATAAAATCCGGCGCTTAACCGGAGGGGTACTGTGATTATGTTTACGGTTTCGTTTCCGATCTTAATATCTAATTCTTTCATCCTTATACCGGCCTCATTATAAATCCGCATTTGATAATTCCCTTTGGGTACGGAAGCCATCTGCAGTTGTACCTGCCCGGCGGAGACGGGGTTGGGGAAAATAGAAAAACCGGTCAAGGGATTCTGACTGACAAACAAAACATGGCTTAAAGTAAACTTTCCATCCCGATCGATCATTTTAAGCCGGTAAAAACTCATGGCGGGTAAAGGTTGTTGATCTGTCCATTGATAGTTAACAGGCCCGGTATCGCCGGATGAAACAACAAATCCTATGCTATTAAATATAAACCCGTCCTGTGAACGCTGCAATTCGTAACCTGCAAATGAATGTTCATCCTTACCCGTCCATAACAGTACAACAGCGTTACCCTGTTTCTGCAAAGTAAAATCAGTAAGTATAAGCGGTAACAAGGCACTACAAACGGGTATGGCGGCGGTGACCCCATCAACGGAAATCGCGCCGGTGGTTGAGAGTAATCTGCCCTCGAGCGAACTGCTGGCCGCCATCGAAACAGCCCCGGGATTGGCTATAAAATTCCCTTTCATTTTACTCGATGCAGCCATCGCTATGGCCCCTCCTTCTACCGCCCAGTAAATATTGCAGGCAAGGGCTCCCCCTGTTAATATGACTTGGGATGAAGGCCCGGGAGAGAAAGCACCTTCTATTTTTATGATGAAAATGGCATTCGCGTTTCCTCCTGCATCCATGACAAGATTTCCTTCAATTGAAGATGCTTCCGCAATTAAATAGGTTCCCGGTAAGAGCGTCTCGCCATTACCCAGGATAGCGGCATGGGTAGGAAAAGTCTGTTCGGATAGCTTCAACAGGTTATAGGCATCCTGCAGGTCTGCAGCAGCTTCTGCTGTAATGCTGTTCCCTGATTCAGTTTGTCCGGGTAATAAGTCGAAACCGGTGATGGCTCCATTGTTCGTCCCGATTCTGGGGGTAACGAAAGAAGTCCCGGTATTACTGACGGCTCCTGTGGTAGTAAAGAAAACAAAATTGGCGGCTGTTTTAAGGTCAGGCGCCTGTGCTGAAATAAAGGCTGAGAACAAAATAAGAGAAACGGCAGTAAAGAATATTGCCAGGTTTTTCATAGGATCGCTTTTTGGGTAAAATACAATGTACCCATAGAATCCAACAACAATGATGACTACCGATAATGTTATGCAGACTAAGTGGTAACTGTGAAAAGACTAAGTGGTTCGTGTCGATACTACGGGGTTACTGGCTGTTATTCTTGTGACATGGAGAGATGGATGGACAGACATGTTACCAGACATATGTGCTTTTACAGACCTTAACCTGGCTAACCGGCAGTTTTCATGCATTAAAAAAGGGAACAATCTATTCGATTGTTCCCTTTTTCCGAGGTCCCGAGCGGATTCGAACCGCTGTAGGAGCTTTTGCAGAGCTCTGCCTAGCCACTCGGCCACAGGACCCTTTTTTAAAACCGGTGCGAAAATAAGCATATTTTTGAAATAGATTTATTTCCGTCATATTAAACCAGTTATATGAGCAGAATTGCTGAATCTGAGCTGATCATCAATGATCGCGGAGCCGTTTACCACCTGGATCTCCGGCCCGAAGAGCTGGGCGATACCGTGGTAACCGTGGGCGACCCGGACCGGGTGGCCGAAGTGAGCAAGTATTTTGACCGGGTGGAGGTAAAACGCCAGCACCGGGAGTTTATCAGTCATACCGGGCTGGTGGGCAAAAAGCGGATTACCGTCCTTTCTTCCGGCATCGGCCCGGACAATATCGATATCGTGCTGAATGAACTGGACGCCCTGGTCAATATTGACTTTGTCAGCCGGGAGATTAAAAAAGAGCTGAAATCACTGAATATTGTACGATTGGGCACTTCGGGCTCCCTGCAAGCCGATATTCCGGTAGATAGTTTTGTGGCGTCCACCCATGGACTGGGCGTGGATAATCTGCTGAATTTTTACCGGCTGGACCATAATGATGAAGAGCAACAGCTCCTGCATTCTTTTATCACTCATACACAGATCCATAGCCAGACCGGCCATCCGTATATCAGCAGCTGCGCGGCTTCCCTGATTAAACATTTTGTAACGGATTTTCACCAGGGTATCACCGTTACCTGCCCCGGCTTCTATGGTCCGCAGGGCCGGGTACTGCGACTGGGTATCCGCAACCCCAACCTGATCAACCGGCTGACTGATTTTCGTTTTGGTCAGCACCGGATCAGTAATTTTGAAATGGAAACCTCCGCTATTTATGGCTTGGGGAAATTATTAGGCCATAATTGTCTTGCCCTGAATGCCATTGTAGCAAACCGGGTAAAACAGGAATTCTCCAAAGACGGGAAAGCCGCCGTGGAAAACCTGATTAAAAAATTTATTGAACAATTCGCCGATCATATCTGATGAAATTTCATTTTTATAAATACCAGGGCACGGGTAATGATTTTATTTTGGCTGATAACCGGGGACAAGCGTATTCCGGTCTGACTACGGCCCAGATTAATCATTTATGCAACCGCCGCTTCGGCATCGGGGCCGACGGACTGATGTTGCTGAATACACTCGAGGGCTATGATTTCGAAATGAAATATTATAACGCGGATGGCAAAGAAGGCAGCATGTGCGGCAATGGCGGACGGTGCATCACCAAGTTTGCCTATCACCTCGGTATACACCGGGAGACCTATCATTTCCTGGCCTCCGATGGGCCCCATGAAGCGGAGATTGATATTGAAGGAATCGTATCTCTGAAGATGAAAGATGTGGATCATATCCGGAAATTTCATGGCGACTTTATCCTGAATACCGGTTCCCCCCATTATATAAGGCTGGTAAAAGAAGTGATGGACCTGGATGTATATAAGAAAGGACATGAGATCCGGTATAGCCGTGATTTTGCGGAAGAAGGGATCAATGTAAATTTTGTGGAACAACAGGATAATACCAATAAGATCAAAGTACGTACCTATGAACGGGGGGTGGAAGACGAAACCTACTCCTGCGGCACCGGAGTAACTGCTGCGGCCCTGATGAGTTATCATAATGAAAACGGGTACAATGATATTGAAGTAACGACATTGGGCGGCAACCTGACAGTAGAGTTTGAACGGACTGACAATGAGACTTACCATAATATCTGGCTTTGTGGCCCTGCAGAACGGGTATTCGAAGGCACACTGGAAATCAACTAACTCATTTAAGATTGAAAAGGGAATCTGCCCGGGCGGGCTTACCTTTACGACGCTATGATTCAGTATTTCAAAAACAACAACCTGCAGACGGTGGAAATTGACAAGCCGGAGACCGGCTCCTGGGTCAATATTTTACCTCCCCTGAAGCAGGAAGAGTTTTTTGAATTATCGGAAGGACTGGATATACCCATTGACTTCCTGACCGACTCCCTGGATATCGACGAAAGAAGCCGCTTTGAAGAAGAGGATAATGTCCGGCTGATTGTAATCAAAACCCCGACGGAAAACAATTCGTTCAACGACAGTGATGCGTTCTATATCACCATTCCGATCTGTATTATCCTTACCCACAACCAGATCGTAACGGTCAACTCATTTGAAAACCCGGCCATTAAGAAATTCCTGAATACGTTTCCGCACCGAAATCCCGAAAAGAAGAACATGATGGTGCTGAAAGTGTTTGAAAAGATCGTCCAGAATTTCATGGATCACCTGAAAGAGATTAACCAACGGCGGAACCTGGTGGAACAGAAACTCTATGCCTCCAGTGAAAATGAGCAACTGCTGCAACTGATGCGGATCCAGAAAAGCCTGGTGTATTTTGTAACAGCACTCCGAAGCAATGAAATGCTGATGATGAAAATGGAACGGACCAATTTCCTGGGGCTGAATGAAGAAGAGAAAGAATTCCTGAATGACCTGATCGTGGATAATTCACAGGCCCTGGAGATGGCCAATATCTATACGAATATCCTCAGCAGTACCCTGGATGCTTTTGCAAGTATCATTGCCAATAACCAGAACCAGGTATTGAAACGACTGGCGGTAATCACCATTGTAATGACCTTCCCGGTACTGATCGCGAGTTTGTTCGGGATGAATGTACCCAGTGGCTTTGAACACTCCCCTTACGCTTTTTATATAGTTGCCCTGCTCTCCCTCGCTATTGCCGTGGCGATCGGCTGGCTGTTTCTACGTAAAAAAATATTCTGATCGTATGAACCGATTTAATATCCGGGTTTATGGATTACTGATCAATGAACTGAAACAGGTACTGGTCAGTGATGAACTGATCCGGGGCATGTATATAACTAAGTTTCCCGGGGGGGGACTGGAATTCGGGGAAGGAACGAGAGACTGTCTGCAGCGGGAATTTATGGAAGAGATGAATCTCAAAGTGACCATCGGTCATCATTTATACACGACCGACTATTTCCAGATGTCTGCTTTCAACCCGGAACACCAGATCATTTCGATTTATTATTTTGCCCATGCACAGGAAGAAATTACTGCGCCATTACGAAGTAAACCTTTTGATTTTGACGCTGCACAAATGGCCGTTTACGAAGAGAAAAAAGAAACCGAAACTTTCCGGTTTATAAATTGGGAAAATTTCTCCGACGCAGACCTGACCTTGCCAATTGATAAAATTGTAGCCGGACTGGTAAAAAAGCAATACTGATTTTACCACACTACTTTTTACTCATCAGACATCGCGGCTTTTTTCATTTCAGCTGCTCTCTCATGTCCCAGGTATTTTTCGATCCAGCCATGAACAGCATAGATCACCGGTGTCAGTAAGAGCGCTACGATAAACTTATAGATATAGTTGACAATACAGATGGCGATCAGCTGATCAAAGGGCCAGGGGTCTCCTTGTCCTTTTACCAGTTTGGGATAGAGATAAAAGGCAATGATCAGTACCACAAAACTGTCGATCAGTTGGGAGACAATGGTGGAGCCGGTGGCCCGGAGCCAGATCTTTTTCTCGCCCGTCCATTTTTTGATCTTATGAAAAACGAACACATCCAGTAACTGGGCCACGAGGAAAGCAGTCATGGAGGCGATAATGATGCCCAATCCCTGCCCGTAAATACCATGAAAAGCCGTTTCCATATTTTCAATCCCAATATCCTTTTTACTGGTCACCCACCAGGTATTGGGGGTAGTTTGTAAGGCGCCAAAGACGATCAGGAAACCAAAGCCGATCAGGGCAATGGTGAGCCAGCTGAGGAAACGCACCCCTTTCACCCCGTAGTATTCATTAATGATATCAGTCATTACAAACACCACCGGCCACAACAAGACCCCGCAGGTGAGATTGAAGGAATAGGTGCCGCCGAATAAATGGATCGCCGCCGGTTTAATGCCCAGCGTTGCTTCGAGTGAAAAAATTTTCACCCCGATAAATTCGGCGATCAGCGCGGTGGAAATAAAAATCCCCGCGAGAATAATGAATAAACGGGTGGGTTTATCCCTGATGATAGTATGGATCATTGAGGTAAAATATATAATAGACTAATACACACAGAAAAATAATATTAGCAATGATCAGCCATAACGGAACAATCTGTCTGAGTTTTTTCTTCGAAAAAGCGACTAAAAGATAACAAAGTACCGTGAAGGGAACCAGCACCATTCCCATCCCATACCCGATCATGATAATTGTGGAGGATATGGGTTCATTATTCTCTGTTTTGGCCATCGCTATGCCCAAAGAAACCAGGAAAGCAATGCCACAGATAAAGGCCAGTCGGGATAAAAATAAAAGCCAGCGCATCAGCAATTTTCGCCTAAAATAGCATTATTTTGGCAGCTAAATACCGACGGTGTATGAAGAATTCCCTGCTGAAAAAATTACTCCCCCACGCCCTTGCTCTTGTGCTCTTTCTTGCTGTCTCTGCCCTGTTTTGCAAACCGGTGCTGGAAGGCAATGTGATGAACCAGCATGACAATGTAGGCTGGAAAGGGATGGCCCAGAACTCCTTTGAATACAAGGAGAAAAATGGTCATTTCCCCCTGTGGAATCCCAATCTTTTCAGCGGAATGCCCAATTACCAGGTAGCGATGGAAGGAAAGACCATCCTGCCCGATACGGTAAAAGTCATGTCCCTGGGGCTGCCCAAACCCATGAACTTCTTCTTCCTGGCCTGTCTCTGTTTTTATATCCTGGCCCTCGTTATGGGCGTAAACCCTATTGTGGGTATGATTGGTGCCCTCGCCTATTCGTTCTCAACCTATAACCCCGTAATCGTGGCAGCAGGTCACGATACCCAGATGCTGGCCACAGCATTTATGCCCTTGTTGATGGCCGGACTGATTAGTATTTACAATAAAAAATACTGGCTGGGACTGGCGCTGACCACTTTTGGCACATACCAGGAACTGAGCGTAAACCACTTCCAGGTGAGCTACTATTTTTTCCTGATTGCCGTACTGGTCACCCTTGGTTACCTGGTTAAATGGATCAAAGAAAAAGACTGGAAACATATTGGTATTGCCGGCGGATTAACCGTGCTGGCAGCCGTCATTGGTGTAGCAGGGAATGCGCTTGTATTGATGACCACTTCTGAATACAGTAAGTTCACCATGCGGGGTGGCAAAGAAATATCTATTGAAGGGGATTCCGTTAAAAAAGCCAATACCAGCGGGCTCGACACCAGTTATGCGTTTGAATATAGTTTAGGTAAAGCTGAAACCTTCACCCTCCTTATGCCTAATGCATTTGGTGGCGGCAGCTATGCCCGTTTTGGGGAAGGATCCAAAGTGGCAGAAAAATTATCCGACAAAGGATTTGCACCCAATCAGGCGGAGCAGATTGCACAGAGTATGCAGAAATACTGGGGTAAGATATTCACGGCCGGACCTGCCTACCTGGGTGTAATTATTTTTATACTCGGCCTGATCGGCTTTGTGGTCATCCGGTCTCCTTTACGTTGGGGATTATTGGCGGCTACCCTGCTGGGTATATTCATGACCTGGGGTAAGAACTTTGCGGGCTTCAATGTATTCCTGTTTGAGCATCTGCCCTTGTATAATAAGTTCAGGGCTCCATCCTTTGCCCAGGTGATCCCGCAGTTCACCATGGCCATTATGACCATACTTACCCTTCAGCAATTAATTTTTGCCGAAAAGAGCCGTGAATTCTTTACCAAAAACATGAAACCCATCCTGTATACAGTAGGTGGATTATTTGGCTTACTGGCACTGTTGTATATCGGAATGGATTATGGAAGCGGTGATGATGCCGGTATCCTTTCCGGGTCTGTACAACAAACAGGTAATGATGAAGTGGGCCGTATTATTGTTTCTGCTCTGAAAGATGAAAGAAAGTCCATGTTTGGCGGACAGATCCTCCGTGCCTTTGGTATTGTCTTGATGGCTGCTTTGACCCTGCTCCTATTTGCCAAGGGAAAAATTTCTGCCCTGGTGGCCGGAATCGTACTGTTGGTGATCAGTACCCTGGACATTACAATCTCCAGTTATAAATTCTTCAATAACGATAATGATCAATATTCAGAACGCCGTGACGCTGATAAGCTTTTTGTAAGTACGGATGATTATGCCAATGCCAACTTCAGTGCCTCCCCATTTGATACACAGATAAAAACAGACCAATCACCCAATTACCGGGTATTTAATATGCTGGGGACTTCAAGCGGAAGTCCGTTCAGTGAATCCCGTACTTCCTACTTCCATAAATCGGTAGGCGGTTATCATCCGGCCAAACTGCGGATCTACCAGGACATTATCGAACGTTATTTCAGCCGATCCACCAATCCGGGTGTGTTAAATATGCTGAATACAAAATACCTGATCACACAAAGTCCGTTTAGTGGCGGAGATACCCTGATCAAACGCGAGGAAGCTTTTGGCCCCTGCTGGCTGGTCAGTCATGTTAAAGTGGTGGAAGATCGCGTAGCCTCTATCAATGCCCTGGGCAGCACCAATCTCCGTGATACAGCGATCGTGGAGAAAGCGGCCGCAACAGGTCTTATACAACCCCTGCGCGACTCCCTGGCCACGATCAGCATGACGAAATTTGATAATGACGCGGTGGAATATGAAGTGAATGGCAGCGGCCCCCAGTTTGCCGTATTCAGCGAGATTTATTATCCCAAGGGCTGGAACGCTTATGTGGATGGGAAGAAAACCGATTACCTCAATGTCAACTATTTGTTACGCGGTATCTCCGTACCAGCAGGTAAACATGCCATAAAATTTGTGTTTGAGCCTGAATCTGTGGCCAAGGGCCGTTCGATTATGTTCATCGCGTCGATCCTGATTGCCCTGATCCTGGTTGGCGGACTCTTTATGGCCTGGAAAGAAAGCAGTAAGGCCAGCTAATCGTGATGAAGAAAATACTCGCGATAGCGCCCTATCCTTACCTGCCTTATTTCTCAGGGGGACAAAAATTTATCGCGCAGTTCCTGGAACACCTGGCGGATGAAACGGAACTCACGGTAATTGGAGTGGAAACGAATGACCCTTCCACGGTTTCGAATTACCGCTTACTTCCCTGGTTGAAAAAAACATTTACCCGTTATATGGACCTGCGGCTGATCGGCCGCATCAGTCGTGAAGTAAAGACCGGCGGACACGAAGCCCTGATCTGTGAACATCCTTACCTAGCCTGGCTTTGCTGGCTGGTCAGTAAAAAAACCGGCATTCCCTGGTACCTGCATACCCACAATATCGAATACCAGCGTTTCCGCTCTATGGGTAAGTGGTGGTGGCCGATTCTTCAATTTTATGAACGGTGGGCATTCCGCAAGGCCAATAAACTTTTCTTTATCACCCCGGAGGACCGGGCCTTTGCTGTAAAAAACTGGAACATACCGGATACTAAATGCATGGATCTGCCTTTCGGCGTTACGATCCCCGGGTACCCTTCAGATAAAGCGGTAAAGAAACAGGAAGTGAGCACCCGGCACGGAATCGCTCCTGACGAGACCCTTATTCTCTTTAACGGATTACTGAGTTATAAACCCAACCTGGATGCACTGATGGCCATTTTGGAAAAGATCAACCCACTCATCATGGCCTCTTCTGATTTCAGGTACCGCATTATTGTCTGTGGGAAAGGCTTACCGGATAACCTCAATGCCCTCCAGGAATACAAGGAACAACATATCATTTATGCAGGTTTTGTGGAAGACATTGAATCTTACTTTACAGCGGCTGACCTCTTCCTGAACCCCGTACAGAGTGGCGGTGGCATCAAAACCAAGATGGTGGAAGCCATTGCCTATGGCGCCACAGTCATAGCTACCGAAACCGGGGCTACCGGCATCCTGCGGGAGGTTTGCGGGGAAAAACTGATCACGGTTCCGGATAATGACTGGACCTCCTTTGCAAAAGCGGTTACTGACCAGCGTGAATCTTTATTTGTCACCCCGCATAGCTACTACGAATATTATTACTGGAAAAATCTGGCGCGGCGAATTGCGTCCCGGCTTTAAGTGTTGCCCGGTTTCATGCGGAATCCCTCTTTCAATCCCTGTATGAGTTTTTGTTTCCGCACTTTATCGAAACTCAGCCAAAAAGCCACCCTTGACAACAAAGTATAGCCCAGGGCAAAATAGCGCCGGAAGCCCCTGAAATTTTTACGGATAAAATAGATCTTATTGCGGTTGGAATAATAAACATAGAACGGCGAATTGGTCCCTACGGAAGAAGATACTTTATGTAAGAGTACCAATGACGGGTCGTAAAATATCCGGTAGCCCATACGGGTGGCACGCAATACAAAATCCGTATCATCGTAGTAGGCGAAGTAACGCTCATCCATGATCCCCACTTTTTCAAACACTTCCTTTTTCACCAGCATAAAACAGGTGGGGGAATAGGTACAGTGTTTTGCCACATTAAATGCAGGGCTATCTTCCTTATTCATGCCGTAATGCACGCCCAGGGCCCGCCACTCATCCATATAGCCTCCGGCCATCCAGAGTTTTTTTTCACCGTAATAATAGATTTTGGGAACGATCATGTCCTCCCCTTTCTCATCAGCCAGGGAGACCAGCTGACTGAACATATACTCCTGTTCTATATCGATATCATTGTTGAGGATGAGGACGTGGTCGCAGTGGTCCTGCAGGGAAAGTTTTATTCCGGTATTATTCCCGGCCGCCACACCGATATTGCCCCCGGTGTTGACATATTTATAAGCAGTCACCGGGTATTGCGCCAGGCAGCGGGCAATCATTTCATCGGTTGCCGGACTGGCTGAATTGTCGATCAGGTAAAGAATGTAGTCCTTATGGTTCTGGATAGATACACTTTTGAAGAAGTCGGGCAGCACTTCATCACATTTATACAATACCGTTACCAATCCGATCCTTGCCATAGTTAATTATTTCATCAGGCCTTTTGCTTTCATTTCCGCTATGGATTCATCGTAGCGGCTGGTCTGTACTTCCTGGGCTTTGACCCATACTGTAAACTGGCGGAGGCCTTCTGCAAAGGACACAGCCGGACGGAATCCCAGTAAGTTTTCAATTTTAGACATATCCGCATAATTATGCCGGATATCTCCCAGGCGGTAATTGCCGGACACATTTACCGGTACTTCTTTCCCGTACAAGGCAATGAGTCCTTCGGCGACTTCCTGTACTGTTGTGGGAATACCGGTCCCCACATTGAATATCTGCCCGTTGGCTTCCTCCTTCTCTATACCAAAAAAAGTGGCGCGGATCACATCACTGATAAACACAAAATCGCGGCTTTCCTTTCCGTCTTCAAAAATGTTGACCGGTTTATTATTCAGCACCAGTGTAGAGAAAATTGACAGGATACCGGTGTAAGGATTGGTCAGAGACTGTCCGGGACCATAAACATTCTGGTAACGGAAGGCCACCGGGGCAATGCCCAGTGTGGGACAAACCGTCATCACCATTTGCTCCTGGTTTTGCTTGGTGATACCGTATACCGAAGAGGGATGAATCTTTGACTCCTCATCGGTGGCGACGAGTTGCAATGGACTGACGGCGCCAGGATAGGTTACTTCAAATTGTCCTTTGTCCATATCCGCCGCTATCCGGTGTTTCGGGTATACGGGCCCCAGTTCAGCTGAAATATATTTTCCTTCTCCGTAGATGGCGCGGGAGGAAGCAATGATCACTTTTTTTACGGCTGTTTTTTGATTAGCCAACAAATCCAGCATCAGGGCCGTACCGCCGATATTCACGTCGGCGTAATGACTAATCTGGTACATGGATTGTCCGGTACCGGTTTCGGCAGCCAGGTGTACGATCACTTCACTCTCACCAATCGCTTTTTCCCAATCACTGCGGGAAGTAACGGTGCCATGAATAAAACGGACTTTGTCTTTAACAGACCGGTAAAGCGGTGAGCTTTTTTCCGGATCGGTGCCATGAATCTGTTCCGATAAATTATCCAGTACTGTAACAGTACATCCTTCCTGTATGAGGTAAAGGGCCAGTCCGGAACCGATAAATCCGGCTCCCCCGGTGATCAGTATATTTTTGTAACGCATGATTTCCGTTTTCAGATAAAATGGCCGTCCTTATCCGTACGCCTCCATTCCTTTTTGTCGAGGTCAAATCGTTTTATAATAATGGCCGGTGCACCGGCGGCCACACAGTAATCCGGAATATCCCGGGTCACCACACTATTCGCTCCTACCACACTGTTCTTACCCACGGAAGCACCCACCACACAGACATTCTCGCCCAGCCAGGCTCCATCCTGAATCACCACGGGGGCTAATTGCTCCACAGCCTGATCGATCACCGGAATATTGATATCCTTATAACCATGCAGGTTGTCGCTGAGGTATACTTTATCGGCGATCAGCACTTTTTTTCCGATCTCAATACGGGATGTCGCGTAGAAATGACAGAAACGTCCCACATAGGTGCCGTCCCCGATACTGAGGCGGCAATTTACATCACCGGTCAGGGGCATACAGGCCAGCCAGCCCCGGCTGTTGATATAGACTTTTGAACCAATATGGATGTACTGAGCGCCTTCCAGTTTGGTCTGCAGAAGCCGCGCCCTTGCACCCAGGTACCCAAGTTGTGCTTTTAACAGCGGGTACCGGAACAAATAATAAGCGATCAGTTGAAGCTTTTTGAACATGGATCAGTTTGTTGAAACCGGTCGGACCGGTAAGGGAAATGCAGCAGCCAAGGTAATACATTTTAGCTAATCGGCTAAGGGACTGAACGGGCAGATCGCGGTAAAATAACTACATTTGAGCCCGCCGGAAACCCCGACACTGCATGACTATTTTTGAACGACTTTATATTGCTGTTTTTAAAGAAAAAGCCAGGCGATCCCTCTTCAGCAAGGGTTTGACCAGGGTCAGCATGCCCAACCTCCACCCGCCATCCCATCCGGATGCGGTGCATTTCAAGCATTTTGGACTGATCGGGGATATTATCTATGCGGTGCCGGCTATGAAAGTGCTGGCCGGGGATAAAAAAATCCACCTGCATCTACAGATCAACCAGAAGTCGCTGTATAAAAAAAGCATGAAGCATGCCAACCAGGGCAAGATTCTGACGGAGAAAAGTGTGGAAATGATTGCCCCGCTCTTACTGGCCCAGCCGGAGTTTGCAGTGGTGGATGTGCTGACGGATCAGCCGGTGGATTATGACCTGGATGAGTTCCGGAATTTTCCTTTTGACTATAATACCAATCATATCTGTCGCTGGTATTTTCATATGTACGGGATTACGGCCGACCTGGGCAAACCCTGGTTGCAGGTAACGCCGGATCTTACCTTTAAAAATGAGATCGTAATCGCCCGTAGTTTCCGGTACCGGGCACCGGGTATCCGTTATGATTTCCTGAAAGACTACCCCAATATCACTTTTGTTGGCCTGAAAGAGGAATACGAGGATATGAAAAAAGCGATTCCGGGTCTGAAGCACCGGACGGTGAAGGATTTCCTTGAATTCGCGCAGATCATTGCCGGTTGTAAATTCTTTATCGGCAACCAGTCCTTCCCTTTTGCGGTAGCGGAAGGATTAAAAGTGCCCCGGGCCCTGGAGCTTTGTTTCGAATGCCCGAATGTGATTCCCGAAGGGCCCAATGCCTATGATTTCCTGTACCAGCCGCAGTTTGAGAAGCTGGTGAAGCAGTTGGATCAGCTTGCTAAGTGATTACACAAACTTTTTTTCCAACGTTAAAAATTGTTCTGCCAGATGGTCATCCTCCTCGTGGAAAAGACAGATATCGTAATAGCCGATCAGATTTTTTACAGAAGAAGCATAGTCATGCAGGTAAGTAACCACTTCTTTATTCTTAATTGAGGTAGCCAAAATGAGGGTGCCTTTGTGATCAAAAAAGGCAACTTTATTGTACCCGGCCTGTTCAAAAGACAATAATGTGGAAAGTCCTTCTTCTTTGATAGAAATCATATTCTGACGGTTATATTCAAGGAATACAACCGGCTTGTGTCTTTTAATGATTTCTCCGGCTCCACGTAATACGATTGTATCAAATCCTTCCACATCTACTTTCAGCAATTTGATCGTACGGTTGTCAAACCCACCTTCGCTGATCACGGCATCCAGCGTTTTAAACTTTACCTGTTTACCCCCTTTGTCATCCGGAATGATGGTGGCATTCCAGCCACTTTTTTCAAAATTTACATTCAGTTCTTCTGACTTTTCACCAAGAAAAGTTTTAACAATTGAGACATTATTAAACTGCTTACTGTTCTTCTCCAGGTAACTAAAAGTCACTTCATCTCCTTCAACGCCGATTACTGGAACATCCACTTCTGTTTTCACCACGGCAATCGTATCGCCGACATTCGCTCCCACATCAATCAGGGTCATACCCGGATATTTTGATGCGATTGTTTTAGCCAGCCTTCCAAACTGTGCATTCAGATCCGGATAAAGCCGGTAATTGACCGCCTGTACATTATAGCCAGGCATCCATACCTGGAATTTTCCTACTGTTACTAATACATCATTATTGGTGGCCGGAATATAGGGAACCCCGGTTTTAACAATATCATACCCGTAACGCTTTAAGAAATTCCTGATTAATGTTCTCATAATCTGTATCAAATTTTACTAAAATCAGCCGGCAGACTTCCTGTTTCTGCCTGCTTCACTATCTTTGGCGGCTATAATACATTTAACCCATGGGCTTCCCCTTTTCTGGTGCTATCAAATCCTTTTTAACCCGCACATTCTTCCGTCATGTAAGGAGAAGCTATTCCCAAAGTGGCGAAGATATAATTATTAGTGATTTATTCAACCGCCTCCAGATAAAGTCCCCCCGTTACCTGGATATCGGGGCCAATGACCCTGTTTCGCTCAACAATACCTACCGGCTGTACCAACGGGGTGCCAGCGGGGTTTGTGTAGAACCCAACCCCATCCTGTGTGAAAAAATCCGCCAAAAAAGGAGCCGTGATATCTGCATCAACGCCGGAGTAGCATTTGATGAAAAAAGGGAAGCGGACTTTTATGTTTTTCCTGAAAAATTTAACGGACTGAATACATTCTCAAAAGAAGAAGCTGATTTCTGGGAAAAAGAGGGAAACGATGAAATCGGAAAGCATAAAGTGGAAAAAGTAGTGAGAATGCAGTTGCTGGAGATCAACGAACTGATGCAGCAACATTTTACACCACATCCCAACCTGGTTTCGATTGACGTGGAAGGTTTCGATTTTCAGATCATGCAAGGAATTGATTTCAGCCGTTTCAGGCCCGAGGTTTTTTGTATTGAAACCCTGGGATTTGTGGAAGATAACCGGGAGATCAAAAAGAACGATATCATTGATTTTTTTCTCAGCAAAGGGTATTTTGTCTATGCAGACACCTACATCAATACCATTTTTTGCAGGAAGGACAGTTATACCATCCTGAAAATGGAATGACGATTATAAATCCTTAATCACTTCCAGGAACCGCTGCATTCCCTTTATCTTGGCCTCATCCAATTGGTAGCTTAGGTGCAGTTTATAATACTTTTTAAGGTCATAAAGCGGATAAGGATTGGCCGCCACAATTTCATCGATCTTTTCCAGTCCCATGGCATTCCCCTGATTAAAATCACGGATAAAGTCTTCGGGTAAAGGCCGGGTACTGACCCAGGCCGCAAATACAAAGGGAAGTCCGGTAATTTTTTTCCATTCCGACCCCAGGTCATAGATAAAAGTGGAAATTTTTCGTTGCTCCAGCGCCCGGTCACCAATGACCAATCCTGCAGTATGCCCCTTGATCTCCTGCCGGTAATCTTCACCGGAAGCCTGTATGATTTCCGGATTGATCCCCCAATATTCTTTCATCAGGAAACGAAGCAAGGCCACCGAGGTGCGGCTTTGGTAATCAAGGTATACTTTCTCCACTTCTTCCATGGGCACTTCGCTGAACAAAGCTACTGAAGCGATTTCCCCTTCAGTACCGATACAATAATCCCCGACAATATGATATTCGGGTAATTGAGGGATCACGGCCACCGGGATCAGGCCGAGATCAATTTCACCGCTGATGAGCATTGCAGCAATCCTGGCCGGATAATCACCGATCAGCTCAATCTGTCCGGCCACCGGTTGTCTTTCCAGCCCATAAATCAGGGGCCTGGTATTGAGGTAATTAACAATGCCTGTGCGAATCTTCTCCAATTGGGTTATTTTTGCGCAGCAAAGGTAAAGGATATCTTTATCTATAAACAACTCACATGGAACTGACCCCCCTCACCGCTATTTCAGCCATCGACGGACGCTATCGCAAACAGGTTCAGCACCTGGACGAATATTTTTCTGAATACGGACTGATGAAGTACCGGGTGTTGGTGGAGATTGAGTACCTCCTTTTCCTGGAAAAAAAGAAATTCTTCAAACTCACGCCCAAAGCCATAAAACACCTGGCTAAACTGGCCGAGGATTTCGGACCCGAAGATGCCCAGGAGATCAAGCAGATTGAGTTTACCACCAACCATGATGTAAAAGCGGTGGAGTATTTCCTGAAAAATGAACTGGAAAAATGCGGGGCAGCGGAAGCAAAAGAATGGGTGCATTTCGGACTTACTTCACAGGACATCAATAATACGGCGATCCCCCTTTCGTGGAAACATGCCATCGAATATGAGTACCTGCCCTCCCTGCTGAACCTGAATATGGAGCTGAAACTGTTGGTGGATGAATGGAGGGATATTCCGATGCTGGCCCATACCCATGGACAGCCGGCCAGTCCAACCAGACTAGGTAAAGAGATCATGGTATTTGCGGAACGGATACAGAACCAGATTGAGCAGTTTATCGGCGTCCCTTTCTCCGGAAAATTTGGCGGGGCCACGGGTAATTTCAACGCCCATCATATTGCATTTCCGAAAACGGACTGGATCAAATTCGGCAATGAATTTTTACAGAAACTCGGATTGAGTCGCCAGCAATTCACGACCCAGATCGAACATTATGACAGTTTGGCCGCCCATTTTGATTCCATGAAAAGGATCAACAATATTCTGATCGATTTTTGCCGGGATATCTGGACCTATGTTTCCATGGAATATTTCCGCCAGCGTACAGTAAAAGGCGAAGTGGGTTCGTCAGCCATGCCGCATAAAGTCAACCCGATTGATTTTGAAAATGCGGAAGGTAATCTCGGACTAGCCAATGCCATCCTGGAACATCTGTCGGCCAAATTACCGGTATCCCGTTTGCAGAGAGACCTGACAGATTCTACGGTTTTACGGAATATCGGCGTACCCTTTGCGCATACGTTGATTGCCTTCCGTTCGATTGAGAAAGGATTGAGCAAACTGGTAGTGAATGATGCGAAAATCTACGAAGACCTGGATAATAACTGGGCGGTAGTAGCCGAGGCGATTCAAACCGTATTAAGAAGAGAAAAATACCCGAATCCCTATGAAGCTTTGAAGGAACTGACAAGGGGTAATAATAAAATCGATAAAAAAGCAATTCACGGGTTTATTGATGGATTGAAAGTTAAGGAAACCCTGAAAAAAGAACTGAGAAAAATCACCCCCCACAATTACACAGGTATAAGCCCTTTTAAGTAAATTCATGCCCTGATTTATTGGTACATGAAAAAAACCTTATTCCTTGCCCTGTTGCTATATACCATTGCAACAAATTCTTTTGGACAGCCTGCCTGTCCCCTGAAGGGCGATTTTTCTATTAGCAGAAATCCCTGTGCCCCCTTTGACATAAATTTTACAACCAATATTTCAGGCCATACCAATATCCGATGGAATTTTGGCGATGCGGGAACTGCCAGTGGGAATACCACTATCTCTCACACCTATGCTTCAACCGGGAATTACCTGGTTAGCGTAATTACGGATTATCCTTCCTGCTCAGATACGGTCAAAAAAACCATCACGCTCGATATCCTTCCCGACCAGCAGTTGATACAGACTGCTGATACAATTATCTGTTCCGGAAGTACCAAGCAATTAAAATCAAACCCGGGTTTCCAATTTTGTTGGTATCCTGTAACGGGACTTGACAATCCGGCCTCTGCCACCCCGGTCTGTTCTGTAACACAGAATACAACCTATTATCTTAATTCTTATACAACTGGTGTGAATCTTATCACGAATGGCAATTTCAATGCGGGGAATTCCGGATTTACATCAGGATACACGTATAATCCATCTTCCGGTTTTAACCCGGGTATGTATACCGTAACTTCCAATTTGCAGTCCTGGCATCCATCCATGCCTGCTTGCGGCGATCATAGCACGGGAAGCGGCAATATGATGGTCGTAAATGGGGCGGAAATTCCCAATATAAAAGTCTGGGCACAAACCGTAACGGTACAACCTAATACGAATTATGCTTTCTCCACATGGCTTCAGCACGTCACCTCTTCTAACCCAGCCATACTGCAATTCTCCATTAACGATGTAACTATTGGTCCGGTTTTTACAGCAAACAATACCGCTTGTATCTGGGATCAATTTTACACCATCTGGAATTCCGGCAATAATACAAGCGCGGCCATTGCGATCGTAAATCAAAATCAGGTTTATACGGGGAATGATTTCGCTTTAGATGATATTTCATTTGCCCCAGTTGTTTTCAGTCAGGACAGCATAAAAATAACCGTTGACAAGCCGGCAATTGTTAGTTCCCCTGATCAGCAGATCTGTTCAGGTAAATCCATTCAGCTTAATACGACGGGTGGAAACAGCTATAGCTGGACTCCGGCTAGTGGGCTCTCTTCAACCAGTATTCCGAATCCGGTAGCTTCTCCGCTTACCACCACTAAATATTATGTAACGGGAACCAACAGCAATAATTGCACAGGCAATGATTCTGTTCTGATTACGGTGAACAACCTGCCCACGATCGAAGTTTCAAAATCAGGTGATATCAGTTGTGCGAGTACCGGCAGCCTGTTATCTGCCACCGGCGCCGTTCAATACAGTTGGAGCCCTTCAACCGGATTGAGCAATGCAGCGATCTCAAATCCGCTTGCAACACCCGCCGATACCACAAGCTATATAGTAACCGGCACAGATGCCAATGGATGTACGAATACCGGTACTATAACCGTAAATGTGACATCTACTGGAAAAAGTCTCTACCTGATGCCTACCGCTTTCACCCCAAACGGCGATGGCATCAATGATTGTTATGGCATTAATTTCTGGGGTACCGTTAATCAGCTCGATTTCAGCATATATAACAGGTGGGGGCAACTGGTTTTTCATACCAGCAATCCCGGAGAATGCTGGAACGGGTATTTCAAAGGAGAACTGCAGGACGCAGCTGTCTACGTGTATGTTGTAAAAGCAAAAACCCTCTGTGGCGACACCTTTAAGAAAGGAACATTTGCATTAATCAAATAAAACAGATTTTCATAAATACATAAAAAGGCTGATTCATTCTAATAAAATGAGAATTGAAAACCAGCAAAAGCAACAAATGAAAAAAAGCATATTTACTGTCCTTTTGTCATTAATTGCAACAGTATGTATAAAATCTCAACCCGCTTGTAACCCAAAAGGAGATTTTTCGTTTACCCGGAATCCATGCTCTGCATTTGATATTACTTATGCCACCAATGCGGCAGGTTTTACTAATATCCGCTGGCAATTTGGCGATGGCAATACTGCCTCAGGCACTATTTCAGTGAATCATACCTATGCCACCCTTGGTAATTACCAGGTAACATTGATTGTTGATTACCCTTCCTGTTCCGATACAATTACAAAAACAATCAGTGTGGCCCAACAAACAGATGCGCAACTGATTCAGACGATCGACACATTACTTTGTAGCGGTTCAACTAAACAACTGAGATCGACCGCTGGCTTTGTATACTGCTGGAGCCCTACTACTTTTCTGGACAACCCATTAAGCCCAAACCCCATTACCAGTACCACCCAGAATATAACTTACTATTTAAATTCTTTATCACTAGGAGCCAATTTGATTACTAACGGTGATTTCAACTTGGGCAATACTGGCTTCACCTCACAGTATTTTTATACAGCGAACAACACCACAGAAGGCGAATATTATGTGGGGAATAATCCCAGCTCCTGGTATTTTGCTCACTTCGGTTGTGGCGATCACACAACCGGCACCGGTAATATGCTTTTGGTGAACGGATCACCTCAACCTGATGCGGAAGTATGGAAAACAACTGTGACCGTGAGCCCCAATACAAACTATACATTCTCCACATGGATATGTTCTATCTCCGTTCCTAATCCAGCAAAACTCGCCTTCTCTATAAATGGGAATGCCATCGGCGGATTAATAACTGCCAGTCAGCCATCCTGTAACTGGTTTCAGTTTTATACCACCTGGAATTCAGGGAATGCCACTTCGGCGGTGATCTCTATCATAAACAAAAACACCATTCTTTTTGGAAATGATTTTGCCCTGGATGATATATTTTTTTCACCTTTCACCTTCAGACGTGACAGTGTTAAAATCACTGTTGACAAGCCCGCAATTATTTCATCAGCGAATCAGACTATCTGTGCGGGCAAATCAGTTCAGTTAAATAGAACTGGTGGCACCAGTTATACCTGGACTCCGGCTACAGGATTATCCGGAACTGCCATTGCTAACCCGGTAGCTTCCCCGTTAGTTACGACGGAATACTATGTAACCGGCACGAATGCCAATAATTGCACTGGTAAAGACACGGTACTTATCACTGTAAATCCATTGCCAGTCATTACAGTTACTGCTGACACCAGCATTTGTGAAAACACCAGCATACAATTATCTGCCAGTGGCGGTTCAACTTATAGCTGGAGCCCCACGGGCACCCTGAACGATGCCAGCTTGCCGAACCCAATTGCCAGTCCAACCCTCAATACAAAATATAGAGTAGTTGTCACTTCTGCAGATGGTTGTATTAATTCTGATTCAGTACAAGTGGATATCCGGACCGTAAATAGATTTTTCGCAGATCCTGCCGGAGCCATTTGCCTTAATAATTCACGTCAGCTAAATGCCGGAGGAGGTGATACTTACAGCTGGGTACCCGTTGGCTCACTGAGTAATGCCAGCTTGCCGAACCCAATTGCCCGTCCTGCTGTAACCACACTATACACAGTCACTATTACAGATACTGTTTGTCGTACCAGTGCCAACCTGAGTACAACTGTTACAGTAAATCCATTACCCGTGGTAACGGCCAGCAAATCCAATGATATTGACTGTACCAGCAATATCAGCACACTTAATGCCACGGGAGCAGTAAGCTACAGCTGGTCACCTGGCACCGGCCTTTCAAATACGATTATAGCTGACCCTGCTGCAAACCCCGCTGATACTACCAAATACATTGTTACGGGTACAGATAACAATGGCTGTACGAATAAAGATAGTGTGACAGTCAATGTATCCGCCACCGGAAAAAGCCAATATCTCATGCCTACTGCTTTTACCCCTAACGGTGATGGCATCAATGATTGTTATGGCATTCGGTACTGGGGAGCTATCCAGGACCTCGATTTCAGTATTTATAACCGATGGGGTGAACTGATTTTCCATACTACCTCCCCTTCCATTTGCTGGGATGGTACTTATAAGGGAGTTAAACAGGATGCGGCGGTGTTTGTATATGTTGTACGAGCTGTTACTTTATGTGGAGAAGCATACCGGAAAGGAACATTTGCGCTAATCAGATAATTCAATGAAAAAGAAATACTCATTTTTGAACTTCCTTTTTCTACTTCCTGTTTTTTTGCTTGCACAACAAAACAACATAGCCAAGAACACTTCAGATTGGGAGATAAAAATTTCGCAGGTAAATGTGATCGAAAACGGCGATTTCAGCAATGGGAATACCGGCTTTTACTCCAGCTATTCTTATACGTCCACAAACACAACTGAAGGAGAATATTATGTAGGTAAAGATGCCTCCAGGTGGTATCCTGACCATTATAGCTGCGGAGACCACACAAATGGAAAGGGTAAAATGCTGCTTGTAAACGGATCTCCCGAAGAAAACAGGGTTATCTGGAAAACGACTTCAAAAATTCAGCCGGGCAGAAAGTACCGCTTCACGTTTTGGATAACTTCCATATCAGTTCCTAATCCTGCCGTAATGGCCTTGGTCATTAACGGGAAAGAAGTCAGTCGTTTCAAATCTTCAGGGAAACCCTGTACCTGGGCTTCCAATTCTGTAGCCTGGCTACCGGATGGAACCGGAAGTGCCACGATTGCATTGATTAATAAAAACACTATCCGGCATGGAAATGATTTTGCCCTTGATGACCTATCCTTCATTGAAACAACAGAAACTATAACCCCTGACTGCTCCGAAAAAGTAACTGCCGGATTCACCCCTGCCATATCAGAAAGCAATGTGTTGTCCTTATCGCTAAAGGAAACATCCCTCAAAAGCCTCAAAACGGTTCATTGGTCTGTTAATGACAGTATTCATACTGAAGAACACTCTCCTGTATTTTCGGGTTTAAGTCCCGGCACATATTCGGTCAAAGCAAAAACAATCAGTCTGAACGGATGTATAGACAGCACTATTCAATCCGTTACCATTGTAAAGAAAGCAGCACCTGTACAGGCAAGCCTGACGCCCGGCAGTATATTACCCGGGTATGATACCCGTAAGATGGAGATCAGTAAAACATTTGACATCAAAGAGGATTCCGTGCGGGTATTACTTTCTGATAACGGGATCGTGGACGGGGACAGCATTACCCTGGTCTACGATGGAAAGATCATTCTTACCCACTATTTATTACAAGCCAAACCGCTGGAATTGAAACTGCCTGTCAGCAAGAATCAGCCGGTTCATGAACTGATCATGTATGCGGAGAACCTGGGCTCCATACCTCCCAACACTTCCCTGATGAAAGTGTTTGACGGAAGCAAAAAGTATGAAGTGTATATACGGGCTTCTGAGAAGAGTAATGCTGTGGTAAAGTTCAGGCGAACGCCTTAAGAACGCCGCTTTGCCATATATACCAAAATCGGTTTGCCCTCATGTTCCCGCTTCAATAACAAATGAAAGCCCGCTTTCAGCAGTACTTTCTGAGAGGGGACATTGGGTACTTCCGTAATGGCATAAAGCTCATTCCGGTCACTTTGTTTCCAGAAATAATCGAGTCCGGCAACGGCCAGTTCGGTGGCATAGCCCTTGCCCCATTCGGCGGGCACCAAGGCATAACCCAATTGTATTTTGGTGGTATCGTAAGGCACCGGGATGATGGCCAGGGTACCGATAAAAGTTCCGGTCACTTTGTCTTCCACCATCCAACGCCCCCCTTCTTCCGGCTCACCGGAGGCCAGCATTTCATTTAAAGCGTTATCACTTTCTTCCCGGGTTTTAATGGGACGGATAAACCGCATTACCGCAGGATCGCCCTGGAGTAAAAAAAACCGCTCATGATCCTGATTATTTATGGTGCGTACCCGCAGCCGGTCCGTTTTAATGACTTCCATATCAGTAGCCTGAAATTTGCGGACAAGATAAGATGAAGGAGGCAGGTGGCAAAATGCAGTCGGCAGTAAGCAGACTTTAGTCGGGAGTCGGGAGTCAGGAGTCGGGAGTCAGGAGTCGGGAGACAACAGCCCCTTCTAAGAAAGTTTTTACTAAACCTCTTAAACCTTTTAACCCTCTTAAACCTTTTAAACCTTTTAAACCTCTTAAACCTTCTAAACCCTACTTATGTATCTCACTCGTATAATGAAATTCAATATCCGGGTTATTCGTCTTCTCCGTATTCAGGAACCATTCGCTTTGGGCGAGGTAGACAGGATGGCCGTCTTTGTCTTCGCCGGAATTGGCCTGTTTGAAGCGCAGGAAGTCCTGCAGTTTTGCTTCATTGGTGCTGGTCAGCCAGCAGGCTTTATAGAAAGGCAGTGAATTAAAAACTACGGAGGCGCCATATTCATGCAGCAGACGGTACTGGATGACTTCAAACTGAAGTTCACCCACACAGCCGATGATCTTTTTATTACCGCCAAACTGGGTAAACAACTGGGCCACACCTTCGTCGGTTAATTGCATCAGTCCCTTTTCCAATTGTTTGGTCTTGAGCGGATCCTTGTTCACCACTTCCTTGAATATCTCTGGTGAGAAAGATGGGATACCGGTAAAGAAAAAGTTCTCCCCTTCGGTCAGGGTATCTCCGATTTTAAAGTTGCCGGTATCAAATAAACCCACCACATCCCCGGCATAAGCGTCTTCGATAATGCTTTTATCACGGGCCATAAAGGAGTAGGGATTACTAAAGCGTACCTCTTTGTCCAGGCGGACATGATGAAAATATTTATTCCGTTCAAAACGACCCGAGCAAACCCGGAAGAAGGCAATCCGGTCGCGGTGTTTGGGATCGAGGTTGGCGTGAATTTTAAAAACGAAGCCGCTCATTTTTTCTTCTTCCACATTCACTTCCCGGAGGGTGGTTTGGCGGCTCCTGGGGGTAGGGGCAATACGGATAAACGTATCCAGCATTTCCTTTACCCCGAAATTATTGATGGCACTGCCGAAAAATACCGGGGCTACTTTACCAGCGAGGTAATTGGCCACATCCAGCTTCCCATGCACGCCATCCACCAGTTCCACATCCTCTCTTAGCTGGGCCGCATCCTTATCGCCCAGTTTTTCATCCAATACTTTATCGTTGATATCGGAAATAGAAATGCTATCTTCATCCGCCTTGGTATTGGCCGTAAAAAGCAACAGGCTTTTCTGATCCAGGTCGTAAACTCCTTTGAATTCCTTCCCGCTATTGATCGGCCAGGTCATGGGATGCAGGGCCAGGTTCAATTCTTTCTCAATTTCTTCCAGCAGGTCAAACCGGTTCTTTCCATCCCGGTCCATTTTATTTACAAATACGATCACCGGGGTATCCCGCATGCGACAGACTTCCATCAGGCGACGGGTCTGGTCTTCCACCCCGTTTACACTATCCACCACCAGGATCACACTGTCCACCGCAGTCAGCGTCCGGTAGGTATCTTCCGCAAAGTCCTTGTGACCGGGGGTATCGAGCAGGTTGATCAGGGTCTTATTGTATTCAAAACTCATCACCGACGTAGCTACGGAGATACCCCGTTGCCGTTCGATCTCCATAAAGTCACTGGTCGCGAATTTTTTGATCTTGTTACTTTTCACAGCCCCCGCCACCTGGATAGCCCCTCCAAAAAGGAGGAATTTTTCCGTCAAAGTCGTTTTACCGGCATCCGGGTGAGAAATAATCGCAAAACTGCGCCTGCGCTGGATTTCGTTATGATACTTCATGTTTTAAAACCGGGGCTGACTGACCGGGGCGCAAAGGTAAGAATTGGAGGGGAGAGTTGAGGGTGTCCTGAAGGAGAAGGTGCCAACTGCAGGGTTTAAGAGGTTTAAGAGGTTTAAAAGGTTTAGGGAGAACTAAAGTTGCTAGTGGCGGAAAGGAGGGTTTAGAAGGTTTATAAAGTCATAAATCAGAGGGAGTTTGAAAGTATGGTTTATGGTGTTTTTTAAAGCTTTCTCAGGAGGTGTATTGACTACTAACTACGAACTTCTAACTACTAACTACCTCCAGGGCATGCCATTTAAATAAAAAATCAACCAACTCTCCCTACATGTGGTAAATTTGCCCTATGATCCGCCGGTCCATCGAGATTGTCCTCAGCAGTATTAAAATGACCCTGCAGGAATTATGGAAAAACAAGCTCCGTACATTCCTGTCCTTGCTTGGCGTAACCTTTGGTATATTCTGTATAATCAGTGTGCTGGCCGTGGTCAACAGCCTGGAGCAGAATATCCAGAATGAAGTAAAGGCCTTAGGCAATAATACTATCTATGTTGACAAATGGGATTATAGTGCGGGAGGCGGTCCGGATTTTCCCTGGTGGAAATATGTGAACCGGCCTAATCCGAAATATGAAGAACTGGAGGAAATCAAAAAACGCACCCCCAGTGCCAAATACGTCGCTTTTAAAATCAGTATTTCCGACAAAGTTTTTTTTGAAAACAACCAACTGACCGGGGTAAATATTTACGGTATCAGTGAGGAGTTCAACGATATTCAACCGGTTGATATCGCCCATGGTCGCTACCTGTCCGATGCCGAATTCAGCCAGGGAAGCCCGGTGGCCGTCATTGGCAATGAGATTGCTGAAAAACTGTTTATCGACCCTGACAGGGCAGCGGGTAAAATGATCACCGTAAAAGGAAAGAAGATCATTGTGAGTGGGGTGATCAAAAAGCAAGGAAAGACCATGATCGGTGGCTGGCAATTCGACCAGAGTGTGATCCTCTCCTATCGCTTTGCCCGGAATATCATGGACCCCAAAAGAGCGGATCCACTGATACTCGTACAGGGACAGGATTACCTGAGCAGTAAGGCACTCAAAGATGATCTGACCGGAACCATGAGGGCAATCCGGAAACTGACTCCCACCAAAGAAGAAAATTTCACCCTGAACGATATCAATGATTTCAGTGATGCCATCAGCGAAGCATTTGTAAGTCTCAATATGGGTGGCTGGGCCATTGCCACACTTTCATTGATTGTTGGCATGTTCGGGGTGGCTAATATCATGTTCGTCACTGTCCGCGAACGTACCAGCCAGATCGGATTGAAAAAAGCAATCGGTGCCAAAAAACGGATTATCCTCGCCGAGTTCCTGCTGGAGTCCGCCTTCCTTTGTATCATTGGCGGACTGATTGGTTTAACCTTTGTTTTCCTGCTCACCAAAGTACTCTCGGGCGCCCTCGATTTCCCCGTCTTTATCTCTACCAGTAACCTGGTCCTTGCTATCGGCATCTGTGTGCTGGTGGGTGTTGTCGCCGGTTTTATTCCTGCCCGTCAGGCGGCGAGTATGGATCCGGTGGAGGCTATAAGAAGTAAATAAAGGAAAGCTTCTTAATTTTATCTTACCATTGAACAATAGGGCAATGTACAAATTAGCTAATGTGCCAATTAGCCAATATGCCAATGTGCCAATTGGAGAGCCATATGTTAATGTTTTGAAGAACTGATTATCTTATTAAGTATTCGTTGGATGTCTTTTAGTTTTTCCATCAGCCCCCTGGTGTCAGGATACCCTGCTGAATTTTTACATAAAAGCAACCAGTACTCAGTCTCATCGGCTTCTTTGGCGGCAATTTTAAACTTATGAATAAAATCGGCCCTGCTCTCAGCGTTCTGTGCTTCCCTTGAATTCGCACCTATTGATGTCCCGGATTTAAGTAACTGCCTGGCAATTACATACTTTCTATTTTGCTCTAATTGCTCACAATAGCTAATGATCTCAATCGCAAAATTCAGTGTCAGAGAAAGAATGATATTG
>JAKQJH010000176.1 GCA_029561255.1 Bacteroidota bacterium | reverse complement strand
TCCATCGGCAACTCCCCTTTCAGGATCTTGATCTCATCCATTTTACTCTCGATCTTCTGGAGTGTAATCAGGGCGGTCAGTTTTTCTTCTACGGAAAATTCTTTAACGTGTGCCATTTTCAGGTTTAGTGTTTGAAAGTTTGACGTTTGTGGGTGGTTCGACCCGGTTTTTGCTTCAACTAAAATAGCGTACAGGGTTGGTTTCCACCTCAGTTTTAAGGACGGCAAAGGTAGGGAATTTTTTGGCTAAAACCTCTTCCAGCAACCCGATCGTGAATTGCTCGCTCTCATAATGCCCCAGATCTGCCAGGAGCAGCCGGTCATTGGCATCAAAGAATTCGTGATATTTCATATCGGCTGTCAGGTAAGCATCTGCCCCTTTTGCTAATGCTTTGGATATCAGGAAACTACCCGCTCCTCCGCAAACCGCCACCCTTTTCACAACCTGTCCCGAAAAGGCGGTATGCCGGATTACCGGGGTACCAAAAACAGATTTGACTTTTTTCAGAAATTCCGGCTCCGACAGCGGCTCCGGTAATTCACCGATCACACCGGACCCGATCGCGGGATGCAGATTGGCCAGGGCCATCACATCAAAAGCCACTTCCTCGTAGGGATGGGCAGCCCGGAGAGCCCGGATCATATTGCCCTGCAGGTGGGCCGGAAACACAAGTTCGAGTTTGATTTCCGGCTCGCTATGCCGCTCATTTAGCTGACCAACAAAGGGATTGGCTCCTTCCCCAGCCCGGAAAGTGCCTGTGCCTTCTGAATTGAAACTACACTCGCTATAGTTACCGATCTGGCCGCCGCCGGCGTCGAACAGGGCGGTTCTGACTTTCTCCGCATGGTCAACCGGTACAAAAGTGAATAGCTTTTTCAGGGTCAGGTCTTTCTCAGCCAGTATACTTTGATTCAACAGCCCAAGCTGATCCGCTATCCGTCCATTAACACCGGAAAGCACATTATCCAGGTTGGTATGTATGGCATAAATGGCAATATCCTCCTTGATGGCCCGTATAATCGTCTGCTCTACGTAATTCTTCCCATTAATTTTTTTTAACCCCCCGAAAATGATGGGGTGATGGGCCACCACCAGGTTACACCCTCTGGCTTTGGCTTCCCGGATCACGGCTTCGGTGGCATCCAGACTGCAGATGATCCCGGTACAATCCCATTCAGGGCTGCCCGTGATCAGTCCGGCATTATCGTAAGACTCCTGGAGTGAGGAAGGCGCCCAGGCTTCCAAAAAGGAAATGACAGTGGCTATTTTCATAGCGGAAAGTTACAGCAAAGCGTTAAACCATAAACAGCCGAAAAAGCTTATGCGGGAAATTCAAAAACTTTAGTACCTTTTACATCGCTTCTGCCCACTGAACTGTTAACGCATTGCTTTTTTAATCTTAATTTACCTGCCATGCTCAGAAGAACGACCGGCCGCCTGTTACTCCTCCTGCTGGTGATTACCGGATCTGCCGGAACCATTGTCAACAATTCCATTTCAAAATCTGACCGTAAATATGCGATCACCCTGATGAAGGAGTCGCAGAAGGATCTGGTGAAAGCCACGAAAGGTCTTTCAGAAGCCCAACTGGATTTTAAGGCCGCACCTGACCGCTGGTCGGTGAAGGAGTGTGTATTTCATATTGCCGCATCAGAAAAAATGCTCTGGGGCATGTTTGAAAACGCTATGAAAGCGGCCCCTAACCCGGAAAAAAGAACCGAGATCAAGGTAAAGGATGAGGAGCTGGTGATGATGGTGAAAGACCGTTCTAAAAAGAATCAGGCGCCGGAACCCATTCAACCCAAAAACACCGGCTATAAGAATTTAGAAGAGGCCCTGGCTGACTTCAAAGACACGCGCACGGCTCATATCCGGTATATGCGCACCTCCACAGAAGACATGCGCAACCGGGTGGTACAGTTAGGAACCAACTGGATGGACTGTTACCAGCTTTATCTGCTGATCGGCGCACACAGCCAACGGCATACGATGCAGCTGAATGAGGTGAAGGCGGCAGCGGGATTCCCCAAGGAATAGACCATTATTAATTATTAAATTATTTATTATTAGAAAGCGGGGAGTTACCTTAAAGAAAGGCAACTCCCCGCTTTTACTATTGCTGCTTTCACGCAATAATAAATAATTAATAAACAATAATTTTCTGCAACAAGATTCCGCAAAAATTTACTTAGAAATGATCTGTTCAATTGATATCAGCTTCCCCGACGTCGTCATCCCTTCCACCACTACGCGGAAACGTTTGGTGCGGTCGCTGTTGTAGAAACTGATCGGGATCACGGGATCAATATTGTTGACAAAAATATTCGGCCGCCAGTCGATGGTGATGCGGGTATCGGGTTTGAAAATTATCGAAGGATCAGCTTTATAGTTTGGAGCAAAAAATTCTTTAATCACTGAAAACCCTTCGTAAGAAATAGTACTTCCCAAGGGATCAGACATATCCTTACTTTTTTTTGTATAAATAGCCATTACACCCCCAGGGCCTGCACCAGGAGCTGAAACAAAACTGCTGTAAATCTTAATTAATGCAATTTCAGCGGCAGGTATTGTCGCTATTACATCCGGATCGGTCTCAATTTCATTGAGGTATACCACCATTGGCGGATTTCCAAGGCTGCTGACACTAGGCATTTGACGATAAAATAACCGCAGCTTTGTTGGATCATTCCGCGGGTCAAAACCGGGTTGTGAAGGATCCGGGGGGCTTTTACTCAGGTCCGGATCTGCAATCATGAGTCCAGGAATACGCGACTTTAAATACTCGAAAATATTAGGCTGAACAACAGGTTCATTCGTATTAACCAAATCAATGACCCGCTCTACAAAAGCATTTGTACTAAAAGCACCAACCGTATATTCATCCTCCAATTTTTCAACCGGAGTTTTCATTTTTGCTGTAACAGTTACCCCTTGCATCATCTTACCCTCTGCCCGTGTGATCTCCTCCAGGTAATTGATAATACTGTCAGGTATCTTTTGATAATGCTGATGCTGGCGATCCACTAATAGTTGCCTGGTTCTTTTCTCTGGCAGAAGTTTGTCTGAAGAAATTCCTTCTGAAAGAATGATATCAATATACCTCGCTTTCTTTTTTTCGCGTTGTTCGGCAAAATAAAACCTTGCCTTGCCGAAAAAAAGAAGCGAATCAATAGTGAAATAGCCCTGTTTATCTGTTTCAGTCAGAAGAATATTATTCGTTATCCCTTTAGCAGAAAGCACTACCATCAATCGTGAATCTGAAAGAGGTGATTTTGTGCCCCTAAGCAGCGCCCGGCCACGTATTGTAATATATGCCGGATCCTTATACAGCTTCGACAAGTCTGAGTTTTTATCATGAATCGCCCATTTATAATTACGCCAGCCCTGAGTGAGCATTAGAAGATCAAGGCCCGTAGATACACTATCATTTCCCTCCTGAAAATACCAGTCAGGATTCACTATGTCCCCTTTTAGTTCTGAAGTCAGTAATAAATCACTGATTATCGATGCCGGCCGCACTGAGGTATAGCCATAATCTGCATTTGTAATCGATAATGACAGGCTACCCAGAACTGTATCTGTCAGGGCAATCTTAAGGTAATTCCTGGCTTTTGACCGAAAATCAACAGTATCAGCAATGATTTTTACTGCCTGCCGGTATTCTTTATTATTAATAAATATCAGCCGCTCTGCCAGCGGCAATCCATCATCATTCAATACCGTAACTGCAAGTATACCTGAAGTAAGTTGTTTCGTATTAAGTACACCCTGAAAAGTATTTTCCTTATCTGTGATTTTTCTTCTGAATACTTCTTTTTGAAACATATGACCAACAACAACGGAGGCATTTTTCATCCGGTTGCTACCCGCCTGATTCAATTCAAAATAAATACCCTCCGGGTGATATATCATTGAAAGCGCAACTCCCTCATCAACCACTTCAGGCAGGTAATACTTAATAATGCTTCCTTTAACTGATGTACTGACATAGTATCGCTGTCCGATGGAAGGCCTTAATTTGAATTCACCCATTCCAAACTTAAATGTATTAGCAACAGCTATTGAGTCCCCATTTTCAGCCCTTACGACTCCAGAAAAATCAACGGGGAAACCCCATTCATCAGTCGCCTTAAAAGCTACGGTCGACTCCAGTCCTTTTACAAGATTTCCTCCCTCCGGAAAAAAAGAAACAAGCATTGAATCTCTAAAAACATCTGTCTGCGATTTTTGACCGTTCTTTCGCCCATGAATAAATATTGAAGATTGAAAAAAACTGTTCGGCTGCTGATTTAACATTGCTTCTGTATATGCCCTGACAGTATACCACCCTGTCACTAAACTGTCAGCTAGAAAAAACTGACCATTGCTTACAGAAAGAACAACGGGCAATCGTTGATAGCTTAACAGAGAATCTCCCAAAAGCAGTTCGACATGTAAAACAGAACTGGTTAATCCACTGGTGTCGCCTGACAGAATGTAGGCTTTAAACCAGACTGTTTCCCCTGCACCAAAAACATACCTGTCAATATGCAAATGCACTTTTTCAGACATGAAGTTGTTTTTTGCAAGATTGTCCTGTGCATGTAAAAATGATCCGGTAAAACCGCATATTAAGAACCCCAAAACAATCATGCGGAATCTCATAACATTGCTTTAGAAATTTTTAAAAAAAATAATGGGTTTACTTAGATATTATCTCCTCCAACGATATCAGCTTCCCCGACGTCGTCATCCCTTCCACCACAACGCGGAACCGTTTGGTCCGGTCGCTGTTGTAGAAACTGATCGGAATCACCGGATCAATATTGTTGAC
>JAKQJH010000165.1 GCA_029561255.1 Bacteroidota bacterium | reverse complement strand
TTGATGGCTTCCGCTGCCTGCGAACATAGCGACCGGGTGATTTTTACCAGCGATAATCCCCGGAGTGAGTCCCCGGAACAGATTATCCGGGATATGGAAGAAGGATTAGCACCAGCGTACAGAAGAAAATATATCTCAATCACCGACAGGAGAGAAGCGATTAAAACCGCCCTCAGCCTGGCAAACAAAGAAGACATTGTACTGGTAGCAGGAAAAGGACACGAGAAATACCAGGAAATAAAAGGAGTGCGGAGTCACTTCGATGATAAAGAAGAAGTGATGGAGTTTTTTAAACTATTGAATAAGTAAACCAATAACCGGCAACGAACATGTTACATCATTTATTTGAATGGCTGAATAACCAGGGGATCGAGATCCCCGGCAGCCGGCTGTTTGGGTTCATCACCTTCCGGGTGCTGGCTGCCGTGCTGCTTTCCTTATTCATCACCCTCGTTTATGGTAAAAAACTGATCCGCTTCCTTCAGAAAAAGCAAATCAGTGAAAGTATCCGTGAAGAAGGACTGGCCGGTGAGGAAAGCAAAAAAGGTACACCCACGATGGGCGGGATCATCATCATCATGGCGATCATCATCCCAACCCTCTTGCTGGCCGATCTGACGAATGTCTATGTACAGGTAATGCTGATCAGTACCGTATGGTTGGGGATCATCGGATTTATTGATGATTACCTGAAACTGAAGAGTAAAAGAATGGCGCAGCAGAAAGGCGCTGATTATAAAAAATCAAATAAAGACGGACTGGCCGGCTGGTTCAAGATACTGGGTCAGGTGGGACTGGGTATACTTGTAGGCGCCACCCTTTATTTCAATAGTGATGTGAAAATCTGGCGTGAGTATGTTGGAAAAAATCCGTCTGCTGATTCCACAGTAAAGGAAAAAACATACAATGGCAAGACCCGCTACTTTGTTGAGACCAAAGAGCCGATCACTACGATTCCGTTTGTAAAGAATCATGAGTTTAATTACTCAAAGCTATTACCAGCTTCCATGCGTGATTACACTTGGGCATTGTATATCCTGATCGTGATTTTTATCATCACCGCGGTATCCAATGGCGCCAATCTGACGGATGGTTTGGATGGACTGGCTACAGGCACATCAGCCCTGATTGGCACCCTGCTTGGCATCTTCGCTTATGCGAGTGGTAACCTGGTCTTTGCGGATTACCTGAACATCATGTATATCCCGAACCTGGGTGAGCTATCCATCTTCATCGCCGCGATGATCGGAGGATGTGTAGGATTTCTCTGGTACAATTCCTACCCGGCACAGATGTTCATGGGTGATACCGGTAGTCTGACGCTCGGTGGAATCATTGCTTCACTGGCCATTATTGTACACAAGGAATTGCTGATTCCCATCTTCTGTGGCGTGTTCCTGGTGGAAGCCCTGAGTGTGATGATCCAGGTGGGATATTTCAAGTATACCAAGAAAAAATATGGCGAGGGCCGCCGGATTTTCCTGAAAGCCCCGCTGCATCACCACTACCAGGTTAAGAAATACCATGAAGTGAAAATTGTGACAAGATTCTGGATCGTAACGGTGTTGCTGGTGGTACTGAGTATTGTAACGCTGAAGTTGAGATAAACCATACCGGTCTGCAGCGGGGAGCAGGCGGGTGAACTATATAACCGAAAAACCCGGAATCCAACCCTGAAGAAGACGATCATTCCGATCTGAGCGAATTGTGGTGCAGTTGTAGAATATCCAATACTTGTGAAGAGCCGTGTTCCGTACACTGAATTATTGTTATGGGAAAAAGAATGGTCATACTGGGTGGGGGAGAAAGCGGCGT
>JAKQJH010000159.1 GCA_029561255.1 Bacteroidota bacterium | reverse complement strand
GGCAGCAGGCGAGGCGGGACAGAGATAAAATAGAAGGTCGTTGAAAGGCAGCAGGCGAGGCGGGACAGAGATAAAATAGAAGGTCGTTGAAAGGCAGCAGGCGAGGCGGGACGGAGCTAAAATGGAATGTCGTAGAGAGGCAGCAGGCGAGGCGGGACGCCTCGCTGAGCAGCTGCTTTACAGCATCTTCAAGTCGCCGGAGGCGACATAATACAACCACGGAGCTGGAAGCTCCGTGGTTACCAGTGTAGAGTATCTATTTCAATCAGGCCTTTCCGGCCTTCATAATTCGCCGCACTGCTATAGAGATAACTGGCCGGATTGGCGACGAGTCCGTTCCTGACCGGATTCTGATGAATATAATTCAGCTTGGTAGTAAAAAAGTGAGCGGAATGAATTTCTTCCGGGTGATTATCCCCGGTCCAGACCCGGAAAATTTCATTCGCATTCGTCTGGTTGGCATGAAACCTGAACAGATGTAACAGCCAGTCACGACGGCTTTCCGGCTCTTCCTGTATGGAAGCAGTTAAGCGTTTACTGGTATGACTTTTGAAGTCCCGGATCAGGCCACTCAGATTTTTATCCGCGGAGGTCCAGATAAAATGAATGTGATTGGACATGATCACATAGGCATTCAACTGTAGTCCTTTATTCTTCCGGCAAAAGTCCAGGCTTTCCAAAATGATATCCCGGTAACGTTTTCTGCTGAAAATATCGATCCAGCCTACAATGGTAAATGTCAGGAAATGAGTGGCAGCCTGATTCCGTATTTTATAGCCGGCCGTATCAGAATAAGTCATTTTTTAAATGTTGCATTTGATTCTGCCTGCCGGGCTTTCAGCCCGGCAGGTGTATTATCTCGCCTGTGGCGAGTTGATGAATTACATGTTAGCCGCTATGCGAGGCGTCCCGCCTCGCATTTTATCTTCTTAATGTAGCTTGTGAAAAGTATTGTTTTCACATTTTACACCGTTATGAAATTTATAAGCCCGAACTCATTGAACTTTTTATTCCCAACTGCAAATACACGTTAATTCTTTTATTAGCCCGGTGAAAAAAACGGGTAATTTCTGTTTTTTTCTGACTGACTTGTTTTTCTAAGCGAGGGGTTCCTCCTCTTTGAAACTATGGCCGGAGTATAGCTGTAAGGCGGTTTCTATAACCGGATTTTTCAATAATGGTTAATACAGCAACCCGCCTTCCATAAAAATCAGGTCCGGTCATCTGATGCTTTTTTACGCCGTTGTAAATAAGAATTAAAAATTCGTCTGGTCAGGGGGAATGACCGGAATTTTAGGTTTTTCTTCTGCCGGTTCGTGGTAGTTGTCTGCACTTGATCAGGTACTCCTGACCCGGTATAATTAAAGTACTAAGCGTCGTTTTATTTTATCGGATTGTTTGCAGGTAAGCAGGAAGAGGCTGTCAGAAATTAAGGGATATAATGTATGAAAAAGGTTTTGACAGCTAAAGATAATCCATTCTATTCAGGCTGGTGCTGATAGCAATACCCATTGGCGATCCGGGTCATATGCCGGCAACGGGTACCTGCTTTTGTTTTTCCCTTGCATTGAACGGTTGCGGCTTGTCCGCTGGTTTTAGTGGCAGTCGTACTGCCCGTATAAATGTTTGTCGGCCGGCAGATCAGGCAAGGCTGTAGTCCCAGTTGCCTGGCTTTTTCAATCGTTATAGCTTCGGAAAAATTATTCACCATCCGGCAGGAATCGGTATGGTATTTTTTGCCAGATGGCGTTTTATAAAAAACCTGACCGCCCGATTGAAGGGAAAAAAACAAGAAGAACAGTACTAGTGATATGTTTTTTATGTTGGCCATGCTATTAAATGTACGCAAGCCGGGCTGGAATTACAAACAGGTAGGCGTGTATTTAAAGGTGGCATTAAAGAGCAGATTGTCTTTTAATCATAAGGTAGAATAAAAAACTGATTTAAAATATAATATTGATCATGTCCTCTTGTGAAAACAATCACGAAGTGGGGTAATCCGTGGCAACTACATTTGCGACCTAAATAGAAACACTTATGAAAAAGATTGTACTGCTTGTTTTTTTAGTGGCAACCGGATTGGTTGCTTTTTCCCAGGAAAGTAAAACGGCCGCACCTGAAGCGCCCAAATGGAAAATGAGATTCCGCGTTTTGGGAGCCATTCCACCCGCTTCCAGTTATGACCTTTCCGGAGATGATATTAAAATCTCTACTGCAATTGCTCCGGAGCTGGATTTCACTTATTTCTTCAGTAAAAATTTAGCTGCCGAACTGATCCTGGGTACAACACATCACACCGTTAAACTGGATGATGGCAATTCTTCCACCAAACTGGGCAAAGTCTGGTTATTACCCCCCACGGTTAATCTGCAGTATCATTTTGCAGGGAAAGCGTTTACCCCTTATATCGGGGCAGGTATAAATTATTCCATTTTTTATGGAGAGAAAAAAGAGGCGCTGGATCTCGGGTACAAAAGTAATGTCGGATTTTCCACACAGGCCGGATTTGATTATCAGCTGAACGATAAATGGTTCCTGAACCTGGACCTGAAAAAGATTCTGTTGAAAACAGATGTAACTATTAAAGGAGCTATTCCGGTTGTATTATCTGATGTGAAAGTCAATCCGTTTATTATCGGATTGGGTGCCGGATTTAAATTCTGATTGTGTCATTTTATTTGTACAAAGCTGCCCGTTACGGGTGGCTTTTTTTTGTGGTTGAATCCGTCGGTGGAGTACAACTACTCCACATCAATATTCCGGATATACTCTTCATAACTGTGCATGAACTGCCGGTTACCTCTGCAGGCCTCAAACAATGCTTCAATATTGCTGGTCTGGCACTTGCCATGGGTAACGAGGTCGCATAGCTCTTTATGTTCCAGGAGCCAATGACTGTGAAGGGAGTGGTCCCTTAGATAGGAGATGATAATATTCTCCTTTTCAGGGGTGGTGAAGAGATAGGCGGCGGAAAATAACCTGTCTAATTCATCTCTGACTTCCGGATAAACGTAGGGGTTAAACCGGTCGGCGTCTTTAATATCGTATATTTTGTACCCGTTCATGGTAGGGATACTGGTACAAAGGAATATAAAAACAACCGGAATTAGATTGATTAGGCACAGATTATAAAAATATCTTTTTAATCAGCCGGGATTACGATGTCCAGGGAGTGTATAATCCCATTGGTGGCATCCTGGTCACGACCAAGAATAGTGGCACCATTGATGCTTACCGAACCATTCAACACTTTCACTTCCAGTTCACGGCCACTGATGGTTGTCAGTTTCTGTCCGTCCCTGAAATCTTTGAAAGCAGTTTTTCCAGGTATTATATGACTATCCAGCAGGGTTTTAAGGATTATTTTGTTTTCAGGTTTCAGCAAAAAAGGCAGTTCCCCTTGCGGCAGTTTACCAAAGGCACTTTCTGAGGGGGCGAAAACGGTAAAAGGACCTTTTTGACTGAGTTCTGTTTCCATATCTGCGGCCTTTACGCCTCTTAACAAAGTGGACAGATTTTTATCAGCGGCCACCAGTTCTGTAATGTTGGACATACTTTGTATTTTATCCCAGGCGGTATTGCCTGTATACCTGTAAGCTACACTAATTAGAGTCGGATAGCCCGGTTATTCCCGGGTTTTATAGTTCAGCAGCCGGTTTGTGCAAAACTTAATGACCGGTTATATAATTTTTATAGACACTTATGGAATTTCAAACTAGATTGCCTGTAAAAGCCAGACTATGCGCTATTTGTTTCCTTTCTTTCTGTTGGTGAGTTTTTGTAGCACCGCTCAGGGTGTCACCGTTATGGATTTTGTACAAGTAAAGGAGGGCCGACGGGCTGAAGCCGTTTACTTTTATGAAAACAACTGGAAGGTATACAGGGATATCGCTTTAAAGAAAGGATTTATTCTTTCTTACAGGCTCGAAGAAGTGGTGGCCGATTCTGCCGCCGGCTTTAACCTGGTGCTGATAACAGAGTATAGGGATAGTGTTTTTTATCACAACAGTGAAACTAATTTCCGGGAAATTCTTTCAACGGCCCGGCCCAACGGACCACTGCTCCTGAATAAGTTACAACCGGCTGATTTCCGGACTAACCTGTTTGTTACAATAACCCGCAACCTGTTTCGGTCCTACCCGGCGTCCTACACAACAGAAAACCCGGGTCACCTGGAGTATCCGTAAATTTCCAATGGTGATAGGGAAACTGATACAGGGGCAATTTGTTGTACATTAGATAACTTAAAAGTAGTATCATGCCTGATTTTAACCGTCGAAGTTTTCTGCGCTTTTCCGGCTTAGCTGCACTGCCATTTTTGGGAAATGCCTCAACGGCTTTCTCCCGGGAAACCCTGTCTGCAGAATCAACTCTGGACGTGATCAAATTTTTTGGGGATGGGGAGATGTTTGAGCCGGCGGAATACCTGGCAGAATTACAGAAACTGAATGCCCATGCAGCCATACAAAAGGATCGGTACGGATCAGGAGGGGCCGTGGAAGCATTGGAAAAAAAGATGGCGGAGATCACGGGTAAAGAGAAAGCCATTTATATGCCCAGTGGCACGATGGCCAATCAGCTGGCTATATCTGTTCTGAGTGGTAATCATACAAAGGTTTTTGTACAGGATACCAGTCATGTTTACCGCGATGAAGCGGATGCAGCGCAGTCTGTATTCCAAAAGCGACTTTATCCGCTGGCCAAAGAGGAAACATATTTTACGGCAGCCACTTTGCAAACAGCTATTGAACAGCTCCCGGAACAGGAGGTTTTTGGTAGTGGTATAGGCACTGTTTCGATTGAAAACCCTGTACGCCGAACAGATGGCAGGATGATTCCCATTGGGGAAATTAAAAAAATCAGTGAGTACTGCAGAAGTAAGGGAATTAAACTTCATCTTGATGGGGCCCGGATTTATATGGCCAGTGCGTGGTCAGGTATTTCTATACAGGAGTTTTCCTCCTGTTTTGATACGGTGTATATCTCCCTTTATAAATACCTGGGTGCAAGTGGGGGGGCGGTTCTTTGCGGGGATAAGGATACAATCAGTAAAATGCCCCACCTGGTGAAAATTCACGGGGGAAGTATGTATGGTAACTGGACAAATGCGGCCATGGCCCTGGGGCGACTCGAAGGGTTGGAAGACCGTTTGCTAAAGGCAAAGGCAAAAGGAGAGGAGTTGTTTGCCCGGTTAAATAAGAGAAATGATATCCGGATAAACCCGCTTGACGGGGGCACCAATATTTATCAACTGGAATTAACGGGAGGAACAGATGCCCGGATTTTCCAGCAAAAACTAAATACAGAATTTTCAATACGTATGCCCTTTGCACCGGGTAAAACAAAATCCCTGATTACTATTAACGAAACAATTCTTTATAAGGACCTGGCCTTTATTTTGAACGCCTTCTCCCAGAGTCTGACAGCAGGTAAAGGCTGACAGCCCGCAGCGTATTTATTTTACTCTCTGAGAAATAGCAGCCATATATATATGGTGGCTGGGCAAATACTCTGAAACACGTATGGGTAGTATGGGTTATTACTTAGTTACTTAAAATACTACCGGATTTTGACAAATATCATTTAAGTGATCATCACATTGCCATAAGTTTGTTTACGTTGTAAGTACTTATTACTTGCAGCTGTTTACAGTCCAATCCATACTTATGAAAAATGTACTGACCAGGTACAAATCATGCCCAGTTGTTGACTGGCAGCTTGTTTTAACTACTACTTCACGCGCTTTTCTGTTTCACCAGGTTATTAATCATTTAAAATCCACTTTATGAAAACGGGTTTTCAACTTCTGCTTTCCATGTTCCTGTCATTTGCTGTTGTGAGCAGATCATCCGCTCAGAATGTTGCTATCAATACCAGTGGCGCTGATCCGGATGAATCAGCCATGCTGGATATCGTTAATTCCAGCAAAGGGTTATTGATACCAAGAGTGTCGCTCAGCTCGACGACCGACGCGGCTACAATTACAAATCCTGCAACTAGTTTGCTGGTATTTAATACCAACGCCAGTATTACCGGTGAATATGCTGCCGGTGAAGGTTATTACTATAACGCAGGAACGTCGGGTACGCCATTATGGAGAAGATTAGTTGGGGATGGTGAAGTTCGTTGGGATGATCTGCGGGTAGTGCTGGATAACGGGTCAAATGCAGCTTCGATTGGTTATCTCAGTGGTAGTAGTGGACCGCAGATATGGTTTTTCCGGTATAATCAGAGTACGGAAGCAATGTCATTTACCGTTCAGTTGCCGCATGCCTGGAAAGAAGGTACTACAATCTATCCACATATTCACTGGACACCCAAATCAACTGCATCCGGAAATGTGGAATGGAATTTTGAGTATACCTGGGTGAATTATGATGCAACCACTCCACAGGTCTTCCCGGCTATAACCTCAACAGCAGTAGTGGCCACCGGACCATTTACCGCCAAATCCCATATGATTACCCCGCTCACAGCGGCTGATGCCGGTATTAATGGTACCGGGAAAAAAATCTCCAGTGTGCTGGTGTGCAGGATATGGAGAAACTCCGACACTGCTGATGATACGTATAACGCCGATGCCGGAGGACTCTTTGTTGATTTTCATTATCAGGTGGATAGCTGGGGTAGCAGAAGTACATACACCAAATAAATAAGCCGCACTATGAAAATCAATCTAGTCAGTTTGATGCTGGCAATATTGCCGGCCACTTACATACATCTGCCTGCACAGGGTATAAAGATCAGTTCCGGGGCTTCACTGGTTGTGAATGGATCGGCAAACCTGGTACTCGCAAATACGGGGATAACCAATAACGGTCAGTTTTTCCCAGGTAACGGAGCCGTAATGTTTACAGGTAATTCGGCCACATCGGGATCCTTTATTAATGGCAGTTCAACTACCGGATTTTATAATCTGACACTGAACAAAACCAGTAATGGTATTCAACTGGGTCGAGATATCAGTATATCCAACATCCTTCTTTTTACCAGTGGGGATAGTTTATTTCTGAATAGCTTCAATATTGATCTGGGTTTAACGGGTACTTTGAGCGGAGAAGCGAGTACAAAGCGCATTACCGGCCGCACAGGGGGATATATACAGTCCACCCAGGTATTAAATGCACCGGCAGCCGTAAATCCGGGTAACCTGGGATTTCAGATAACCAGCACAGCTAACCTGGGAAGTACCGTCATCCGAAGAGGTCATCAGCAACAATCCGGGGCCTCTATTTACCGTTATTTTACCGTTACACCAACCAATAACAGTGGATTAGCGGCCACCATTGAATTTTACTACTTCGATAATGAACTGGCCGGAATAGCCGAACCCAACCTGGCACTGTTTTCAAGTGCCAATGGGGGTGTGCAGTGGCTAAATCTGGGTGAAGACGATATTAACCAGGGTGCCAATATACTCACACTGGCAAGCATAGATATATTGAACCGGTTCACGTTGGCCAATATCAGTGCGCCATTGGCTGTAAAATTGATCAGGTTTTATGTTGTACCGGCTGCAAACGAAGTGACGCTTCATTGGTTAACCAGTACGGAATCAAACAATCACTATTTTGCCGTTGAGCGATCCGCTGACGGAATGCATTTCATGGAAATAGGCAAGGTACCCGGCTATGGCACATCTAACCAGGAACAGCAATACCGGTTTACTGACCTTTGGCCCTTATCTGATAAATCCTGGTACCGTCTGCGCCAGGTGGATATTGACGGGAAAATAAGTTATACCCCGGTGCTGATGATCAACAGGAATTTCAATACTATTCAGCCGGCAAGGCTTTATCCTAACCCGGTACCAGGCACAACGATCTTCCTGAGTTTAAATAGTGATAAAGCAGGAGAACGGACTTTTATGATGTATAACCAGGCAGGTATGCTTTTGAAACAATTTAATGTCAGCCTGGTTACTGGTACACAATTAATTGAACTCCAAACCGGTCTGCTTCCGGCAGGTATTTATATCCTCAGGCAACAAGGAAATGCAAGATTTAATTTGAATTTTTTAAAACAATAGTGTACGATGCCACACTTATATTAGTGTGGATTTCCTGTTAATAGCAAACAGCGTTCTTGCCAGATGTTCTTTCCCGGGTTAGCTCCTCATTATGAATAGGATAATGAGAAGGAGCTGTAGTTTATGCCGTGATGATACCTGGTATGGAAGCCGGTTCTCCCGGCGGTTAAACAGGCCCGGTTGGTTTAGCCGTTATTCTTGCCTAAAATAGTTTACCTTCACCATCAACCCCCGCATCCGGTCAGTCACTAACTATCTCTAATCCCGGGTACCTGCGGTCATTTATACACCTAAATTTTTAACATGGGAGAAACCTGGAACAAAAAAGAAAGACAAAAGAAAAAGCAAAAAGAGAAGATGGACAAAGCGGAGAAAATGAAAGAACGCAAAGAACAGACAGGAAAGAAAAGTCTGGAAGACATGATGGCGTATGTGGATGAAAATGGTAACATTTCCGCCACTCCTCCCGATCCCCGTAAAAGAAAAGAAATCAAACTGGAAGATATTACGATCGGCGTACCGGAATATGTACCCGATGCTGAGGATGAATTCCGTACCGGCAAAGTCAGCTTTTTCAATCATGAAAAAGGATTTGGCTTTATCCGTGACCTGGTAACACAGGAAAGCATATTTGTACATATCAATAACCTCTCAGGCCCCGTTCAGGAGAATGATAAGGTTAGTTTTACCACCGAGAAAGGTCCCCGTGGTCTGATGGCTGTAAATGTGAAACTGGTGCCCTGAACCGGGCAGGTTTAAACCTCACTGAGCCGGGTAAAGGAAATCCCGTTAAAGATCCGGCTCAGATTCAGGTCCTTCCGCTGTTCCCATTCTTTAACATTATTCCCGCTTACTACCCTCCACAAATTTTTGGATTTCAGTTCTTCGTAATCTGATTCCTGGATAAATATGCCGGTAACCGGCTGACGGTCCTTAAAATGAATATTAAGCGGATTGTCTTTTCTTTTGCCCGGGGCAATGTACTTTTCGATTTGTTCTGAAGTCATAACTGATTATATATTTTAAGCAGCAGCTCTCTTCAAACTGTCAGGACTGATTAATCCATCCAGGTTTACTGCTCTTGTTTAAAATTGTTGTCTGGGTTTTGCCATATTCACTACCATTGGCCGGCCCTCACAAGGGGAACCATTCAGGTCATTAATGGCTTTCTGCGCTTCCAGCTCATCCGGCATTTCAATAAAGGCGAATCCACGGCTGCGGTTAGTAAACTTGTCGGTCATTATCCGGGCTGAACTCACTTCACCAAAAGGGACAAATACTTTCTTCAGCTGATCATCAGTCATCGTGAAACTGAGATTGGAAACATAGATCGTCATGGGAATCATTTTCGGGTCAAAAAATAGTTGAGGCGAGTGCAGCTGTAGGGAAAATGAAAAGGGAAAGTGATTCACGTACAAGAGCAGAGTACTCAATTTGTCCCGGTGAAGGTAGGTTAATTTTAGGCGGTGCCGGATTTTCTTTTCAAAGGCATTGACATCGGAACGTTTTAATCCCGGCCCGGCTAAAACCGGCATCCGAAGCCCAGTTACTCACATTTATTCTGTTATGTATGAATTTTTTGTGAATAAGTTGATCGCCCCGCAAGTAATTTTTCGAATAATTTTAAAATATGCAAGACCATTACAGCCTTCTCCATACTATCTACGAAATCGTGAAGAATGATCCCCAGCCGGAGCGTTATTCCTGCAAGCCCCGGGAACTGATTCTGCGTCGTATGCAGGAATGGTCCGATATACAGCAACAACTGCATCAGCTTGAAAAAGAGGAATTAGTAACGACCGAACAGCAGGAAACCATGGTCATTCGTATTACTAAGGCCGGTCTTTCGCTGGTAAAAGAACAGCTTGAAATTGCCCGTCTCAGTGGCAATTGATTTATTTTAATTTGCTGCTGATCTTTTCTCCTTCAACATTTACGGAATCAGGAGATTGTTTTGTGCGGTTTAAAAACAGCGCCACATCATTCGTATGTGCCAGCGTTTCTGGTTTTGTCATGGTTGCTACACTGCCATGTCCTTCAAAATGGTAATGCACACTGATAAACTTCTTCACATGTTTGCGGGTTTCAGCTGGTAGCCACTTTTCCAGTTCCCAGTAATTGCGGCTGCCTGATTTCCGGATTGCAGACAATACTTTTGCCGGTCCGCTGTTATAAGCGGCCAGGGTCAGCAACCAGTCGTCAAATATTCCATTCAGGTAAAGCAGGCATTTGGCCGCGGCCACCGTGCTTTTATATTCATTCCGTCGGTCGTCCTGCTTGCCGGAAATACGAAGACCGAAACTTTTTGCGGCTACTGGCATAAACTGCCATAGGCCGGCAGCACCCGCTGAGGATACGATCCGGCTGTCCAGTTTCGATTCAACAATAGCCAGGTATTTCATTTCTACCGGCACCTGGTACTTTGTAAATACCTGATCAATCATGGAAAAAACGGGACCGCTTTTCGCTTTTATTTTATCATAGTAAAAGGCATTTTCACGCAGATGAGCCTGTACAAATACACGTGCCTCCTCCTGTAAACGGATACGGGGCGCAGCGTCTAATTCTGCAGCAGTTAAATCGGGCAAACAGATGCACAAGCCTGCCGTATCAAACATATGTTTTGAAATAACCAGGGAGTCTGCCGGTACTGAAACAGTATTTAATTTCTGTTCAGCAAGGGTAATTTTTTTATTACCGGAAGCGGCGGCCATGAGCATGAAACTGGTAATGATAAATCCAGCTTTGTGTAATTTAGTTCTAAGCATGTAACAGGGTTACGTGAATAATACTTGCCGGACTGGATCAGAAAATTTTTCTTGCGCATTGCAAAAAAAAACGGGTGTTGCGGACAAGAGTAGTTTTTCAATAACACAACACCGGGCTTATTAATACCAAAGAGGGGCAAAGGTAACCCCGGAAACAGCCCTATTTGCCGCTTTTAACAGCTCTTTATCCACTGACAGTTTAACTCCGTGAGAATCATTGAACAAATTTGTTAAAACTGCTTATTTGTCAGATGTCAGTTGTCAGTTGTCAGATGCCAGGAAACAGCCCATGCTAAGTAGGTGTTCGCTGTTAGCTGTTAGGTAACAGCCCTTCCTGACAACATATACGTCAATGCACGTCAGTCGTACTTCTAACTTCTTACTTAAAGAAAAGGGCCGTATCTTATGATACAGCCCTCGCTTTTAAAAGAGTTTCAAAGATTATAACTTTGTCACGACTACTTCTTCTACGTTACGGTTGTTGTTGTTAACTGAATAGAGTGCAGATTTCTTGTTGCTCTTGGTACTGATCACAAACTGGATGCTGTAGTTAGCACCATCGTTGTTCTCATCCAGTGACAACATGAATTTCTTGGTGAAACCAGCTGCTTTTATGGTTTCAATGTGAAGCACATTTCCATGTTCATCCCGAACACTCACAATGTACTCTTCCTGTACACCAGCACCTGGCACAGTCAGTTCGAATACAGGATTGTTCTGCACTTTGCCTACGAATTTGATTTCAGCGGCAATTACAGGTTTCTTTTCAGTAGCGTTAACTACGGGGCTAAGGGCGATGGTGAACAGGGTCAGCAGCGCGATAGCAATGGAGCGGTTGTTTAAAATGATCTTTTTCATGGTTATACTTTTTTTGTTTTTTTAAATGATTACGAAAAACTTTAATGGGGGCAATCGGGCAGGCAAGCAGAAAGTTTCAGGGCAATGCAGAGGTTAGAAATCCGGATTAGTTTCGCAAGAGTTACTTGCTTTGATGATGTAAAAATAGGGCGGGTTTTCGGTGCCATAAAACCAGGTTTAAGCTGTTTTAAGGATACCCAAGGCTATATTTAAATTCTTATATAATTGATAAACAATAGTTTACGGATGGTTTTATAAAGGATACCCAAGGCTTTAAAAGGCATATAATGAGCCGTTTTTTCGGTATTGTTTTAACAGATTTTAACAGATTATCAGGTAGACTAAGAGTATCCCCTCATTATTTTTATTCCTATTATATTAGCGTAAAAAGATGGTCTTCATATACTTAATAAGGTGTTGAGAAATTAATGTTGAGCGGATTTGGCTAGGGACAAAAAAACATTACCTTCAACCGTTCCGGAGGGCTGACTGATTGGCATAATCGTCTTTCTTTCAACCAAATGGCCGGAAATTTGTTATATAAATCAGGTCAGCACCATATAGGATGGTGATGCACAAAAAGGAGTTTTAAAAATGGCATTTAAAAAAGATGATGTAATTATTATCGAACCCAGTGAAATTTTTGTTGGTAAAAAAGACGCGCCTGTCACATTAGTGGAGTTTGGCGAATATGAAAGTGAGGAATGTGCGAAAGTGAATGAAGTGGTAAAACAATTGTTGGAAGAATATGAAGGCAAGATCCGGTTTCAGTTCCGGCATTTCCCGCTTACCCTGATTCATCAGCGTAGCCTGAAGGCCAGTGAATCCGCTGTAGCCGCGGCCCAGGAAGGAAAGTTTTGGGAGATGCATAATGTATTGTTCAACAACCGACGTAATCTCGGAACCACCAGTCTTAAATTACACAGCAAGGAAGCAGGCGTGAAGAATAAAAAATTCCTGGATGACCTGGTGAATGGTATGTACGGCTGGCAGGTGCAGGATGATATTAAAGAAGGACATAACCGGGGCGTTAAAGAATTGCCCACATTCTTTATTAATGATGTGCTGTTCGTTGGCAAACCTACTTTCGCCAACCTGAGTGCCGCTATTGATTCTGCCCTGAAAAAAGGTAAATCAAAGGCACCGGTAAAGAAAGCTGCCGTCAAACAAAAGCAAAGAGCGTAATTAACGCCTCAGCATATTGAATCCCGCCGGTGGCGGGATTTTTTTTGCCTGCGGCAAAAGGGGTGGCCCCAAAACACACAAAAGAACACGAATAAACAGCCGGGAAACCTGCCTGGCGGCAGTTTTTTAGCCACGGATATCACAGATTCACACGGATTGATTTCTTATCCTTATGCATGTGCCTGTTAATTTGCATTTAAAATGGGATAACTCTGAAATATGGAAAAGTAAATCCGTGTTAATCAGTGTTATCCGTGGCTTGTATTCCTGTATTTTTCGTGTTCTTTCGTGTCCATTCGTGGCCACCCCTTTTGCCGCAGGCAAAAAAAAGCTGCCTCTTTAAGAGACAGCTTTTACAAACTTACGGTATATGATTACCAGCGGTTGTTGTTGTTACCAGAGTAAGAAGGACGGCTGTTGTTAGAACGGGCGGGTCTTTCTTCACGGGGTTTAGCTACACTAACTTTGATAGAACGACCGTCAACGGTTGCGCCATCCAGTTCAGCGATTGCTTTGTTAGCAGCAGCATCATCGCTCATTTCCACAAAACCGAAACCTTTGCTACGGTTAGTGAATTTGTCCATAATAACCTTTGCAGAAGTAACGTCACCGTACTCAGCAAAATAACTTCTTAAGTCTTCATCCACAACGGCGAAGCTTAAATTTGAAACATAAATGTTCATGTAAAAAAAATTGACTTTTAAAAATACTTGAGAAAACGCAAGGGTAAAGAAACTAACTATTAGCAGATAATGCGTAGCAGTAAAAATCACTTACAAACTGTCGTCGAACTCAAATTAACAGGGCAAAGATAGGAGTAAAAGGAATATCCAAGGGATTTATTTTGTTAAAGCGGGTTTTGTCAGGTTTAAGAGGTTTAAAAGGTTGAAAAGGTTGAAAGGGCTTAGACGTTTGTTGTTTAGTGGTTTAACTGAGTAAACTCTTTTTATGACTGCTGGTTGGTCAAACAGAACTGCCGCACCCCATAAAACCAGCCCTCCTTAGAACAGACTACTAACTACTATCTGCTAACTACTAACTACTATCTGGCTACTGTGGTTCTACATTAAACATATTAACCCCCTCTTCTTTCTTCCGCATCCCGAAACTATACCGGATATTAATCCCAACCCGACGGGTATCGGCCTGGCGGAAACCAATAGCATCCACTGTACCTTGTTTCAGACTGAAATCATTTTTATTGGTCAGGAACATATCGCTCGCACTCAGGGTGACAATCAGTTTCTCTTTCATGAATCGCCGGTTAATACTGGCATTTAATGCTCCAAATGAACCCAGCTCATAAAATTGTTGCTGTCCTTTTAACCGCCAGAATCCATTCAGGGTAATAACCGATAGTTTATCCAGCTTCAGGGTTTGATAGGTAAAGAAAGTCCAGGTTCCTCTTTTAAAAGAGAGCGGAGCGTTCTCATAAATTCCTTCATAGAAATTGTGATTGTACTGAGTACCGAGTACAAAAAAGTATTTTCCTCCGGGTGGCAAAGCACCCAGTGCCCTGAAGTACCATTCCTTGTTTTTCCCGAGATTGTCATAGGTCCGGTATGCCTGGCTTTGACTCGTATCGGACTGATACACCACATTCGAGAAAATATCTTTGGTGTCGTTGACCCCAATGGCGAGAATCGGCCGCTCGTCCACACTGATGTTGGCTTCATAATTCCGGGTAAACTGTGGCCTCAATCCCGGATTACCTACTTCAGACAGATAGGCATCCACATAACGGGAGAATGGATTCAGTTGTTCATACACCGGACGGGTAATAGTACGGCGATATACGAGGTAAGCCCGGAGATCATAGCCTGCTATTTTCATCAGGCTTTTACTCAGGAATACATAGGGAAACAGATCCGTACGATGAATGGAAAAACTGGTATCGGTGGGGATTTCCTGATTCCCCCGCATATTGGTGTTTTCCAGCCGGGTCCCAAACTTTAGTACAATATCTTTTCCCATGGTTTTTGAACCCTGGGCATAAGCAGAATTGATATTCTCTTTGTAACGGAACCGGTTGGTACGACCCGCGTCCGGCACCCGGTTGCCATTCGATTCAGTATAAAAAAGGGTATTGTTGTTAAACAAATGAAGGGTTGATTTCAACCCGGTTTCTAACGTAAGCCGGTTTTTCATTTTCAGTTTGAGATCAGTACGCCCCGATAACAAATCCCGGTGATTGTCCATGGTGCCATCTCCAGAATTAGTAAAAGGGATGGGGGTATAATACCGGGTGTCATACCCCTGGTTATTTTTATTATTGCTGTTATAATAAAAAAACTGGCTGGTCCATTCGGAACCCAAACTGTCCAGTTTCAGTTTTGACTCAAATCCGTTTCCGATTACCAGCGAATTACCCTGGTTGGTTACCTGGTTCAGATTATTGGTCAGTAACTGATTAGTGCTGATCTTTTCAATCCGGTTCTGGTTATCGGTTTTATTGTCCGACAAATTCAGATTAGCCGTTCCGGATAATTCAAACTCCCATTTTTTCTTTCCCCAGCTATAAACATAACTGCCAAAAAAAGTATTGCCCGGATATGTGGTATAGGCTTCCTGGCCGAGTACAGAATCCGGGGCAAAAATCCGGTCTGTGACAATTTTCTCATAACTATTACGATGACTGTAATTAAAGTTCAGCGATAAACTTTTTTCCCCATCATTATTATTCAGGTTAAATCCAATGAGCTGATTTCCGTAATTGCCCTGCTGGATACCGGCATTCACACTGCCCGTAAGTCCGATCTTTACCCCTTTTTTCAACACCACATTTACCACACCACCGCTGCTGTTGGCATCATATTTTGCAGAAGGAGTTCGTACAATTTCAATTTTTGAAATAGCGGTAGGGGGCAGGCTCTTGAGTATACTGGCCACATCAGCGGCGCTCATTCTCATTTCACGTCCGTTAATTTGTACACTGGCCGGACTCAGACTACTGATATAAATATTCCCGTCCTGGTCCACAAACAAGCCCGGTGTTTTTTCAATCACTTCATATCCACTGGAAGAGGCCGCCACCAGGTTTTCAGGATCCACAATGGTTTTGTCATCTTCCTGGCGCATCAGCGGTTTAGACGACCGGAGTACAACCCCTTCCATGGTTTTTCCTGTTTCTTCCATAGTAAAACGAAAATCAGGTGTACCCGAACCCACCGAAATATTTTTTTCAAAGGGGGCATAATTCAGCGCCACTACTTCAATCCGGTACTGCTGTCCCTTAATGAGTGGAAACCGGACCAGTCCATTGCTGTCCGCTACCTGCTGTTTAGCCAGGGTACTGTCCATGCGGTTAATGGCCGATACGGAGGCAAATGGAACAGGTTCTTTTTTACTGTTCTGTAACCGGATGGTTACAGGTACATCCTGCGCATACAGGATACCGGTGGAGGAAAATAGAAAGCAGAGGATAAGGATAAGGCTGGTATGTTGTTTCATGGTGCTCATTAACAGGAAAGCGCAAAAATAGTTCTTTCTTTTTCCTGCAAAAGCCACAGATCATGCCGGATAGCCTTTTCCCATTTTTTTAACGCTTTGATTCATCTTGTGTCCTGATTTTATCCTGGTGAGTATTCTCCGCCTCATCAATGGAATGGGTTCGGTGAATATTCTTCTCCAGTTTGGCCAGTTCGGACAGTTTAATATAGAATTTCTTTAATGTCTCCAGTTCTTCTGCTGACAAATCTTCAACATCTACCAGCCGGTTGCTGGCCCTGGAAGAAGCGGCAATAAGTTCATTCAGTTTCAACTGCAGGGCCACACTGTCTTTATTCTGCGCATGCTGGATTACAAAAACCATCAGGAAAGTGATGATGGTGGTACCGGTATTGATGACCAGTTGCCAGGTATCCGAGAATTTAAAGACCGGACCCGTGAAAATCCAGATCAGGATTACCAGGCAGGCCATCAGGAAGGCAACCGGCCGGCCTGTTGCCTTGGTTACTTTCACGGCAAATCGTTCAAAAAAGGGGAGCGTAGATGATTTCATACCATTTTATTTCAGCGTTTTACTATTTTAGTTACCATATTAAAATTAGTACTTAATCATTACGATGGTCCGGTTTACCGTTACGATAAAAAAATTCGGGTCAAAAGGGGAGAAGACCGGCTGGTCTTATTTTGAAGTGCCCGCTGATATTGCACAGGAACTTAAACCTGGCAACAAAAAGGAGTTTAAGGTAAAAGGGAAACTGGATAAATTTACCATTAAGCGAACCTCCCTGATCCCAATGGGTGGAGGACTTTTCATTATGGCCCTGAATGCGGATATGCGGAAAGCCATTCGCAAGAAAGAAGGGGCAATGTTGGTGGTACAACTTACTGAAGATAAATCTGATTTTGTCTTTAATGCTGATTTTATCGAATGCCTGAAAGACGAACCACCTGCACATTCATTTTTTCAATCACTTACCGGATCACACCAACGCTATTTCAGCAAATGGATCGATAGCGCTAAAACGGATGCCACGAAGACCAAACGGATTGCGATGGCGGTGAATGCGCTTGCCCGGAGTTTGGGATATCCTGAGATGATCAGAAGCAGTAGGCAGTAGGCAGTTGGCAGTAGGCAGTCGGCAGTTAACAGCCCCTACTTAGTATTTTCCCCGATATACTTTCACTTTTTGTTACTTTTTTGCAGATCCGGATTGAGGAATTTTTACTTTTTACTTTTGAATTTTGACTTCACTTAAAAGGGTTCGTATACAGCTGATTCGTCTGCACTGTCCGGTCGGTCAGCGTCTTCAGAAAAGCCACCAAGGCCGCTTTATCCGGTGCAGACAAATTCAAAAAACGGGGCTGCCCGTTAGGTAGTTTCATCTGTGGCGAAAGATTGGGATGATTCTTTACACCGGTGCTGTAATGCTCCACCACTTCTTCCAGGGTTTTAAAACGACCGTCATGCATATAGGGCGCGGTGAGTTCCACATTGCGGAGTGTGGTTACTTTGAACGTGGCATCCTGGTTAGTGTTATTGGAGACGGCGCCAAAACCACGGTCCACCGTAGTCATATCAATACCATTATTCTTTTCTGTCGGGGCTACAAAAGTTTCGGTACCATGACAGGCGGCACAGCCATTGGCGGGAGTCAGAAACAATTCCTTGCCCCTGTTTTCCTGCGCCGTGAAGTTCGGGAAGACCGCGTTTGGGGCCGGGGCCGGATTGGCAGGAAGGCTGGCACGGCCTGCATCATATTTAGATTGATAGGAAACAATGGACCGGACAAATTGTGACAGCGCTTTGGAAATAAGGTCACTGTTGATGGTTTCGTTACCAAAAGCTTTTTTAAATAAAGGGGGATAATAGGCAAGGGCATTGAGTTTGTTTTCCAATGCCGGAAGGGTCATTCCCATTTCCACCAGGTCTTGAATGGGGGCTACTACCTGAGCTTCCAGGGTGGCCGCCCGTTGATCCCAGAAAAAACTGCCCGGGGTATAAAACCGGGCATTGATTAATGACATAGAGTTGCGACCGGTTAAGCCACCATTGAAACCTTTGCTTTTAAAGGCGGTATCGGAAAACCCCAATTCGGGTTTATGGCAGGAGGCACAGGAAATCGTATTGTTGGCGGATAAATTTTTGTCGTAAAAAAGTACCCGTCCTAATGTGGCTCCGTCATTAGTGATCGGGTTAGTGGCCGGGGTATTGATTTGTCCCTGGATAGGCGGGGAATTCAGGTAGCCCGGCAGGGAAATGCTGGCATAGTTGAACGGGTTGGCTGGCAGATTCAATACAGCCGAAACGGGATCATTCGCCGGGGTGCTGGTCTCTTTTTTACAGGCAAGGAAAATAAACAGGGCAAAAAGTCCGATGATGGCTAGCGTCTTTGGTCGGTACATGATGGTTCGATTGGTGGTCGGGCTAAGACTGTTTAACCAACAATGGGTTTAACATCCGCGAAAAAATAAGTGTATTGACAATTGTCTGGGTAAACTTACGTTGTCCCATTGCGGAAAGGGGTAAGCGAACCTACAGGTAAAGGAAATTAATCAGAAAGTTTTGTAAAAATCTTTCTTCAATGACTATTTGCTTTTTGTGATCACCCGGATCAGCGAATCTTCCTCAGCGGTTTTCATGATGGTGACGGTATCCACCAGGCTGTTGGGCACTGTTGTGGACAACACATATTGCTTTAGTTTCCATTCTTTGTTTTGTTTAACTATCACACCCGAACCGCGGCAGATCTTCATCTGGGTGCTGAGTAGTTCATCAAACCAGGCCAGGTCTCCGGCAGGATCAAGATAAATATGCCGGTCAATAGCCGTGAAATCCCAGGCCTTGCCCTTATCGAAATAAGGTTTGGACCATTCCATAAACTGCTTTTTGTCCCAGCGCTCGGTGGCATCCGTACCACAGAAGATACCGTCTTCCGTATAATAATTAAAATAGGCATTGAAATCCGCACGGGCCGCTGCGCGGTTAAAGGAATCCAGCGTATTACCGATTTCTTTGATGGCAGTTGCCGGATCGGTTGCAGTGTTGGGTTGCTGGCAGGCAAAGAGAAGAATAGCCAGTGCCAAGGGGAGAATAGTTTTTTTCATGTCTTGAAAATAAGAAAATAGAGGAGTATTCCCATGGGTGTTTACTGAATACCATCCCATTTTCCTGTGATTTACAGGGGGATCACCACAAAGCTTATTTAGCTTTTTTCATCTCCACCACCCAGATACCACGCAATTCATTCAGTTTAAAACCGGTGGCTTTATCCCCCGGGTATAGCCGGTTGAGGGTGGAGAGCGTGGCTGGCTTTATATCTGTTTTTTTATCCCCATGACATTGAAGACATAGTTGATCTGTCAGGATAGGATAATAAGCAGTGTACGTTTCAGTGGTTTCTTTCAGCTGAGGTTTAGGATTCTCTTTCCTGGTGAGTGAAGCCTTGATTTCCTTTATATAGGAAAGTTCATCTGCGGATGCCACGTTTACCGGATTCCGGTTTCTTTCGGCCACCCTTTTAATGCGACTGCCCAACACCGTACTCATACTGTCTGTGAGCTGAATAGCCCGGGAAGAACAAAATTCAATGGCGCCTTCCGTACCCATATCCTGTATGGCTGTAACCAGGTGCTTTCCCAAAATGGCCTTGGTTTTCATCGCCATTTCCTGTCCGGTTTCCAACGGACTTTTTATTTGACTGATTGTGTCGGTTGAAGCGGTGGGGATTCCCTTTTTCTTCTCCCCTGTTGTATTGCAGTTGGTCAGAAAGATGACCACTGCCAAAATGCTGAGTAGCAGGATAGTTTTTTTCATGTCGCCGGTATTTATGGGTAATGGCTAAAGTTCGTTTACTGAACGGTAAAGTTCAGTGCTTTTGGTCACCCAGCCTCCCTTAATCCCAGTAAGTGCCATCCAGTCCCAAAACTGTTCCTATAAACAGTCCGATTAAAAAGACGATCAGGCAAAGGAAATAAGCTGTGGCTTTTAACCAACCGGCTTTACTTCGCCAGGGTTCCATAAAAGTAAAGAATAGGCCACCCATAGCTCCGGCAAAGGGAACGATTACGAATGGGCGGATCATCCATAGTTCATGCCATTCCGGGTTGGGTTCATCCGCTTTAAAAAGAAAAAGCCCAATAAGGGCTAAACCGATCCCGGCGCCCAGCAGCATGTTTTTAGCCAGCGATGGGGACTGGAATGTTTGTTTCAGGTACCTGAAAAGGATCATGTGATTAGCTTGTGAGATAAAAAGTACTTTGAAATACAAAGTAAATGTTTAATTTTGACTTTGACAAGATTTTTTGATCTGAAATGTTAGCTATGGCAGGTTTTGTAAAAGAAGATTCTATTGTACGGCGTATCTGGGGCCACAGTGATACAGTCCTATTCATTTTTGCCGGGGCATCAGCTGAGTTCGCTTTAAATAAGGCGGTAGACTGGCTTTACTTTACCGGTAAGCTGCCTGCCGATCCGTTGGGAAGATTATTCTCCACGGTAGGTTATGCCAAAAAGATCGTCTTTGCCCCGGAAGCCGAAGCCCAACAGGCGATCGGCCGGATGCGCCAGATCCATGGTGCAGTGGAGCAGAATCGCGGCAGTGCTATTCCGGAATGGGCTTACCGGGATGTGCTGTATATGCTGATCTTTTATTCCATCGCCTCTTATGAACTACTGGAACGAAAATTATCGGAGGATGAAAAGGAAGAAGTATATAACGTCTTTTACCGTCTGGGTTCAGGAATGGGGTTGAAAGGACTGCCCACGACGTATACCACCTGGCTGCCCGACCGGGAAGCGCATCTGAGATCGGATCTACAAAGGAGCCAATACACCGCGGATCTTTTCCGGCAGTATAAAAAGCACCTGGGCACATTCCGTTATAAACTGCTGATCGAAGCACAGAAAATGTTATTGCCAGACACTGTAAAAGAAATGCTCCAGTTCAAAACTATCCGATGGTTGTACCCGGCTGTGCCAGTTTACAAATTCAGCCGGATGATGCGGTTGGATAGTATCATTAAAAATGTATTACTTCCGGGGAAATATAAGCAGGAGATCAGGGGGCTCGATGTGGGGTGAGTGGTGAGTGGAGAGTTTTCCCCATCCCCCTCATTTTCCGTTTCTTTGCAGCATGATATCCTCCATCAACGACTTCAAAAATCCCTTCTTTATCGGTGTGGCCGGCTCAGGCATGAGTGCCCTGGCCCAGTACCTCAAAGGCATTGGCAAAAACGTAAACGGGAGTGACCGTTTTTTTGCCCCCGGTGTATATAATGAAACCCAGGAAAAACTGGAAGCCGAAGGAATCCGGTGTTTTGTCCAGGACGGGTCAGGGATTACCGATGCGACCGACCTGGTGGTTTGTTCCACCGCCATCGAGGATACGGTAATGGAAGTCCAGAAAGCCAAACAACTCAATATTCCTATACTCCGACGGTCCGAACTGCTTTCCCTGATTGCGGGTAGCAAGAAAACGATCGCCGTTGGCGGTACCAGTGGAAAGAGTACCACCAGTGCTATGTTGTTTGACATCCTGGAGAAAGCCGGACTGGAGCCCAGTATTATCAGCGGGGCAGGACTGATCAGTATCATCAAAGAGGGTAAGATAGGGAATGCCAAGGTTGGAGCGGGGGAACTCCTCGTGATTGAAGCCGATGAGAGTGATGGTTCGATTGTTCAGTATAAGCCCGAAATCGGGCTGCTGATGAATATTGATAAGGATCACCAGGAGATTGACGAATTGCTCAGTCTGTTCGGGACCTTTAAAAACAATTCCCGCAAATTTATCACCAACCAGTCGCATCCTTTGACGGCTCCGCTTTCTTCACAGTGGGCCAATGATTTTGCCACGGATACCAGTCATGATGCAGGATATGCCGCCAGCGATTTCAAACAAGTGGGGATGGAAATCAGTTTCAAAGTAAATAACCAGTCTTTCAGTCTGCACCTTCCCGGCAAACACAATATGGAAAATGCCGTAGCTGCGACTGCAGTTGCTCACCAGTTGGGCGTGGATCTGGCCACCTGTGCGGCAGCGCTGAAAGAGTACCAGGGGATCTACCGCCGTCACCAGGTATTGGGACAAAAGAACGGGGTATGGATGATCGACGACTATGCCCATAATCCTGTCAAATGTGCCGCAGCCATTGCTGCCTGCCAGCCGATCGCCCCCAAAGTAGTCGCCTGGTTTCAGCCCCATGGCTATAAACCTACCAAATTCCTCCGGGCTGATTTTGTAAAAGAACTGGCCGCCGTCCTCCGTCCCCAAGATGAGATATGGATGAGTGAAATCTTCTATGCAGGCGGTACCGCTGTAAAAGATATATCCGCCAACGACCTGATCAATGATCTGAAAGCATTGGGTAAAAAAGCGTTTTTTGTAGAAGACCGGAATGACTTCATAGACACCGCCCGCCCTCACCTGGATAGCAATACGGTATTATTGCTCATGGGAGCAAGGGATCCTTCTCTGGAGCAATTTGCAAAAGAGAGTTGGGAGAGGTTGTAGGGATACTACAAATACAACCTTATACGAGGGCTGATAGTTGTTTTAGGTCTAAGGTTATAATTAGCCAATTAGCCAATATGCCAATTGTGGAAGTGGCTAAAAGGTCGATGGTCGTTAATGATACTGAAGAGGTTCAACTTAACACAAGTCAACCACATTTTTGAATAACAATCTTAGTAGGTCAATTGGCACATTGGCTAATTGGCACATTGGCACATTTTACCTGCTAATTGTAAGTCAGTAAAAAATACTTAGTCAAAAAAAGCTTTCTAAGAAGAGTCGTTAAATTGCCATCTCGGGCGTATTCTCTTTTGCTACCGGTAAGAACATATACCAGCATAAGGCCATCAGCAGACTGGAATAGGAGCCGTCCAACTGATTCTTGTCTCTTTTAAAACGTACTTCCGGATTTCCTTCATCGGTTTTGAGTCCGCAAGTGATCATGGGTTTTTCTGCCTGTTCTTTGAAGATCTGTAATTCGGCAAGGGGATTATTGATGATGGAATAAAAATAGCGTTCGTTTTCAATATTGATAAAACTACGGCCGTTCTCATGGCCCAATTCGCCGAGTTTAATACCATATTCGGTACGTAACACGGTCTTGTTCCGGAGAAAGCCTTCTTTGCGGATCTGGAATACCCGTTTTTCATTGCCGGTTTCAACCCGGGCTGAGTGAGAAAAAGGGTGAAAATGGAGTGTCAGGATCTTCTGCTCATCCTTGTACAAATGATAGACTTCATTGTCTGGCGTAAAAGAAACTTTTTCCCATCTCATGACAAATTGTTTTAATCGTTGGTAAGGTAGGTTGCTTCAGGGTGGCTAATTCCACTTTACCTAAAGTTAACAGTAAGTTCATATTGGGAGAAGGTACGTGAAAAGACAGTGGAAAACCTGGAAAATATTTCTTAATTAATTGATTGTCAGTAAATAAGAACTTATGAGTGTATTAGAAATTGGCTAATTCTGCAGTAATTTCCTTATTACGAAATAAGATACTATCACAAGTAACAATACAATAACAACTGAAATAATTATCCAGGTTTGATCCGGCAGTTTGAGTTTATCCCGGCGTTTTTGCTTTTTCTCCGTTTTTTTCTTCAGGTCACGGTTGAGGGCTTCTATAGTATACTGGATTTGTACCTTGTCCTTGAATTCCTGCAAACCTTCCATGGCCTCGTTTTCAAAATCTCCCTGCATCAGCAATTTTTCGACCTCATGCTTCTGCTCAGGCGTAAGTTTTCCCTGCAGGTATAACATCATGGTCTCCGGATCAATTTCCGGATGCTCATTGGATAATATGTCCTTTAAATTTTCTGACATTTTTATTACGCAGTTCTGTTCATTTTGTCTGTCTGAACTTTAATTACTCTTTCATTGGCACATTGGCTAATTGGCATATTGGATAATTCGCTTTATCACAGCTAAAAACTTAAATTCCTTTTTCTTTTAGTTTTTTCTCCACCAGCAACCTCAGATTCCTCTTCCCGTTCTGTATATAACTCTTCACCTGTAACATACTGAATCCGGTTTCCTCACTCACTTCCTGGTAACTTTTTTTCTGAAGGTAAAACAAAGTTACACATTGCTGCTGCTCGGGGTTTAGTTCGGACAAGGAGCGTTCCATCAGGTCCAGGGTATGGTCATTCTGTATCAGGGCCTGCCGGTCGGTCTCTTCACCCGGGGTGGCCGTATGCCTTTCGCTGATCTCGGTGGTGATCTTCCCCTGTTTTTCCCGGATCCGCATCAGGCAATGATTTTTGGCCACCATATAGAGCCAGGATTTAAAATACTCCACTTTGTATTTCTGCAGTTCCTGGATCACTTTAAGGAAGATCTGCTGTACACTGTCTTTGGCTTCCTCCTCATTTTTCAGGTACTTCATGGAAACCCCGAGCAGCAGCAGGGTATACCGCTGCAGCAGTATGCCCAGCCACTCGTTATTGTGGTCGGCATAAAACTGATCAAGCAGTTCCTGGTCGCTGATATGGGCGTATTTGTCCGCTTTCACCGCTGGGATAATGATTTCTTCATGTAAGATGCGGGATTTGTGTATTTCAACAAAATTTTCGGAAAGAACATTCCTTAATTTCGGAAAAAGATTTTCATGAAATACGCCATCGTGAATGTACCCGTTGCTGCTTTACGCCGGAAACCGAGGCACCCTAAGGAAATGGTGAACCAGTTGCTTTTCGGGGAAACGGTGCAGGTACTGAAAACTAAAGGGGATGCCTGGGTAAAAGTCAAAAGCCTGCACGATAACTATGAAGGCTGGATGACCCTGAGTCTGCTGGAGGAGACCGACGAGATTACCGCCTTGCAGAAACCGGTTTTTGTGACGGCCGGATTGCTTACCCGGATCAGCCAGGATAGCCAGGCCATGCATATTCCCATTGGTGCATCGCTCCCAAATTTTACGGAGGGTACCTGTATGATCAACAAGCAGGCTTTTTTTGTAGAAGGACTGGTGCTGAACCGTATGGAACATCCGGCTTCTTCCGTATTAATAGATAAACTGGTTCAGCCCTGGCTCAATGCCCCTTATTTATGGGGTGGCCGGACGCCGTTGGGGGTCGATTGCAGTGGTTTTGTCCAGGTCAATTTTAAATTAATGGGGATCGACCTGCCACGGGATGCCTGGCAACAGGCACAGTACGGAGAACCGGTGGAAAGTATAAATGAAGCGAAGCCGGGCGACCTGGTCTTCTTTGATGATAAAGAAGAGATCGTTCATGTGGGTATCCTGCTGAATAAAGAAACGGTCATCCATGCATCGGGGAAGGTCAGGATTGATCCGATTGATAAAAAAGGAATTATTAATGCGCAGACAGGCAAAAGAACTTACCGGTTAAAAGCGATACGCCGCTATTGGTAAAAAAGCCCGGTTATCATATACAAAAAACCGGATGGTGATGGCCAGCACATTGCCATTGATCTCATTGGTGCTCCAGGCCAGGGTCATAACCGGGAAGCTGACATTTTCAAAATAAAAATCACGGATTTCTCCGGAAAGGGTATCCCCGTCTTTCAGTTCACGGGGATGATTCATATCAAAAGCGCGCTTATACTGACGTACCAGTTTTTCATATTCATCCTGTACATCCGTTTTCCCTTCCTTTCCGGGCGGGGCATAACCAACGATCTGGTACAGGAAAAAAGGTTGGGCCGGATTGATGGAGTCGCCCTCGGTTTCCCTTTCAGACAGGATGATTTTTACTTTATCCGGCCGGAAGAAAAAAGGTTTATGTGTGCTGTATATTCCTTCCAGAAAGAACAGGGTGGTATCTGTTTTGCGGCGAATGGTACTCTGTTGAACGGATGGATCATTCATCAGCCGGGATACAAAAGTGCTGAAGTCTTTATTGAAGGGACTGACCCGGAAATAATCGTGGGCGATTTTTCCCGCGGCCCCCATTATTTTTTCATCCGATATCTGGCTGTAGAGGGTGCTGGTTAGAAGCAGTGTGGTAAGCAGCAACAGGTGTGTCTTGTGTTTCATTCCGGTTTGGTTTGAAAATACCGGGTGAGCTGTATTGTATGTACACTTTTGTCAGTATAATGGCCAGCCCATCCAAAACTAATCACCGGGAAAGTTACAGCTTCCTGATAGCCCTGCCATTGTTCAAAAGGCATTTTACCATTTCTTTTAGATTGTGAATGTTTAAACCGGTGGATACAAGGGGCAAATTGCTGATGCAGAAATGCTGTTTCTTTTTTTACCCATTGTTTGTACTCTTCATCTGCTCCTGCCTGGGCAATCAATTGGAAAACAAGCACCGTGTCCGCTGGTATTGACTGATCCTGATGTCGTAATAGTGTTTGCCGGATTTGCATTTCCAGCCGGCTCACCGGAAAGGAAAACGGGTTGAGCTTTGTGGAATATCCCCGCCAGTAAAGAAGGCTGTTTTTACTTGCTGGAATAAGTGTGTCGGTAGTAAATGTTCCGCTTTTTGTCAGTTCTTTCAGAAACTCGGGTATGGTATGCCCATCTGGATTAACTATAAAATACTGTTTGGTAAGTGAATCCAATCTGTCTTTTTCTGGCTGTGCATGCAGGGTTGACAAAGAAAGTACTAAAAATAATACGGCCAGAAATTTCATAAATTTTTCAGGTTTCAAAATATGGATTTGACCCATTTGACTAAGAGCATATCCCAATGCAACATTTTAAATGCCGTGTACATCAGGATCACCGCAAAGATTTTCTTCAGGGATTCCTGATCGATGGATAAAGCCAGTTTACCGCCAAAATAGCCACCCCCGATAAAACCAACCGCCAGTAGTCCTACTATTTTAAGATCTATCGGGGTACCCAGTTTCTGGCACTGATAATAATAATAAATCGATGCCAGCACTACAACCGGTAATGTCAGTACGGCCAGGGATGTACCCTGGGCCTGGTGCTGGGTATAATGCATAAAGAAGACAAGGGCCGGTACCATGATAATACCGCCGCCCACGCCGACCAGTCCGCTGAGTACGCCTGCCGACAACCCGATCAGCAGGGCGGTGATCACCAGTTGTGTTGCCATAGTTTGTTTTTGGGTGCCTTGCATCATTTTTTATAAGTCTCATTGTACAGATCGATGGATTCCTTGATGATCCGGAAGGCAATGCCCTGGTCCTGGAAAGTATCAATCTCCACTTTTTTATTCTCCAGTACTTTATACTGTTCAAAGAAGTTTTTTAGTTCCAGCAGGAAATGTTGTGGCAATTCCTCGATCCGCCGGAAGTGATTCACCGATGGATCCTGGGCAGCTACGGCAATAATCTTATCATCCTCCTGTCCGCTGTCGATCATCTGCATATTGCCGATCACGTTGGCTTCCACCAGGCAGAGGGAGCGGATGGATTGGGAACAGAGTACCAGAATATCCAACGGATCCCCATCCAGTCCGAGGGTCTGGGGGATGAACCCGTAATTGACCGGGTATTGGAAGGAGGAATAGATCACGCGGTCAAGTTTCAGCAGACCGGATTCTTTATCCACTTCATATTTAGAACGGGAACCCTGTGGAATTTCGATCAGGGCATTGACGGTTGCCGGGGCTTTTTTCCCATAATTGACGCCATGCCATGGGTGACTGACTGTTAACATAGTTTAGAGTTTATCGGGTTAATTTCATGCCGGCATAAGTGGCCAGCAATCCAAGCAGCACACTGGCTGCTAAATAGGCAAAGAAAAGAGCTGTTTTTTGTTCCCTGAGCAGGCCAATTCCTTCCAGCGTAAAGGCGGAAAAAGTAGTAAATCCCCCGCAGAGTCCGGTCATGAGAAAAAGCTTCCACTGTTCATTTGAATCAAAACTCCGGAAACTCACTCCCCAGATCACCCCAATCATCAGACAGCCGGTGATATTGACTGCAAACGTACCCCAGGGAAAACTATGGGGATACACTTCAGCAAACCATCGCTGGCATAAGTAGCGGGCCATACTGCCAAGACCACCACCGAGACCCACTAAGAGAAGATTATTTAGCATTGGAAATTATCAGGGTTTAGTTGTTTAGGCGTTTGACGTTTAAACGGGAATCTGCTTAGTAAGGGCTGTTCCTGACACCCGACACCCGGCAACTGACAACCGATTAAGGTGTTTTCGGTTTATTAGTCACTGTATCGGTATCATGCAGGTACAGGTATTTGAAATCCACCAGCCATTTGCCTCCGGTTTTGATCACTTTGAGCGTATCCGGATTATTCTTAAATGAATTGGAATAGATCACGATACTGATGGAGTCATTCAGCGTGACCATCGGTGAAGGAAACTGAATGGAGGAGGCCCGGTACCCGTCTTTGTTTTCCTGGGTCATATTGCCGTAGGAACGCTCCGCCACATCCATATAATTGTTATTGACTGAATCACTGATCATATACATACGGGCTTCATTGAATTTACCATCGAGGGCGGCCCTTACAAAATTGCGTACCGCGTCTACATGGCTGTCTGAAGTGGCCGGAGCTTTTTCTTCATTTGCACAGGAGGCCAGCAGAATCAGGCAGAGCAGGAGGGGGGCGGTTTTCATGAATTTCATAATTGCAAAGTACAAAAGATTCTTAAGGAAATACCGGCGACTGGCTGCAATATGCCTGCTCCGTCTTTGAATTCAACCGGGAGGGAGCTTTTTTGGTGTGTATTCGTGTTTTTTAGTGGCAAAAAAAAGCCGTCACAAAGTGACGGCCTTACGTATGTAGGACGGGCCATTTATTGCTTAGCGGCTTCCATTTGTTTTTTAATTTCTTCTCCCATATTCTTCATTTTCTCTAAATCCTCTGGTTTAATGGATTTAAGCGCACTATCCAGTGTTTTAAGCCCCTGGTTCAATGAATCCATATTGAAATTTTTCAAATCATCAATATCCTTTTGATCCATATCGCCTTCTTTTTTCGCTTTATCCATTCCCATTTTAGCAAGGGTGGCCATACTGAAATCAACTTTCCAGCCGCCATCTTGTTTTTTCAGGGGGAAATCAAAGGTTTCCTTTTTCTTTTTATTGGTAACAGAAACCGTGGCTTCGTCGCCGCTTATTTTAGCCTCGCCGATTTCCATATTATTAAATTCATCAGCAGGATCTTCTTCTTTGGTATTGGCATCTTTAAATTTCTCACCCATATCCATCGCTTTTTTCATCATATCCAGCGTGGGTTTGCTCTCTTTTGTGGCCAGTTTTGCAGCCCCTTCGAGATCTTTTTTAGACATTTTATCAAAAAAGGCCACTAATACGGATTTGGGGTCCCCGGCAGATCCGGAGCATCCGGTGAAGATGGCGGTCATTAACGCAATGGCTGCCAGGAGGATGTTCAATTTTTTCATTTGTTAAATGGTTTAAGGAGTCAAAAGTAACGATTACGTTTAAAAAAGCATCATGGTTTGAAATTTTCCCGGGTTACCGGTTTACAATCCGGGTTAAGGAATAAATCATCGGTGGTAACCCCGTATGGAATAGTGTCGATACGCAGGTAAGGACTCAATTTTCCGTGGAGGGATTTATTCATCGTTTTAAATACAAACTCCGAACAATACATCACATCATCCGTTTCGAAGTTGAAAAACAGATCGAACCGGAGGCCATTCCGGTAATGCTGGTGAACGGTTTGCCGTATCGTCGAAAACTGGGCAGTATCCAGTTCATACCGGTAAACCCCAAAACCATAATTTTCCTTCGGATTGCAGAAAACGGCAAGGGGTTCCCGCAATAATTTCATATCCGGGTTATAAGTGCCACCTAATGCATGGTAAACCAGGATGCTGTCGTTTTCGATAAGTATAATTCCGCAATGGGACCATGAACTGTCTTTCCGGTTCATCCGGCGGGCCGCTTCGCTCACTTCATCATTCCCGTTACGGAATATGATATCACCGCTTTGGATCAGTCTTTTTGATTGTTCAATCTGGTTATAACTCCGGGAAAGGTACGCGGCATTGAATACCGGCATTTGCTTTTTTACTTTGGGGGTGCACCCGGGTAACAGCCATAAAAGTAAAAGGCAGCCAATTGACCGCCTTTTAAAATATTGGTGTAATAAATAAACGTCTTTCATCAGTGATTTCGTTCGTCTTTTTCGTGCTCTTTCGTGTATGCCCGGAGGATTTGCTTCACGAGGCGGTGACGTACCACATCCTCTTCATCCAGTTCGATATGGCCGATTCCGTCAATATTCTGCAGGATACGCACAGCGGTGGATAAACCACTGCGCTGATTGCGCGGCAGATCCACCTGGGTCATATCCCCGGTAATAATGGCTTTGGCATTGGAACCAATACGGGTGAGAAACATTTTTATTTGAAGGTCCGTGGCATTCTGGGCCTCATCCAGGATAATAAAGGCATGATCAAGTGTCCGTCCGCGCATATACGCCAGGGGGGCGATCTCGATGGTGCGTGTGGTCATATAATACCCCAGTTTATCCGCCGGGATCATATCATCCAGGGCGTCATAGAGTGGACGCAGGTAGGGATCGATCTTCTCCTTCAGGTCGCCGGGCAGGAAACCAAGGCTTTCGCCCGCTTCTACCGCCGGGCGGGTAAGGATGATCTTCTTGACCTGTTTATTCTTAAGCGCCCTTACCGCCAGGGCAACCGCCGTATAGGTCTTACCGGTACCGGCGGGTCCGATGGCAAATACGATATCGTTTTTTTCCGCTTCCTGTACCAGTTTTTTCTGATTAGCCGTGCGGGCCCTTACTGATTTGCCATTGGGTCCAAAGACCAGCACTTCATTGGGATTTTTCTCCTTAAAATGGTCAATGACTTCCGCATCATCCCCACCCAGAATCTGCTCAAAATAGTTCTGGCTCATGTGCCCGTTACGTTCCAGGTAGGTGACGATAAGGGAAATTTTTTCCCGGGCATTTTCAATCTGTTCCGGGGCCCCGCTCAGCTTCAGTTGGGTACCGCGCGAGAGGATTTTCAACAGGGGAAATTTTTTCTTAAGGATGTCGAGCTTTCCGTTGTTTACACCAAAAAATTCAATAGGGTTTACGGTTTCAAGGTTAATGATAGTGTCTGTCAATTGCTTCGGTTTATGTTTCTCAAAGCCGGCAAAAGGGCGGTACCGGATTATCTGCGTCTTCTGCGCTTTTACAGAAGCCTGCCCTTCTTTTCCAATATTAATCAGCAATACTGTAAATACCTGCACTTACTTATTCACAGGTTGTGAAAAGAGAAAAGGGGGCTAGTGATGGACGGATTGCTTTTTTCTGTATAGCAGTCTGACTTTCAGGCCGGCCAGGAAATACCGGCCGGTAAAGCATTCCGGTTTTTTGCAGGGCACTGATTTTTTTACATAACGGATATGTATAGTTGTAAACCGGATTTTCCGCTGCTGCTTGCTGCAAGAGCAAACTTGTCCATTGGGGTCAAATTCATATAAAGCATTTATTTACTATATTCTGCCAGATAAGGGTAAACTATTATAAAAAAATAAATATTATACGAATGCCGGCTGAATAGTATTGCTTAAATGACGGGTTTTCAAGGGTATTGACTACATTATGTGAGAACCGCTTTTTGTATTGCCAACACTATGCCTACTGGATCACACCGCCATCCACCAGATCGTTTAACCGAGGTAGCTACGGCTTCACCGGATCGCTATTTGTACCCGCTTATGCTTGATGCCATAGGCGATGCTATCTGCATGTTTGATGCCCGGGGAGAATTCACCTGGCAAAACAAGGCCTGCATGACGCTCTGTGGAATGGTTACGCCGGAGCATCGGCCGCCAACCTCCCTGACGGATCATTTAACGGATACACAACTGGTCGATTTCCGGAAACATTTGTACCGGGCGCTGGGGGGAGAACGGGTATTTTTTGAATGGGTCTGCGCCAATAGCAATAAGGGATTCCTGATGGAACTCCGGCCCTTACGTGATGATAAACAAGTGATTGGGGTGATGGGGACGGTCCGTGAAAACGGTAACCTGGGCATTGCTGCGCCGCTGTCGCCTGACACGGGTATAAACCGTGTTTTTGAACGGGTAACCGATGCCTTCCTGGCCCTGGATAAGGACTGGAAGTATACTTATCTCAATAGTAAAGCAGAAGAACTTCATGGTTTACCGGCCAATGAACTGATCGGGAAAAGCATATGGGAAGTGTTTCCGGATGTGGTAACAGAACCCTTCTTCCACAGCTTGCATAAAGCTATGGAAACCCAGCAACCCATGCGGGTTGAGCTTTTTTATTCCACCCGTAACAGATGGTTTGAAGACTTCATTTATCCATCATCGGAAGGAGTCTCTGTTTATTACCGGGATATCACTTTACAGAAACAAGCGGAACAGCAATTGATCCGCAGTGAACAACAATACCGCTCCCTGGTGGAGCAGGCGGCTGATGCGATCATCATTGCCGATCTGCGTGGCCGCTGTATTGACAGCAATACCATGGCGGAGAAAATGACCGGGTATGGGCGGGAGGAACTGGCCGGACTCAATATTTTCAGTTTATTGGTAATCACGCCGGGAGAACCTCCTATACGTATGGCGGAGTTACTCAATCATGCATCTATTTTGCAGGATCGGAAAGTGCGGCGGAAGGACGGAACCTTTTTTCATGCGGAACTGAATTCGAAAATGATCAGTGATGACCGGATCCTGATCATTGGCCGGGATATCAGCTCGCGTAAGCAAATGGAAATGGAACTCCAGGAGAGCGAGTTCAGGTACCGGACTCTTTTTGAAGAAGGGGCGGACGGGGTTTGCTTTTATGATATTGTAAAGGATGCCTATATCGGGGTAAATAAACGAATGACCGAATTATTAGGATACTCCAAAGAAGAGTTTTTACAGATGAAAGTAACGGACATCGCGTTTCCGGAGGAAATAGAACAGAATCCTCCCCGATACAAGGGACTGGCTATGGGAGTTACGGTAACCAATGAGCGCTATTTCAGACGCAAAGATGGCCGTGGAATATTTATTGAAACCACCACCCGGCGGCTGACCGGGAGTAATTATGTTTCGTTTATGCGGGACATTACCGAAAGGAAACAGGCAGAAAACACGATCAAAGAAAATGAATTACGCTGGAAGCTGGCCCTGGATACCAGCGAGCTCGGGGTTTGGGAAATGAACTTTGAAATGAACAGCGCCTTTATATCAGCCAAAACCCGTGAACAGACAGGCTATAAAAATGAAACGGATCTGGCCAGTCCCGATTTCTGGTTAAATGCCATCAATAAAGAGGATCAGGCTTCCGTGATTAATAAATTTATTCAAACACTCAAAGGGGTCCTGCCCTCATTTGATGCCACATTCAGGGTGGTTTGCCGGAATGGAGAATTGAAGTGGTTCCGGTTTACCGGTAAAGTGACGGATCGCGATGCTGCCGGAAAAGCAAAACGCATTATCGGGATTCATGAACATATAACAGACCGGGTACAGAAGGAAAGTGAACTCCGGCTCAAAGGACTGGCCATTGAAGGTACACTCAGCGGAATTGGCATGGCAGACCTTGAAGGGAATATTACCTATGTAAATTCGGCAATCGTTAAAATGTGGGGGGCGAAAAGCAGTGAAGAACTGATTGGAAAAAACCTGGCTGAAGTCTTCCATGGGGATGTTGTATATCAGTCCATGGCAAAACTTCGTACAGAAGGGGCTGCCCGTGGTGAGGATATGGCCAAGCGGGTGGATGGATCGCTTTTCCCTGTTGAATTTGCCGCCAATGTAATTCTCGACGATAAGGGAACGCCCGCCTGTATGTTCGGGTCTTTTATTGACATTACTAAACGCCGGGATGCACAGATCCGGTTGGCGGAAAGCGAGACATTGTTCCGGGAAATCGCTGAAAATTCCTCAAGCGGAATCATACTACTGGATAAAAACTTCAAATTCAAATTTGTCAGTGATTCCGCCCGCCGGATCACCGGGTACCTGGATGATCCAATAATAGGAGTGGATCCGGATATCTTCACCCATCCGGAAGATTTGCCCGGGTTGCTGCTGATGCTGCAGGAACTGATCAACGAACCCGGAAAAGTAGTCACTACTCAATACCGGTTCAGGTATAAGGACGGAGATTGGCATTATATTGAAAGTACTTTCTCCAACCTGCTTCACATTAAAGATGTGGAAGTGATATCCATCAATTTCAGGGATATTCATGAAGAACGAAATGCCCGGTTGAAATTGCAGGAAAGTGAGAATAAACTCCGGACTTTCTTTGACCGTAGTATGGACGGGATCATCATTGGCACAGAGGATGGCGGGGTGGTGTCAGCCAATCAGTCGGCCCAGCAGATGTTTGGAATGACCGAGGAAGAAATGAATGCACGTGGGAAAAACGGCCTGGTAGATGTGTCTGATCCCGCCTGGGCGGCGCATCTGCAAAGACGAAAAGAACATGGTTATGCCATCAGCGAAGTCTATATGATCCATAAAGACGGATCCAGGTTCCCTGTCTTGTTTTCTTCCTCGGTAATGTTTGATGCCGGGGAGAAAAAAATGATCAGCCTGATTTTTCATGATATCAGTGATTACCGGAGAAGTGAGGGGCAGATCCGGCAATTCAATGAACGAATACAGCTACTATCGAAGGCTACCAATGACGCGGTATGGGAATGGGATATTGTAAATGATACGATGTGGTGGAATGAGGCCTATTTCAACATGATGGGTTATGATCCGTCCGGACCGGTACCACCGCTCCCGGACTGGATCCGGAAAGTGCATCCGGACGACCGCGACAAAATCGTCAGCCGGTTAAAACGGATCCGTAAAAACATGATCGACTCCTGGCAGGACGATTTCCGGTATCAGTTGCCCGATGGTACCTGGGGTACCGTACTCGACAGGGCCTATGTGATCCGCAATGAAGAAGGACATCCGGTCCGGGTAATCGGGGCTTATGTGGATATTACCCAGCAAAAACTGATCGAAGAGAAATTGCAGTTTGAAAAAATGCTCTCGGATTCACTGATCCAGAAAATGCCGGGCGTATTTTATCTCTATACGCGGGATGGTAAATTCCTGCGCTGGAATAAAAATTTTGAAACGATCTCCGGGTACAATGCTTTTGAGATCCGCCAGATGCACCCTCTTGATTTTTACGAAGGAGAGGAAAAGGAAAAAGTAAAAGCCAGGATCAGTCATCACTTCCATGAAACAATGCCCGGTGCGGATGTGATCCTGACCACCAAGGATAAACGGAAAGTCCCGCTTTACATCAATTCCATGGCGTTGATCTATGAAGGAATTCCCTGTATCGTAGGAATGGGTACTGATATCTCCACCCTCAAACGTACCCAGCAGGAACTGGTGGAAAGTGAAGAAGCCTTTAACCGGCTGTTCCATGAATCCAATGAAGCCATTCTTTTGCTGGATGGCCGGAATTTCATAGACTGTAATGATGCTACGGTCTCTTTATTAGGCTATTCGTCAAGGGATGAATTCCTGTTACAACCTCCCTGGAAGATTTCACCTAAGAAACAACCCGATGGAGAATTGTCGTCTGTTAAAGCAAAGCGACTGATCAGCGAAGCCCTGGAAAAAGGATATAACCGGTTCGAATGGATACACCGGAAAGCCGATGGATCTGATTTTCCCGTGGAAGTCATGCTGACCCCGATACTGGTCAAAGGGAAGCAGTTGTTTTATACCGTCTGGAGAGATATTACCGACCGCAATAAAGCGGAACTGGCACTGCAGGAAAGCATAAAGGAAATTTCAGCGTATAAATATGCCATTGATCAGGCAACTATTGTTTCATTTTCAGATCCAACCGGTAATATTACGCATGTGAATGATAATTTTGTACGATTATACGGATATTCCAAAGAAGAAATCATCGGCGTGAATCACAAAATCCTGAATTCGGGTATGCATTCCCGTGATTTTTGGAAAGAATTCTGGACCTCGATCAGGAAAGGTAAAGTGCTGAAAGCGGATGTTTGCAATAAAGCCAAGGACGGCTCCCTGCACTGGGCCGATACCACCATCGTTCCCTTCCTCGATGAAAAGGGGCAGCCCACTCAGTTTCTGGCGATCCGGAATGATATAACTGAAAAGCGAAAACTGGAACAGGAACTTAAAGAACGGGAAAGAGGCGAACAGATCCGCATAACGGAAACCGCCCTGGATGCGCAGGAAAAGGAACGGAACTTCCTGGGACAGGAGCTGCATGATAATGTAAATCAGATTCTCGTCGGAACAAAGCTGATCCTGGCCGTGGTGGCAGAAGATCCGGAAAAATACCGGGATGTGCTTGACAACAGTATTCAGAACATACAAAGGGCCATTGAAGAAAACCGGAAGTTGTCACATTCCCTGGCAACTCCGGATATGAAACTGATGAGCCTGCCTAAACAACTGTCCAGCCTGGCTCATGGTATGTTTTACCAGCAACCTATTAAAGTGTCTTTCAGCCGTAAAGGATTCACGGAAGAACGGGTTGATGATAAACGGAAAATCACCCTGTACCGGATTGCCCAGGAACAATGCACGAATATCATTAAATATGCCCGGGCCACCCGGGTGGACATCATCCTGCAAATGAAACAATCCACGATTCAGCTTATCATTAAGGATAACGGGTCAGGAATGGAGCCCGGAAAGAGTACCGATGGTATCGGCATCCGGAATATGCGCGGTCGTGTCAGCATTTACGGAGGCTCATTACAAATTGATACGGCTCCGGGAAAGGGGTTTAAACTCACAGTAACTATTCCACTCTGAAAGGATCACCTACCGGTTATCGGACAATAAGCAAAATAATCAGCTATTTTTGCAAGGCAATAAGGTATAGACCCCTGCCCGGTGCCCGGGATGTTAAAAAAAGCTAAAATGCATCCATGCGTCAGGATATGCCGTTACAAATTGCAACATTTGTAGTTTAACCTGTAATGCTTACCCTGAAGATGACCACTAAACCCCTTTTTCTCCTCCTCTTTCTCCTGACTACTACTATAGCAGGCGCACAGTTGTATAAAGTATCCGGGGTGGTGATGGATAATAAAAAGGAACCCCTGCAGCTGGCCAGCGTGGAAGTAAAGGAACTCCGTAAAGGAACGGTTACCAAAGATGATGGCTCTTTCAGTTTTTTCCTGGAAAGGGGTAAATATGACCTCATAGTGAGCATGGTGGGATTTAAAACAAGAATCGTCACTTTTTATATCAATAATGAAGATGTAGTGGAAAATGTGATGATGGAAATTGATGAGGGCCCCAGCCTGGGGGAAGTGATACTCAAAGTCAAAACCCGGGACCGGGCAGAAGAATTGGTCCGGAATGTGATCAAAAACAAAGAACCGATTCTGAATGCAATCGGCTCCTATTCCGTGAATGTCTATATCCGCGCCTTCCAGATGGATTCAGGGGTGGTGAAAAGAAAAAAGCCCGAAGAAACCGATAGTGTACAACGGGAGAATTTTGACGGAATGTCCATGACTGAAGTGTCCCTGCATCTCGACAAGAGTGCCGGCGGACAAATCCGGGAGGAACGCGTTGGCGTGAATAAGCGGGGAGGGCGGGAAGAAAGCCTCTTTTACCTGACCACAACAGACGGCGACTTTTATATATTCAACAACCTGATACAGGCACCGCCGGTGTCAAAAATTCCCTTCGTATCGCCTTTGAGTTACAGTGGACTTGTGGCGTATAAGTTCAAGACAATCAAAATCGACCGGACTGTTAAACCCAAGATTTACACGATTGCCATTCGGCCGCGCCAGTTGAGTAATGCAACCATCGAAGGGGAGATAAGGATACAGGACAGTACATGGACCGTTTTTAGTTCCGAATTCAGGATACCCTCTGCCCATATGCCGGAGTTTGACTATATGGAAGTAAAACAGGATTATGGTAATGTAGGTGACAGTGCCCGGATGATTACCCGGCAGCAGTTTAACTATTATACCAAAGTGAAGGGCGGACGCCTTTATGGCGAAACCATCGCTGTCTATTCGGGTTACGACCTGAAAAAGAATTTCAAAAGAGGACATTTCGGCAATGAAGTCAGTACCACCACCCAGCAGGCGTATGAAAAAGATTCCTTGTTCTGGCGTACCGTACGAACTGAGCCGATGTCGGTCCAGCAGGCCAAATATATCCGTTATCAGGACAGTGTGTATCAGTATATGCGGAGTGAATCTTATCTCGATTCCATTGACCGGATACTGAATAAAATCACTTGGACCAAGATGCTGATCTTCGGACAAACTTTCAATGATCATAAGAAGGAACGGATGTGGATACTGCCTCCCATTACTTCCCTGATCCAGCCGATTGCCTTTGGGGGTGCCCGGTTAAAAGTAGCGGGCGCCTACCGCAAAACCTATCCCTCTCGTAAGAACCTCTCCCTGGAAGCCGACCTGAACTATGGATTCCGAAACCGGGACCTGAATGGCACCATCGGGTTAAGAAGAAAATATAATCCGTTTAACCAGGGACAGTTCAATTTCACCGCCGGACGGAATTTCGAATTCATCTATCCCGGTGATGCCTGGGTGAATGTGCTGAAGCGGAGTAATATTTATCTGAATACGTCCTTTGAAGCCAGTCATGAACTGGAAATCATCAACGGGGTCCGGTTGATGAATCGTTTTGAAGTGGCTTTCCGCCGTTCCGTCTCCGATTATAAAGTGGGCAATAACGCCGATAGTATTTTTGGTATTCCCAATGAACCACCGGTTAACTTCGATCCGTATAATGCCACGTATAATGAGATCAAGCTTTATCTCACCCCGGGACTGAAATATATCCGCGAACCGAAAGAAAAGATTTTTCTTGGTTCTAAATGGCCGACATTCTATATTATCTGGAAAAAAGGAATCCCCGGACTTATTAAAAGTGAAATCAATTTTGACTACCTCGAACTGGGACTGGAGCAGAGTATCAACTTTGGGGTGATGGGGAATACCTCTTATATCATTAAGACCGGTGACTTTTTTAACACCAAAGACCTGCGTATTATCGATTATAAATTTATGCGCCAGGGCGATCCGTTGTTTTTCCAGAATCCTCAAAAGGCCTTCCAGGCACTGGACTCCACTTTCCCGATTTTCGACCGTTATTTCCAGGGCAACTTGCTCCATGAATTCAACGGGGCCCTCATAAATAAAATTCCCTTCCTGAAAAAACTCAAACTCCAGGAGATCGCAGGAGGGGGCTTCCTCTTCACCAGCGAGAGAGCCCTGCGTTATTTCGAATTCTTTGCCGGGGTGGAACGGGTATTCAAATGGCCATTCAACCCCCTGGCCCGCGTCAAACTTGGTTTGTATGTGGTGGGTTCTGCCGCGAATAAATTTAATAATCCTGTGCAGGTGAAGATCGGATTGACGAGTTGGGATCGGTTCAGGAATAAATGGCGTTGAGGCAGTAGGCAGTAGGCAGTCGGCAGAATGTAGTTGTCATCCTGAGCCTGCCTACCGGACAGGCAGGCCTGCCGAAGGATGAAGTAGTAGGCAGTTAGTTTTTCAGAAGAAAGCATGGGGTTTGGTTGCTATAATTATAAGTGCTCAACTATATCTATTAGTTTTTGTGCTAAATCCTGCAAATCGACGTAGATAATTTGATAATCACTGATGCCGGAGAGGGTGGTGGAATGTTCAGCTTCAATGTGCCTGATATAAATTACGGGTTTACCTTTTCCTTTGGCATAGCCGGCTTCGATACCAATGCCGATGGCTTTTTCGGAAGCAAACGCAATCAGCCAATCCGATTGACTGATTGCTTCCATGGCCTGCTGCATCATCTCCTTTTCTTCTTCCGCTTTGAATGAGTACTGATCTGCAAATACGAATGAACTGACTCCACATTGATTCAAAATACTGGTTATAGTATCCAGTTCTTCCCGTATCTCTTTTCTGCCCTGGTAAGGAATGGCGATATACGCTTTCATGGCTAATTTATTTTTCCAGTTTCTCTGCCGGACCAAAGAAAAGGAATTCGAGTTTTAGTTTGGGCGTTTCATTCGTTCCCTCAAACCGGGCATCCACTTGCACCTGATGTTTGCCGGCAGTGCATTGAAGCAAGGATGCCTTAACGGGAATCTTCCGGACTATTTGCCAGTGATTATCATACATGAGGGCTTCGGAACCCTCCGTATATTTCAGGGTTTGTCCTTTTTCTAAAATGACGGGAATCTCCAGTGTCTTAGCGCCATTCAGTTCAATCCGGATTCCGGAAACGGATTCATCCAGGGCGGTGATAATAAAGCGAAGGGGTTGGTCCCCGGCTTTGTTTTCAATGAAGTATGTACTATAAGCTGGTTGACCGGGTTGAAGTACTTTTTTTGTATGCGTAAATTTATTGGAGTAGACCGGTGTAATCCATAATTCGCCGGTTGCTGTTTTTTTGAGTTTGAATTCATTTTCCAGAGGCTTCATCCGTTCCATCCACTCCGGGGAAAACTTTCCCTCCAGCCGGGCATTTTCCCAGGTGTTGAGGATGGAGAAGATCTCCTCACTGGCTCCGTTTTGTCTTACCGTATTCAGATCCGTTACAAAGGCAAAACCGGCGTTATAGGAAGCGGACCTCGCCATCAGCCATTCGATATCTTCTACTGTGGTGGAGGCCGTCATTTTAAACCAGCCCAGCATTCCGGGCATCAGGTTGCGTTTATAATATTTCTGGTTGAATAACCGATACTCCGTCTGGCTTTCCCGGAAACCGGCATACCAGGGCTCGCCCCAGTTCATCCGGGAATAGATATGCCAGAAATAATGACCGGAGCGACTGGCCCCAAGTAAAAAATGATTTTTGATAGCGGGCTGCAGACTATCCAGCCAGGCCTGGGCAAACTGAGCTTCTCCATAGTTGCCATAACCGGAAGAGTGATTGCCTTCCAGTCCGTCGAAGTCCAGCATTCTTACACCTGTATAATTCATAAAGGAAGCGATCTTCCGGGCGATCTCCTGGTTCAGTTCCGCATTCCCCAGGAATACTTTATAGCCATGATCGGCCAGCTTAGAGATCATTTCGTTTTTTGGATGTGCAGCGGCCGTTGTACTGAAGGCACCTCTTACACAGTCTTTCAGTTTCCAGGGTGCTTTATCTGTAACCGTGCTGTACCGTATCAGTTCATTACCGATGACCACCGTGTGCAGATTATCGTTTTTATGCTGGTTGAAGAATAATGGGTCCGCGATCTCAATACTGGTATCCGTAGCACTTATTGCCTGCAGGATCTTTGTACTACCGGCCTTTGCCAACCGTTTATCCGGAACGGGTGTTATATAGGCATCATTGGTTGTTATGAAATTGGAGAGTACATGAGTGCCGGTATAAATGCCTGCTTGCGCTGCCTGCTGTACACATTTTTTCATGCCGGCCCATCCGAGGGGAAATTGTTCCGGGATTAAATTAAAATGTCCCCAGTCGCTGAAAGGATGACCATGATAGAGATAATGCAATCCGGATTTCTTCACCACATCAATACAACTGTCCATATTGCTTTCCGTAAAATCCATGATCAGGTATGAAGAATTGATCACAGGTGACTTCTTTATCCATTGGCCATTGATCGTGGGATGAGGGAGTCCTTCACTGAGTTCAATTTCTTCAATTCGATTCAGTGTTTCGGCCGTGGGACAGCCAAACAAGGCAATTTTAGAGCCCTTGATACCTCCATCTTTATAGGCAGGGGAGGTGTAAGTTTCATAACCCCAGTTCGCGATCACCCGGTCTTTATTCCGGTTACGGGTATAAGCCTGCAGCGAACTTCCAAACCAGGTAGGACGGGCCGCTTCTACGGAGTATAGGACAAATTTCTTCGGGGTATCAAAATTTTCATAGCCGGGTTGGGAAAGGGCATCCAGCTGTGGCAGGTGATCATTATCGTTCCAGGGAAAGCCGCCCAGGGTTTTGAGGTTTAATGCCTGCAATCCCAAGGTGAATGTATCATTCTGTGCGATTCCGATGGTTTCTCCTACCGATTGACCAAGACGGTTGGGGTAAGGTCCCCAGATCAGGGCATCGATCCGGTCTTCGTTTTTTACATCTGTTACTTCAAGGGTCAGGTGGTTTTTACGTTGGGATATGTTTATTGTTATGACGATGCCCCCCTCATAGGAAAGAAATGCTTTGTGGTTGGCATACCTGGCGCTGACTGGCAATAAAAGGCTGTCTTTTGTTTCTATGGAAACGAGTGGAGTGGGTTGTCCGGGTACCACATGATTCCGGCCTGTATGATTATCCATCAATTCGGTGATCGCTCCGTTGTTGCTCAGCTGCAGTGACCAGTCCGGGAAAGAAAAAGATTGAGCTGAAACCGAAGCTGGCAAAATAAACAGAAAAAGGAATCGCAGATACAGTCGCATGGCAGTTGTTTTGTGATAGGCGGGTCAAAGCAATCACCATATATTTGTACAATTTGTGCTTGCTTTCACTTCTAAATTAGGGATTTTTTATCAGGTCCGGTGTTGCGTAAGCCTGAATCAAATCATAAGAAGAAAAGGTTATTGGGGAAAGAAAAAATTCAGGATCAGGTATAATCCGGCCACCACACATAGGATTCCGGTCACCAGTCCCCTGAACCGGAGCCCGGCCATTTCTTGCTTCTCTTTTTTCCGGTTATAATAAAGTATAACACAACCACCATACAATATAAGCAGGCCACCACTGAACTCGCCATCTTTCGAGTGGCTGGTCTGCATCGTAATTATCAGGAGAATGAGCCCGATACAAAGCAGAAAGAATAGTACAACAATTTTATTCATGTTTGCGTTGTTTGTGTCAAACCGGCCTGGCGGGTAGTGAAAGACAAAAATGGCTCAGTGTTTTTCATTCAGAAATATTAAAGCTTATAGGTCATTCTTAAATACCTGGCCCATACTTCTTTTTTCCAGATATGATAATTCCATTCGGCCTTTTTCCGGCTGGCATAGAACTTTGACCTTAATGTAAAACCATGCCGGTATTGATTGATACCTGGCCCGGCCGTTTTGAATGAATAACTGTAGAGCAGATCTGCGTAGAACAAAGTGACACCCAGTGAAGGGCGGAGGTACTGTTGTTTATTGGTAAAGTTGACCGAATAATCGGTGCGCAGCACAAAATTACCCAACAAGAACGGTGGGATTTTGATATGTTCGAGGAAAAATTTTCCGGTATACTGGTCCTGGCCTGCCCATTTCGAAAATGCACAGCTGAAACCCCATGTGCTTATATTGGATTGAACGATCCCTCTCGAGTAATCGCTCCTGATGATATTCGACCGGCCAATACTGAATTCGGCTTCCCGGCTACGGGCAAAATTGACCGCTGCGGCAAAGTAAGTGCTGTTGCCGGGTATGATCCCTTTTGATTTATTCCGGATCAGCCATATCGAAGTGTCGGTTCGTTTATTGGAATTGAAAAGGAACAGCTGTCCGAATGCCTGTTGCGTGATGAAAGTACTGGTCATCATAACAACCAGCAGTTTCAGGTATTGATGCGGATGGCTCAATTCAGGCTGATTTTTCCGTTTTTAATCTCGAAACTGAACAACTTCACAGAGTCTACTTCCTTCTTTCCGATCTTTCCGGCTTTCCATTGACCCAGAACAGCAAAAACAGCAACTATTTGTTTATCCAACTCAGGATATTTTGTCTTATTATCCATTTCACATTTCACTACTTCTCCCTTACAGTTAATAATTACACTGACCATCCCTTTCCCTTTAAAATCCTGGTGTTCTTTCAGGAAAACAACCGTTGAGTCAAGCCGCCTGGCAATTTCCTCTTCACTTACCGGGCATATGGCTTCTTTCTGGTCTCCTATTGGTAAAATAGCATACACGTCTTTTTCATTGCAAAGTCCTTTGATGGGTTCTTTGATTTCCATTTTTGCAACAAACTGGGCAGAAAGCGAAAGGCTGGTTAAAAGCAGGCAAAGGCTAAGGGCAATTTTCATTTGATAGGTTTTTTGTGTATAGGATAAAGGTAGATAATTTTTGATTTTAGCACTTGTCGGGCTCCTGATTTGTACATGTTTTTTGGCAAGGGTGTTCTGAAAACAGTTACTCCTCCCAGAATTTTTTGATCTGGTGCAGCGCCTGCAACTCCCTGGTATTATTTTCCGGGCTGATATATTGCATCAGTTCAGCCGGGGATTTAATATCTTTTGATACGGTCTCCGGCAGTATTTTTTTTACTTCTTCAGTCTCTTCCTGGCTGGTTACCCAATCCCGGATCAGTGAAACCGGTTCAGTTTTATCAAATGACTCAAGCATAATGAAGCCGTCACTGAAATTGCGGAGTTTAATTCCTCTCCAGGTGTCAAACGCATAAAAACTGTTATGATCTTTCAGCTCTGCGAATAAAGGGTTACTGCTATTTACGGCAAAAGGTCTTTTTAAGGTATCATAGAGTTGATTGAATACTCCCTCAAAAGGGAAAACGTAACTATAATTTTCTTTGCGGGTCAGTTCATTATACACAAACCACCGGGGTGGAAATGGAGAAAGCAGGCAACATTGGTAAACCTTCTCCGGATATTTTTCAAATAGTTGCTGACCGGCCCGCCCTTTGTCTTTTATAAAAAGGAATTTTGGAGTCTGGAATTTTGTCAGCGAATGATGAAGGCCGCAATAAATTAGTATTTTCTTATTGGGTTGAATTACTTCTTTCTCCACGATGCCGGGAAGGGTGTTGTCAAAATTTCTTTTTGCTTCCTCCTGGCGGATGCCAGGGTCTGAAGAATACAAACGCCTGGGGTTATACGGCTTGTTCAGTTGCAGAAACCGGATTTTTTCCAGTCCCTCTGGAATAGATTTATTTAATTGCCATATTGTGTTGAATATGGCCAGGTACTCTTCATAGCACCAGGCGTACATCGATTTTCGCATGATGGCTATAGCTTTTTTGCGGTCAAATTCGTATGCTGTAACCACACTGTCCGCTTCCAGCTGATATTCAGCGGCTCCGAATTCCCAACCGATTATAGTGATTTTCTTTTCCCGGTATAGATAAGGGATCAGGTTGTTGAAAAATAAGAGATCCTGTTTACGCTTATGGAGTTCTCCCAGGAAAACAACCGTATGCTTGTCGAATTTATCTGCGATAAAACGGAACGGGTCAGTACTGTCTTTAATAACAGCCGATACCATGCTGTTGCGTTTTTCCGGAGTAAGCGGCTTTGTTTTATAAAAAATATTCAGATTGAATAAAATATAAAGTAATAATATTCCCAGGATAGTGCCGGTTAACCAAAGCAGGGCCTTCAACGTTTTTTTAATTATTTTTTTCATGGTGACCGGATGTTAAAATCCTTACGCTATTTAAAAAGGAAAAGTTTCAAGGAATTAATGTACAGTTTTCTTTTGACTGGCAGTATGATTTTGGTTAAACAGGAAGTCTCTCTCTCTAATCCACGCCGAAGCGGAATTAAAAAACCCCGGTCATAAACCGGGGCTAGTTATATGGCCCTGAAGTGGTATAGAAGTTGATTGATACAGAGGATACGGGGCTCATATTTCTTTCATAGGGATTGGATCTTTGTCCACCACAAAAGTAAAAAGGGATCAACGAATGATGGTAGTCATTTCAGCTCTTTATTCCGGAAATCAGGGTTAATTTTTAATACCTATAAGTATGCGTACGTAGAAATCTTTACCAACGGGCTACGATCTTGAAATTCAACAAACGTGGCGTCAAACGGTTGGGCATAAGGTAGACTGTATTAGAAAAATCTTTTACAAAGAGGTAAGAGATAATATTAGCCCGATCAATGATATTGAATACTTCCAGGCTGGCCCATATATTATCAAAATTGCGGAAGGGTGAATGACTCCTGCGTTTGCTTCGGTCATCGTCCACCAACAAGGCGCTGAATCCGATATCGGCCCGGATATAGGGTTCGATCACGGCTGCATTCCGGTATTTCACGGCTCCCGGAATATTGTAAGGAAGGTTGCTGCCATAAAGCAGGTTAAGGAACATCTTGAAGTTCTTATTGGTAGGCAGGTAATCCTGGAAGAACATGCCAAAAGTGATCCGCCGGTCCGTAGGACGACGTAACCAACCTACATCAAAACGGGAACTGTCCGTTACCACCTGGTCCGTTGTCTGAGCGGTGATGAATTCTCCCGCCGCATTTTTATACCGGTAATAATGATCCCCTTCAATATTCTCGGCACTCTTCATAATGCCGATACTGACCCAGCTTTCGGCATCCGGCACCAGTTCGCCATGCAGCCGCATTTCAATGCCGGTGGCATAGGCCTTGGCTACATTTTCCCCGAAATAACGTATGCGTACATTGTCCACATCATAGGGTACCACATCGCTCATGCTTTTATAATAGGCTTCCGTGGTCCAGCGCATGGGCCGATTGTTCAACCCGATAAAATTATAATCAAAGCCACCCACGGCTTGCCAGCTTTTCTGTGCTTTCAGATCGGAGTTTACTGTACCATCGTAACGGCGTAACTCCCGGTAGAAGGGCGGCTGATGGTATGCGCCGAGGGCCACGCGGTATACGATATCTTTTTTAGAAGCCGGTTTCCAGCTGGCTCCTAACCGGGGAGAAAGCAGGAATTCCTGGTTGAGTGAATTGTAATTGAAACGTAACCCGGCCGTTACCGTAAAGGAATGGGCCGAATCACCGAGTAATAAGTTATCCTGTATATAACCGGAGAATTTATTGATATCGAGTGACGCATTTGATTTAATAACCTTGCTTAACTGAAGCAGGTTGGGCTGGTAGGGCAGGGCATAGCCGGCAGAATCCTGGAACTCCCATTCATTCAGCTTGTCATTGATCTTACTTTTATCATAACCCAGCCCCCATTGCCAGGCATGTTTGCCCAGGTCATAGTTTCCTTTATGCGAGATATTCCAGTTTTCAATGTTTAGTTCATTCCGGGCCCAGTTCTGGTACACCCCGGCTCCAAGCGGATTCACGATTAGTCCATAAGTGGGATTCCGTTTATCAAAATCACGGTCCCCAAACAAATACGCTCCGGTAATATCTATATTTTCTGATTCATCATTGGCAAAGCGGGAAGCCATCCATTTTAAGCGGAGTCTTTTAGTGGGCTGGTTGATCAGGGCAAAGCCCAGCATATTGGTCTGGTATTGGTCTTTTTCCCTTCCTTCAAAAAATATATCCACGCCCAGGGTGGCGCTGTATATTGGCGAGAAAACGGAAGTGGTGAGCTGACTGAATTGCGGGATCAGGGTAAATTTTGTCTGTGAAATATTACTCAATAACTCCGCCTGCCATTTATTACTGAACTGATAGTGAAGTAAGGCCTGGAAATCGGCCGAAGAAGGCACATAATTTCCCTTGGTATCCTGCCGGCTCAGCAGGTTGCGGTTGCTACGGTTACGTGCCCCCAGCAGGTAACTGAATTTATTATTCTTACCAGCCCCTTCCAGTTGCAGGCCTTGTTCCAGTATCCCCACATAGGCCGATCCGCCGAATTTTTTAGGTCGTTTATACTGAATATCCAGCACCGAACTCATTTTATCACCATACCGGGCCTGGTAACCGCCATTGTAAAAACTGATATTGCGGACCATTTCGGGGTTGATAAAACTCAGTCCTTCCTGTTGTCCGCTCCGTACGAGATACGGCCGGAACACTTCAAAATCGTTTACATAGATCAGGTTCTCATCATAGCTGCCCCCACGTACCGAGTACTGGGAGGTCAGTTCATTATTGGAACCTACAAATATTTTGATCAGGCTTTCCACACCGGTAATGGCGGAGGGCAGATTGAGAATGGTTTTGGGATTGGGTCGTATCAGTCCGGTTTCGCGCCGGTCCCGCTGATCGGAGACAATGACTTCCTGCAAGGTGTTTTCGCTTTTTTCCAGGCGGATCGTGACCGTTTCTTCTTCCCCTTCACTGAGGAGGAAATTTTTTTGTTCGGCCCGGCGGCCGGCATAACTGAAAATCAGGGCAAAGGCTTTATCGGCTTCCACCCGGATCCGGAAATAACCCGAATCATTGGTGGTAATACCATTGGACTGACCAAGTATGACTACGGACACTTTGGTTAATGGGTTTTCGTTATCATCCACCACTTTACCGGATACAAAAGCATATTTTTTCTGAGAAAAACAGAGCAGGGTGAGAAGCAGGAAGAGTATGGTCAGCCCGGAATGGCGGTTGCTTATTTTCATAAGAAAATGATACGACAAGATACGAAGAGTTCAGTGCAGGTGAAAGGGTTCTGTCCTTTATTTTCTGAGATAGATCGTGTTTGGGAATTGCAGTACGGATTGCAACATTCCATCTACCCGGCAATTGGAAATGGTATTCATGCAATACTCTTTGGTGTTGCTGAATAAGCCACGGGATTTACTATACGAGATCATCTCGTTAATTCCGGTGATAAGGAAACTGCGGTTGGCCACCGGAAATTCAATCTGGTAATCAAAATTGCTGCGCATTAAGAGGTCTGACTGGTAAGCGACCAAAATGGAGGTATCATTGATATGCTCAAATCTTACAGGGTTGGAGGGATTATATTCCACCCGGCTTATAACTTCATTGCTGTTTTTTTTCAGCCGGTGAACGATCATGGTGTCTGTTTCCGAATTGGAAAAGCCAACCAGCCGGAAATTCAGTTCGGCAGGCCCGCAAGGGGTGGAACCGCAGGAGACGATCAATAAACTACCAATCAGGAAGGTCAGGAGAAGGCGCATAAAGTGTATGACAACCGGAATATCAGGATAGTTGCTTCAGCTGATGGATCATTCCGATCGGGTCGGGGGCTTTGAAAACGGTGCTGCCGGCTACCAGCACATCGGCACCTGCATCCAGGATCGATTGGGCATTTTCCTGGGTCACCCCGCCATCGATCTCGATATGTACATTCAGCCCGCGGTCGGTGATCATTTTCCGCAACTGTTTGATCTTTTCCAGGGTAAAGGGGATGAATTTTTGTCCGCCGAAGCCCGGGTTCACACTCATCAGGCAGACCAGGTCAATCTCATGCAGGATATCGGCTAAACCGGCCACAGGGGTATGCGGGTTCAGGGCCACGCCGGCTTTCATCCCCAATGATTTTATCTGTTGAATATTACGATGCAAATGACGGCAGGCTTCGATATGCACGGTCAGGATATCGGCCCCGGCTTTTTTAAACTCTTCGGCATATTTCTCCGGTTCTTCGATCATCAGGTGTACATCGCAGGTTTTGGTGGTGGCTTTGCGGATAAACTCAATGATCATCGGCCCGAAACTGATATTTGGTACAAACCGCCCGTCCATTACATCCAGGTGAAACCAGTCGGCCTCGCTTTTATTCAGCATTTCGCATTCATTGCTGAGATTTAGGAAGTTAGCGGCTAAAAGGGAAGGGGCAATGATTGGCATATTTAGGTGATTTGCGTGGCAAATTTACGGTTTTTGAAACACTTGTTGAAAAGAACCAAGAAGCCAAGATGCCAAAAAAAGAACCAAGAAGCCAAGATGCCAAGACACCAAGATGCCAAAAAAGAACAAAGAAGCCAAGATGCCAAGAAGCCAAAGAAGAATCAAATTTAAATATACAAAAACCTTCTTAGATGTACTTGTTGTAAATAGGGAGGCTTGCTTTCTTAAATATAGCTGCTACCTATTGTGAAGTAAGGTTAAATTATTTTACTCTTCCCCAATTGGCACATTGGCATATTGGCACATTGGCTAATTGATCTGACTACTTCAACTTATTAGCCGAATCCCGTGCTGAAGTAAAACTCTGGTCTAAACTAAAAGCCCGTTGATAGTTCAGTTTCGCCTCTTCCTTCTGTCCGAGTGCCTGCTGGCATTTGGCGATCCAATAATAGGTTTCGGGGTATTTGGGCGAGATGGTGAGCGCCAGGTTTAAGACCTTCAGGGCATCGGTGAAATTTTTCATTTCAAACAAGATGGACCCTTTTTCGATATAACTTTCAAAATAAGTATAGTCATGTTTGATTGCTTCATCAAAAGCCAGGAGGGCTTTTTTCTTATCATTGATTGCTGTGTAATAAATGCCTTTGTAATAATAGGGTTCTGCATGTTCGCCCAACGAATCCGCCCTGGCGAGTGAATCGCATAAATCCAGCACCCGTGAATTTTTTGATTCAGCATATTGAAGGGCCAGTATATAATTCAGTTCCACATCATAAGGGGTGAGGTTGTAGGCTTTCTCCAGCAGACTGATGGCTTCGGGAATATTTCCCTTTTTTCCCAGCAGGTTGGCTTTCATTTTCAGAAGATCTACCTGTTCGGGATTCCTGATTAAGAGGCCGGAAATCAGTTGGAGAGCTTCTTCTGTTTTGCCCTGGTTGTCATAACTCCGGGCCAGGGTCAGGTTGAGCAGGAGGCTTTCAGGAAGTACGGTTAATGCTTCTTTGAGAAAGACCAGGGCTTCGGACGGTTTGGATTCCAAAAGGAGGGAGCCGATGCCCAGGGCATATTGTTCATTCTTTTTCAGCTCCCAGGCTTTGCGGAAATCGGCCAGCGCGGCTTCGGGCTGTTGATTCGAATTAAGCTGGATTGCCCGGCGGAAATAGAGTTCATCTTTTTTAGGGTCATTTTTAATACTGTCCGTCAGGGCGCTGTAGGGCGGGCCAGACAATAAACTTTCAAACGTTGTTGCACCATCATTACGATCAGTACAGGCACTGATCAAAGTCAGTATTCCGGCAATAAAGGGCCCTATTTTTGCATACTTGTTCATCTTCGGTCAATCATTAATTAGAAGGCACAAAACTACTATTTTTGGCGCTGAGGTATGACAAATAGCTGACAAACCAACGTAATAACAAAAATAACTTTGCACCCTCCGGTACAGCCCCGGATTCCAAAGAAACACATCAGTATGAAAAAAATTGCATTGCTACTACTCATTGCCGGGTCAATTTTGGCTATTCCGGCCTGTAATAACACATCAAAAATGGCGGCAGCCAACGCAGCAGCCGATACCCTCCGTTACCCGGATGAAACCCGGCTGAAAAATATCCGTCAGCTGACATTTGGCGGGGATAATGCAGAAGCCTATTGGAGTTATGATGGCAAATACCTTGTATTTCAACGTACCAACCCTAAAGAAGGGATCAATTGTGATCAGATTTTTGTAGGGAAAGTGCCCACCAAGGCCGGGCAACCGTTTACCTATAAACTGGTAAGTACGGGTACAGGACGTACCACTTGTCCCTTTTTTACAAAAGACGGTAAACATATTATTTATGCCTCCACCCACCTCGGTAGTAAGGATTGTCCGCCTACACCTGACCGTGCCAAATACGGCAATCGTTATATCTGGCCTTTATACGACAGCTATGATATCTTCATGGCCGATCTGGATGGTAAAATCGTAAAACAGCTGACTAATTCAAAGGGTTACGATGCAGAAGCTACCTTGTCGCCTGATGGGGAGAAAATGTTGTACACGAGTGATAAGGACGGGGATATTGATTTATATATCATGGACCTGAAAACCGGTTCGGAAAAAAGAATCACCAATATGTTGGGTTATGATGGCGGTGCGTGGTTTAGTCCGGATGGTACCAAACTGATCTGGCGTGCTTCCCGTCCGAAAACGGAAGCAGAGATCAAAGAGTATAAAGAACTGCTGGCTGAACATCTTGTGGCTCCCACCAATATGGAAGTCTGGGTATCTAATGCCGATGGGAGCAATGCACACCAGGTCACATCCTATGGTCAGGCCAACTGGGCACCTGCTTATATGCCTGACAGCAAGCGGATTATTTTTGCCAGTAATCACGAATACAAAAGAGGATTTCCGTTTAATCTTTATACCATCAACGAGGATGGCAGCAACCTCACCAAGATCAGCCGGGACAAAGGTTTTGACGCCTTCCCGATGTTCTCCCCCAATGGCAAAAAGATCGTTTTTTGCAGCAACCGGAATAATGGCGGCACGAGGGATACGAATGTGTTTGTTGCGGATTGGGAGGAATAAGATGTCTGTGTAATCGGGGAAGCCTATATTTGTCTAAATTTTTTCAGTATGGAAACAGGTATGCTGCATTTACATAGTTTACTTCGTTGGGTAATCTTACTCTTATTACTGGTTGGCCTAGTACAGGCTTTCGGGAAAAAGGAAAGTATCAGATCCACCAGTCTCTGGCTGATGATTGCGGCACATACCATGCTGCTGATCGGATTGTATCAGTGGATTGCGGGAAAATATGGGTTAATTAATCCTTTGCCTGAAGGAGTTACATCCTCCATGGGAAATCTTACATATCGCTTTTATCGTTTGGAGCACCCTCTTCTCATGTTAGTCGCCATTATATTGATCACATTGGCCAGAGGGAAAGCAAAAAAATTAAATTATAAGAATACAGGCTGGTTATTGTTGATCGCTCTCATCTTTATCCTTGTTGCTGTTCCCTGGCCCTTCAGGGAAGCTGGAGCGGGGAGAGCGTGGTTTCCGGGGATGTAAGCAGGTTCTAAAAGTTTAATAGGTTCAAGAGGTTTAAGAAGTTGTTCTAAGTAGTGACAACCTCTTAAACCTCTTGAACTTTTTAAACCTCTTGAACCTTTTAAACCTCTTAAACCTATCTTGGCCCCAACTCCACCACTTCACAATCCTTCATCTCCTTCCCATCAATGACAAACCGGATCAGGGTTCTGACCTTATGCCATCCATGTTTACCGGCTGCTCCGGGGTTCATATGCAGGCACTGCAGTTTTTCATCGTACATCACTCTCAGAATATGTGAATGGCCGCTGATGAAAAGTTGCGGGCGGTGAATAAGCAGTTCCTTTTTTGTTTCCGGGTTATACCGGGGCGGGTAACCGCCGATATGCCGGATCATTACTTTTACTTCTTCGCAGGTAAAAACGAGCTGTTCGGGATAGACCGAGCGGATTGCGTTGTCGTCGATATTGCCGTAAACGCCGCGGATAGGGCGGGAGTGGCGGGTACTGGTCAGGCCACTTAGAGAGGCCAGACCAGTACCCGCACCCACCCCCCAATCCCCCGCATGCCAGATCTCATCGCAATGAGCGAAATGAGTGTCGATGGCGGGGTCGAAATAACCGTGGGTGTCTGAAAGTAGTCCGATCCTGGTCATTGCTGTAAATACCTGGTTTTCTGATTTTATAAAGGAGTCGCCAAATTACAGTATTTTCAGAGCACCATTTCACCTCAACATCCAAAACATGCAAACCTCCAGGGTTTTCCTCCTTGCTTTACTTATTTTATTAACAGGCGAAGCCTCTTCAGCAAATACAATTAATCGCCATGATGCGGATACAGCGGTTATTCACAAAAAAGGCGCCGGCGAAGAAGAAAAGCAAGCTATTGCCAATGCCATGAACCGCTACCTGGACGCGGTGGGTATTCAATTAGGAGAGCTGAGCCTGAGTACTACAGATGACGGAGGTAAAGAAGCCAGTGGTAATGTTTCCTTTTTTGGATTTGATCATATTGGCCTGAAGGCCGCTATGACAGCTGACCGGAAAATTAAATCGATCAGCACCAGCTTTCCGGAAGCCGCTACGATTACTCCGGATAAATTGCTGAAGTTTTTTTCTGGGCGCTCCCTCGGTTCTTTTTTGCCAAAGTCATTCCCCTTGCAAACAGGGATCTCCATAAAAGATTTATCAATTGAATTTGATGATAAAGGAGACAGCCTGAGTAAAGTGATGCTGAATTTCGGCACCGGCAGTTATGCGGTAGAAGGCTTTGATGGATTTGCCATTGATGGGATGACTATCGGATTTACATTGGACAAACCCACATCCCCGCAACGGAAAGCATCTGCTACGGTATCCGGGGATGGGAAAGTAGGGGTGATACCCGTTAACCTGAGTGCGAATATGTCTTCTGATCCGGATGACCTGCTTTTTTCCTTTACTGCTTCGGGGCTCAGTCTGCCTTCATTGCTGAATTCATTCCTGAGTGATAACAAGGCCAATCAGTTACTCCGTTATATCCCCGACGCGATTAAAACAAAAGAAGTATCCTCGTTAACTGCCAGTTTTAATCCCACCAATAAAAATTTCAGTGCCCTGGCGCAAACCAGTTTTGGCGAAGCGGAACTGCAGTTTAACGGGGCTACGGCGGAAGATAAATCAACCATGCTTTTTGCCATAGCACCGCCAGCCGGATTTAAATTTTCACAGTTAGCTGCTGTACTGGCCCCCATGGATGCCATCGAACTATCCGGGACAGCGCTGATTATATCTACCCTGGCAGACGAAGACGCGACCAGCAATCTATCCGCATTAAAAGAGGAAGGAGAAATAAAAGTTGAACAGGGGGTTAATCTTTTTTCCAGTATAAAACTGAGTGATGACCTGGCAAAGCTGTTGAAAGTAAATGCAATCAAACTGAAAGGTACCTGCAACGAGACCTTCACCAATATGAGTATGAATGCCGCCCTGGATCTGAGTATACCCATGGGCAGCAGTATCACCATGAAGGAAGTGGTATTTGGGATGAGACTGGGTACCGTTAATCCTATTGAGTTAACGATTGGGGGGAAGATCGAGGCTACGATCGGAAGCGATCTCGTGGGCTTCAATGCGAGCTTTGGATTTGCTCCTGTGGATCAGAAGATCAGTGGTGAGTTTTTTATGACCGCGTTAAAGAAAGGGAATAGTGCCCTGCTGACCGGTAAGCCCGGTCCGGATGGCAAATCGGATCTGCCGGAGTGGACCAATCCCTTTGGTATACCGGGAGTAGGATTGCGAAAGCTGGGGGTGAGTGCCGGGCTTGATTTTAAGAATCCGATCCTGATCAGTTCATTGGGTTTTACCGGGGCTGCCAGGTTGGGAACGGTATCCAACCGCTTAAAACATATTGAAGGGGATGCGACCATTGTAGTGGATATCACCAAACCCACGAATAGTCTGATTGATATCACGATGAAAAACATGACCATCCTGGCCATGATCGAAGCATTTGTGGAGAATGCCAGCATACAGGGACAATTGAGAACAATGCTCAATACCGGTATCGACCAGGGCCGGGTACTGGTGGTACCGGTGG